>JAFDDG010000004.1 GCA_019310965.1 Deltaproteobacteria bacterium
CACCACGATCGAGCGGCCGAAGAGCTCCCACGCCCCGACGAGCCCGAGATCGTAGAGCGGGCCGTAGAGACAGAAGAAGTCCTTTCCGTGAAGCTCTCCATTGCGCAGCGCGTTGCCCCAGGCCAGGTGCTGCCCGATCTCGCCCATGAACGGGAAGCCGCGCATGACGCGAGATTCGTCCGAGAAGCCGTGCGCCACGCTCCAGGCGTTGGCAAAGATGTCCCCCGTGAGCGCGAGTGCGAGGAGCAGCGACGCGCCAACGAGGACTGCGACACTGCGCGCCAACACCGGACGCACCGGAGCCGGATCCGGTGCGTCCGGCTGACTCGCAGCTCCACCACGCATGACAAGGTAGAGTGCAGCCGCGAAGAGCACGGCGCTGCAGACTCCGAGGGCCGGGGGCAACCACAGGGCCCCCAACAGCGCCAAGGTGCCGAGCCCCTCACCCACGAGGCCCGCGGTTCCGAACGGCATGCGACTGACGAGCCAGCGCGCCAACGCCCAGGTGACGAGCGCCGTCAAGGCAACCGCGGCAAACAGCCAGAACGTCTCCTGCTGCAGCGGATAGCGTTCGAGCGTGGCCAGGCTCACGATGCCGAGTTCATTCTCTACGTACTCGAAGCGAATGGGCAGAAGGCGAGCGGCGAAGAGCGTCGCAGCGGCGGCGAACGGCAACGCCGTCAAGATGGCACGGGGATGCGGAGAGGCTTCACTCATGTCGCCGCTCTGCGGCGCTGCCCTGCGAGGCCGAGACACGCGAGCCACGCGGCCGCGCTCACGCCCGCACCGAGGGCGAGGCCGGGCGGGCGATAGCGCAACACGGCCTCGCCGGAACCCGCCGGCACACGCAACGCCAGCCATTCGTCGGCGGCTTCGATCTCCGCACCCTCGACCTGCCATTCGGCGGGGCCACTGCCGTAACGCAGTGGCAGAACGACGCGGGCCGGCGCTGGTGCTTCGACGGCATAGACGAGCCGGTTCGGCGCAAACTCCGCGAGGCGCGCGGCGGCGCCGGAAGGCGTCTCCAGAACTTCCGGCACCGGGCGATGGGTTCGCGCCGCGACGCCCAGCCCCGTCGCGGCGACCTGCCAGCTGCGGGCTTCGACCCAGAGATCGCCGACCACGAGAAGCGCGAGCGCCCAGCACAGCGCAGCCGCGCCGCGCGGCCAGCGCGCAGCGCCGAGCCGGCGCAAGCGTTCGAGCCCGCTGGCTGCCGCAAACCAGAAGGCGAAGAGCGCCAGCACCAGAAAACGCGACGGGCAGCGCTGCGAACGCCACACCGGCAGATCCTCGATGAGCGGCCACGGGCCCGGCTCGATCGCCAGGAGCAGGAAGAAGGTGCCGATGACCATGAGCGGCCAGACGCGACGCGCCAACGCGAGACCGGCGAGCAGACAGACCAGCGCCACCGGACCGAGATAGAAGGCGTACTCCCACCAGCCGGCACCGAACTCGTAGGCAATCGCCGGGTCGACGCGACCCGGCATCTGTCCGCGAGACAGCAGAGCGGCAAAGAGCGATGCGAGGGGCAGACCCTGGATGCGCGCGATCGGCGCGTAGCCGGCGAACTCGAGCCAGAGCGGCACCAGCTTCACGGCGCCGAGCGCGGCAGCGAGCGCCACCAGCCCGGCTAGCCTCAGCAGCGGATAGGTCGCGCGCACCCGCACCGCCCACAACAGCGCCAACGCGCCGAGCAGCAGGTTCTGCCAGATGAAGGGCTGGTGCTGACCGCCCAGAATGGTGAAGGCGTTGAGCCCCGCCGCCGCGAATAGCGCCGCATCACTCCCCATGACCGCCCGCCGCGCCAGCCACACGAGCGCCGGCAGCAGCCACGCGCCCATCGCCCAGTGATGACCGACCGCCAGGTGCGAGGCGAAGAAGCCGCCGAACGCGTACGCCGCCGCCACCAGTGCCGCCACGGGCGGCGCCGCGTCGAGCTCCCGCGCCAGCAACCAGCCTCCCGCCAACCCGAAGGCACTGGTCGCAACGACGAGCAGCTTCACGTACGCGCCGGTCGGAAGGAAGAAGAGCAACCACACGAGCGGGCCCAGGCTCGGGGCCTCGGCATTGGCGAGGAAGTTCGGCGTTACCCATGCGTCGGCCATGAAGAGAGGGAAAGCCCCGTATTGGCTGAAGGCCTGGCGCGTCCAGTCGAAGTAGTGGAAGTGGTGCGTGTTCCAGTCGTGGCCCTGGAGCCCGCCGCCCAATAGAAGTGGTGACCAGAAGAGCGTCGCCGCGACTACGCATTTTCCGTAGAGCACGAGCAATGACCGCGCCGTCATGGCTGCGGGCGCGCCGTCCTCGCGGGCCGGCATGAACTCGCCGCTCATTCGCGAGGTGCGCTTGCCTTGCGGGAGCTGGCTCGGATATAGCGCCGGCTGATCGGAGAGCTATCCGCGGCGGGCACGATGCACTCGACGATCACGAAATCTCGAACTTCGTGCGCCGCGCACAGCGCCTCGCGCAGCTCCCGGCGCGTCTGCACGCGCATACCGACGCCGCCCCAGCCTTGGGCCATCTCGGCGTAGGGCCAGCTGGGAATTTCGAGTAGATCTTTGCGCGGTGTCACCGGCCGGAAGATGCCCCACCCGCCGTTGTTCACGAGCACAATGATCGGCGTCAGACCGCGGCCGGGCGCAAACGCGATCTCCGGCCCGGTCATCTGAAAGCCGCCGTCGCCGCACAGAACGAGAGGCCGGCGCCCAGTGCCGATCTCGCCACCCATCGCCGCCGGAACGGCGAAACCCATCGATGCGTAGTAGCCCTGTGCGAAGTAGGTGCCGCCCTCGCGCAACCGCACTTCCAGGCCCCCAAAGAGCATGTCCCCGGATTCGGCGAAGACGTCGTAGCCGCGCCCCTTGCTGCTGGCCAGGAACTCGTTCACCTCGAGCAGCATGTCGTTGATGCGGAGAGGCGCACGGCTGCCCTCGCGAAGTGGCGAGTGCTTCAGGTTGTCGTAGTACTCGACGCGTTCGCGACGGCGCGGCAACTTCTCCCGCGCAAGCTTCGCGATGAAATCCTTCAGCATGACGTCGGTGTAGGTGTGGAGCGACACGTTGACCCGCCCGCCGACGGCCCACACCGAGCGTTCACGCTTCACCTGGGGCTTCGCAGCCCCCAGATTCATATCCGTGAGTTGATTGCCGAGCGAGAGAACCAGGTCCGCTGCACGCACCCGCTGCTGGATCGCGCCCGCGCTGAAGGGCCCGACGTGGATGCCCATGTGCTGCGGGTGATCCATCGGAAACACGCCCTTGGCGAGCAATGTCGTCACCACCGGGGCGCCGAGCTTCTCGGCGAGGCGGCGAAACCCCTGCTCCGCGCGCTCGCGATAGAGCTCGACGCCGGCGATCAGGATCGGCCGCTTGGCCTGGCGCAGGCGCGCGCTGGTGTCCGCCACGGCCTCCGCCAGCTTGCGGGCGTCCGAGGCCGGGGCGGCGAAGGTGCCATCCCACTCCTGGATCGACTTCGGCACGGGAATCTCGACGTCGACCATGTCGCGGTGGATCTCTAGATAGCCGGGCCGCGACTCGGCAAGGATCTGCCGCATCGTTTCGTGCACCTCCTCGGCCACCAGACTCGGGTGCTTCAGGATGCGCGCCGTGCACGTGACCTCTGAGAAAATCCGGCACTGTGCCTCGACGTCCTTCACCTGGTGGTGCACGCCGGCGATCTGACTCTCCGCGTCGCCCGGGCCGCCTGACACCACCAGCAGCGGAATCTGCTCGGCATAGGCACCGGCGACCGGGTTCACGATGTTGTGACCGCCGGCGCCATAGGTGACGCACACCACGCCCAGCTTGCGGGTGCTGCGCGCGTAGCCGTCGGCGGCAAAACCCACCGCCGGCTCGTGAGCGAAGGTCACGATGTCCAGCCCGCGCGAGGCTCCGAAGCGGTGAAACAGGCCCAGCACCAGATCGCCGGGCAGTCCGAAGATGTGCGTCACACCGGCTCGGCGCAGATAGGCCACGAGGAAGTCGCCGAGGGGCATGCGCGACTTCATCGCGCGGACGCCTCCTCGTGCAGCTTGCGGAAAAGGAACGCCGCCAGCACGAGCGCGTGATCGACGCCGCCGTTGCGCAGCACCTCCGGCAGCCGCGCCTCGGAGACGAGTTCGACCACCGTCTCCTCGTTGCCATCGTTCGCAATCTCTGCGACCCGCCGCGCGCCGCGGCCGAGATAGCTGTGGACGCGATTGCCGAAGATCGCCGGGTTCGGGCTGGTCGCACCAATCGGCACCACTGCGTCCGCCCGGTAGCCGGTCTCCTCGAGCAGCTCGCGCGCGGCCGCTTCGGCGGGGGCTTCACCCGGGTCGACCATGCCACCGGGGATCTCGAGCGTCACTTCGCGGGTGCCATGGCGGTACTGGCGGATCATCACCACCTCGCCCTCTGGCGTGACGGGGATGATGTTCACCCAGTCGACGGAATCGATGCGATAGAAGTCGTGCTCGCTGCCGTTCTTGGGAGAAACGGTTCGCGTACGACTCACCGAGAAGACCGCACATTCCTGCAGCAACTCGGTCTCGAGCGGGGTCCACCGCCTGGGGCCCGACATCGCCTCAAGACTAGCGGATCGCACGCGGCCCCGAACCAACCCCTCGATTGCTAGCATGCGATGCGCCCACCCACCGGAGCCAGTGCCATCGCAGCCTCCAGCACCCAAGAGTTGCGCTCGCAGTCGACCGGACACCTCTTCATGGTGCTCGTGGCGATCACCGTCGGCCTGTTCGGGGCCGTCGGCGCCGTCATCTTCCGACTCTTGATCCGGGTGGTTCAGGCGCTTTTTTTCGAGGGCACCGAGGGGCTTGCGCAGCTGATGGAGGAGGGCCTCCTCGCCGAGGCGTCGGACCCGCTGGCGGCGGCTCGGGCGCTGCCCTGGTACTGGAGGCTGGCGATCCCGACGATCGGCGGCCTGCTGGTGGGGCCGCTGATCTGGTTCTGCGCGCGGGAGGCGAAGGGCCACGGGGTGCCGGAAGTGATGGCCGCAGTGGCGCTGCGTGGCGGCGTCATCCGGCCGCGGGTCGTGGCGGTCAAGGCGCTGGCGTCGGCCATCTCGATCGGCAGCGGCGGCTCGGTGGGCCGCGAGGGGCCGATCGTCCAGATCGGCTCGGCATTGGGCTCGACACTGGGCCAGATGTTGAAGGTGCCGGCCGCGCAGCTGCGCGTAATCGTCGGCTGCGGCGCGGCGGCCGGCATCGCCGCAACGTTCAACGCGCCGATCGCAGGCGCGCTCTTCGCCGCCGAGGTCGTGGTGAGCAATTTTGCGGTGGCGCAGCTTTCGCCCATCGTGATCTCGTCGGTGGTCGCGACGGTGGTGTCGCGCTTCGCACTCGGAAACCACCCCGCGTTTCAGGTGCCGCCCTACGAGTTGGTGAGCCCCTTCGAGCTGGGGCCGTACATGGCAGTCGGACTCGTGGCGGGGCTGGTGGCGCTGGCCTTCATCCGCAGTCTCACCCTCAGCGAACGCCTGTTCGAGAAGATCGCAGTGCCGGAGTACCTGAAGGCCGGCATCGGAGGGCTGATCGTCGGCGGCATCGGCATCTGGCTGCCGAATATCTTCGGCGTCGGGTACAGCACGATCGCGATGGCACTCACGCCGTCACTGCCAATCGTCACCCTCGGCGTACTGCTGCTGGCGAAGCTCGTCGCAACCTCGATCACCATCGGCTCGGGCGGCTCGGGCGGTGTGTTCGCCCCCTCACTCTTCCTCGGCGCGATGACCGGCGGCTTCCTCGGGTCATTCATCCACCAATGGTTTCCCGAAGCCACGGCTTCGTCGGGCGCCTACGCGTTGGTGGCGATGGGCGCGGTGGTCGCGGCAGCCACGCATGCGCCCATGTCGGCGATTCTCATCATCTTCGAGCTCACCCAGACCATCAACATCATCCCGCCGCTGATGGCGGCCTGCGTCACCAGCACGCTGGTTTCGACCTTCCTGTCGCGAGAATCGATCTATACCGCCAAGTTGCTGCGTCGTGGCATCGACCTCTACGAAGAGAAGACCCACCACGTGCTCAAGGATCTCTTCGCCCACGACATCATCGACCGCGACCCCGGCACCCTGCCGGCTGCGGCGAATATTGCAACGGTGCTCGAAGCGATGTTGGAGGGCGAGCGCAGCGAGTACTTCGTATTGAACGACGACGCTCGGCTGCTCGGCACCATCCACCTGCGCGATCTCACCCGCTCCATCGCCGAGCGCGACGTGCTGATGGGCGTCGTCGTGGCGGGCGATCTGGCGCGCACGGACGGACCGACTGTCACCGAGGACGACGACCTCGATGTCGTGTTGAAGATGTTCAGCCGCGGGCTGGCCGAGGAACTGCCGGTCGTCGATCGCGCCGATCCAAAGCGCCTGGTCGGCAGCGTGCACAAGAGCGCCGTGATCCAGGCCTACAATCAGGAAGTGCTGCGGCGCGACCTCGCCGGGCAGGTGTCGAGCAACGTTCTGGTGGCCAGCCGCGGCCAGCAGGTGGACCTCGGCGGCGGCTTCGTGCTGCAGGAGATCCAGCCGCCGCCGCGTTTCTTCGGCAAGACGATCCGCGAGCTGGCCATCGGCCAGCACTACGGCGCGCAGGTGGTGCTGCTGCGCAAACGCGTCGCCGACGGCGGCGCGCCAGCGATCCGCGTGCCCACCGCCGACGACCTCATCGACGAGGGCGACCGGCTCGTGGTGGCCGGGACGAAGAGTGCCGTGGAATCTCTGGACGTGATCTAGAGGCTATCCCATCGACCCCGACCCTGGCCTCATGCAGGAGGGGCGCTTCTCGAGGCACGCGACTCGACAAGCGGCCGGGGCTGTCCGACCCTTCTCGCGCGCGAGCCGCAAAGCATGGAAGCCAAGCGCTACATCATCATGGGTGCCGGCGAAGTGGGTCGCTACCTCGCGCGCACGCTCTCGTCCGAAGGTCACCGGGTCACGGTGATCGACCAGGATCCGGCCAAGCGCCAGCTCGTGGAAGAACAGCTCGACGCGCGCTTCGTCCAGGGCAACGGCGCGCACGTCCCCACCCTCGAAGCGGCGGGAGTCGCAGACAGCGATCTGTTCGTCGCGGCGAGTTCGTCCGACGAAGCCAACCTGGCGGCGTCGCTGCTCGCAAAGCGTGCGGGGGCCCCGCGTACGGTCGTGCGCGTTGCCACCTCCGAGGATGTGACGCGCTACGGCCGCACGTACGAACGCGCCTTCGGCGCGGACCTGCTGCTCTCGACGCAGCTGCTGACGACGACGCGCGTGCTGAACCACGTGCTCGGATACAACACCCTCGAGATCGAGTACCTGGCCGGCGGTGCGGTGCAGGTGCGCCGCACCCATATCGAGGCCGGATCTCTGCTCCACGAGCGCCGCCTGTCCGACGTCGACCTGCCGCGGGGAAGTCTCGTGCTGGCGCTGATCTCTGGCTCCAGACTCATCGTTCCGACCGGAAACGATCATGCCCAGCCCGGCGACGAGGCGCTCGTGCTCGGCACCAGCGACGTGATCGACGAGGTCGAGAAGAAGATCAGCGGCCACGCGCAAACGCTCGGCACCGTGGTAATCGCCGGAGGTGGCTCGACGGCACGCTCCGTCGCAACGGGGCTCGAGCGACAGGCACGCACGATCAAGATCATCGAGCAACGTCGCGAGCGCGCCGAGGAGCTGGCGGCTGAGTTTCCGCAATTCGAGATCCTGCATGGCGACGCCACCGATATGTCGCTGCTCGGCGCCGAGGGCATCGGCTCGGCGCGCGCCTTCATCGCGCTGACGGGCAACGACGAGACCAACCTGATGGCATGTCTGCTGGCGCAGGAGCTCGGCGCGCAGCAGCTCACGGCACTGGTGCAAAAGAGCGAGACTTCGAGCCTGTGGCGCAAGGTCGGGCTCCTCGAAGTCGTCTCGCCGCGCACGATCGCCGCCGAACGCATCCGTAATTACATCAACAACAACTACGAGCCCCACATCGTCTCGTTCGCAAATGGCGCGGCCCAGTTCATACACCGCCGCGTCGAACGGCGCAGTCCGACAGCCGGAGGCCGTCTCGGCGACATCGAGATTCCTCAGGGCCTGATCGTGGCGGCGGTGCTGCGCAACGGAAAGGCCGAAGTACCCGACGGCGACTATCAGCTCGAGATCAACGACGAGGTCGTGCTCTTCGTCCGCGAGTCGGAAGTGAGCACGGCGCATCTGCTCTTCCCGGGCTCGGAGGCCGAGTAGGGCGCGGCGATGAACACGCGGCGCGTACTGCACATCCTCGGACAGCTGCTCTTCATCCTGGCCGGCGCACAGCTCGTGCCCCTCGTTTGGTGCCTGGAAGCCGGCGGCGCTGCGGCGGCCCCGGGCCTGGCAATCGGAGCCGCGGCATCCGCGGGCATCGGCCTCGCCTGCCGGACACTCGGCAGCACCACCGGTGAACTCTATCGGCGCGAGGGCGTGCTGATCGTGGTCGGCGCGTGGTTGTTCGCCTCGCTCACCGGTGCCATCCCCTACGTGGTGAGCGGTGCAATCCCGAGTGTCATCGACGCGCTCTTCGAATCGGCGTCGGGCTTCACCACGACCGGCGCCTCCATCCTCGTCGACATCGAGGCGGTTGGGCGCCCGCTGCTCTTCTGGCGAAGCTTTACGCAATGGCTCGGCGGCATCGGCATCGTGGTGCTCTTCGTTGCGTTGCTCTCGGAGCTCGGACCCGGCGCGCGTTTCCTGTTCAAGCTCGAGGTGCCCGGGCCCAAGGCCGAGATCCTGCATGCGCGGGTTCAGGAGACGGCGCTCGCGCTCTTCCGGATCTACGTCGCGCTCACGCTGGTCGAGGTGGTGCTTCTGCTCATGCTCGGCGTCGGCGTCTACGACGCCCTGACCCACAGCTTCTCGACGCTCTCGACGGGCGGCTTTTCGCCTCACTCGGATTCGATCGCGGGCTTCGGCGCAAGTGTGAAGCTCGTGGTGATGCTTTTCATGATCGCCGCAGGAGTCAACTTCTCCCTCTACTACACACTGCTGCGGCGCCGCGACCTGATCGCCCTGCGCGACATCGAGCTTCGCGTCTACGCCGCCATCGTGGTGAGCGCCGCCGCCATCGTCGCATTCGACCTGGCGCTCGCCGGGACGGGCGGCGCCGACACCGCCGTCCTCGATGCCGCCTTCCAGGTGGTGTCGATCCTCACGACGACGGGCTTCAGCACCGCAGACTTCTCCCAGTGGCCGAGCCTTGCGGTCGCCGTGCTGGTCGGCCTGATGCTCGTGGGCGGCTGCGCCGGCTCCACCGCGGGCGGCGTCAAGATCGTACGGCTGCTGATCGCCTGGAAGGCGGCTCTCCGCGAGGTGCGGCTCACCTTCAGTCCGAACGCTGTCATCGCGGTGGCCGTCGGCCGGGGCACGGTTCCCGAGGACTCCGTGCGAGGCGTGGTCGGCCTGCTCATCCTGTGGGTGACGGCATGGGGCTTCGGCGCGATCCTGCTCGCCGTCGGGGACGTCGACATCCTGACGGCGGCGACGGCGGCGATCGCGACACTCTCCAACATCGGACCGGGCCTGGCGGGGGTCGGCCCCACCGAGAACTTCGCGTTCTTCGCTCCGTGGCAGAAGCTCGTGATGGTGGGGCTGATGTGGCTCGGGCGGCTCGAGTTCTTCGCCCTGCTCTCGATTTTCCAGCCTCAGTTCTGGCGCCGCTAGCCGGGGCGTCTCTACAGCATCTCGTCCAGAACGATCTCCACCCCTGTCGCGCCCGGCGCGTGCACGCCGGCGGCCTTGCCCTGGAGATCGCCGGGCGTGCGCGAGCCCGCATCGCCGTCGGAGTCGAGCCGCGCGGTCAGGCGGAGCTCGCCGGCAAAGGGCAGCGTCTGGATCATGCGGTGCTCGGGCCCGAGGGCAAATTCGAGCGGGAAACCCGGCTGGGCGATGCGCTGCACGGCCAGCGGCGGACCGTCCGAGCCGGACCGGGCCATCAGGAAGAGCACGCCTCCGCTGCCCACGCGCTCCTGGAGCCCGTCAGCGACGCGGATCACCCCGCGAATCGGCGACGCCTCGGACGAGGGATCCGCGCCCCGCCCGCCGAGCTGGGGCGGCTCGGGGAGCCGCACATCGCCCGCGGCCGCGCGCTCGGCACCCTCGGGGAAAATCGCCGAGAGATCCGGCTGCCGCGGCTGCTCGCCCTCGACATAGGGCTCGACGTTGCGATCGCACCCGACGAGAGCCGCCGCCAGACACAGAACCGACAGAAATCGCAGCATGGCGCCCAGACGGTAGCGCGCGGCCGGCTTCTTTGGCTCCGCGGCGGTACGGTGGGTTCGGCTGAAGCGGCGCAGACGAATCGATGCGACAGCGGCAGCACGGATTGTGGCCCGCAGCGTCGAGTGGTAGCTTGGCGCACGAACGGAGCCGCGGGGTGGCCGACCGAGAACGGCCTGAGATCACACCCGTCGAACCTGAACCCATTCGAACGGGCGTAGGGATCGGCTTCAGGCGCGCATCTCGACCCGACGCTCCACGGCAGAAGTGAGGAGAGCGTCATGTCGAGCAAGATTTCCGGCCCCCCCAATCATCGCTGGCAGCTGCCGCCCCGCGGCCTCGACCCGTCGAGCCGTGGCGCGGGCACGACCCCGGGCAGCTTCGCGAGGCTGCCCGAAATCGGCGGCCCGCTCGCATTCAGCTCGCCCGACACGCCCGGCATGCCGCAGCCGTCCGACAAGACGGCCTGGGATTTCATGCCACCGGACTGGACGCAGCGCAAAGACGGCAGCTGGGCGGCGCCCGCGGGCTTCGTACCGGTGACACAGCTCGAGCACGCGCGCCTCGGCACTGTCACGGCCGAGATGCGCCGCGTCGCCGAGCACGAGCCACACCTCACACCCGAGCAGGTGCGCGACGAAGTCGCCGCAGGGCGCATGGTGATCCCCGCCAACAAGGTGCATCTGGGCTATCGCCTCGACCCGATGGCCATCGGCCGCGCCAGCAGGACCAAGGTCAACGCGAACATGGGCGCCTCTCCGGTCTCGAGCGGCACCGACGACGAAGTCGAAAAGCTCGAGTGGGCCGAGCGCTGGGGCGCGGACACGGTGATGGATCTCTCGACGGGCGGCGACCTCGACGCTTGCCGCGAGGCCATCCTCCAGAACTCGACGGTGCCCATCGGCACGGTGCCGATCTACGCGATGATCATCGGCCGCCGCATCGAAGACCTGGATCGCGATGCGGTGCTCGCGAGCCTCGAGCACCAGGCGATGCAGGGCGTCGACTATTTCACGATCCACGCGGGCGTGCTGCGCGAGCACCTGCCCTACGTGAAGGATCGCCTCATCGGCATCGTGTCCCGAGGTGGCTCGCTTCTCGCCAAGTGGATGCTGCACCACGACCGACAGAATCTGATGTACGAGCTCTGGGACGACATCTGCCAGCTGATGCGCCGCTGGGACGTCACCTTTTCGATCGGCGACGGGCTGCGCCCGGGTGGGCTGGCCGACGCCACCGACGTGGCCCAGCTTCAGGAGCTCTCCACCCTCGGCGAACTCACCGAGCGCGCCTGGCGCCACGGCTGCCAGGTGATGATCGAAGGGCCTGGACACGTGCCCTTCGACCAGATCGAGTACAACATGAAGCTCGAACGCAGCCTGTGCCACGGCGCGCCCTTCTACGTGCTCGGACCGCTCGTCACCGACATCTTCCCCGGCTACGACCACATCACGAGCTGCATCGGCGCCACCGCGGCGGCCTACCACGGGGCGTCGATGCTCTGCTATGTGACGCCGAAGGAGCACCTGGGGCTGCCCAAGAAAGACGACGTCAAGCAGGGCGCAATTGCGTACAGGATTGCGGCCCACGCCGCCGACATAGCCCTCGGTATTCCGGGCGCGCGGGATCGCGACGACGAGCTCACAAAGGCTCGCGCTGCGCTCAACTGGAAGGAACACATCGCGCTCTCCTTCGATCCCGACACGGCCCGCGCGTACCACGACGAAGACCTCGACGTCGACACGGATTTCTGCGCCATGTGCGGCCACGACTGGTGCTCGGTGCGCATCAGCCGCGAGATCACGCAGTTCGTCTCGGGCAAGGCCGACGAATACCAGTGGGATCTGCCGAAGGTTTCGGAGGCACTGACCGCCGGGCAACGCGAAATTCTCGAGAAGCGCGGCGTGCTGGCGCCGGAAGAGATCCACCGGCTCGCCAGCAAGACGCGCGGCGCCATGAGTGCCGCCGGCAGCCAGCCCGCGGACTGCCACAGCGACGTCGCCGACACCGACAAGGCACAGACGCTCCAGGAGGTGACCCTCGAGCCACTCGGCGATCAGCCCGGCCGTTGAGCGGGGGGGCACAGAAAACAAAGCGCCCCGGAGCAACGCTGCTCCGGGGCGTCCCGTCTGAGCCTCACCCCCCCAGATTTGGCTCAGAAACTGACATGCGTATCGGCCGGAGCTGCCGCAGCTTGAACCCTTTCTGCCGGCGGACTGCGCGCCCATGAACGGGCAGCACCGGCTCGACGAAACCAACCTGTTGGAATACCTGCGCAATTCGTCCCTGCTCGTACCTGGCGAAGAGGCTCGGATCGAGGTCGTGGGCGACGGGAACGTCAACTGGGTGCGACGCGTGCGAAGTGCTCGCGGCTCGAGGGTGGTCAAGCAGGCACGCCCTGCGCTCGAGCGCTTTCCCGAGTACCGCGTCTCGACAGAGCGCCTGCTCCAGGAGGCGCGATTCTACGAGCTGGCGCGACCCTTCGACCGAGACGGCATCTGTCCGCAGGTCCTGCACGTCGACACCGAGCAGCGCGTGCTGGTGCTGGAGGATCTGGGCGACTGCGAGAGACTCGATGCCGCCCTCGAGCGCGGCGCCGACGTCACGCCGGAATGTGTCGCACTCGCGAACTTCCTCGGCAGACTACACGTCGGCACCTGCGACCCTGAGCTCGCCGCACAGTTTCCCAACGACGAGATGCGAAGGCTCCACGGCGACCACATCTTCCGCCTGCCATTCCGCCCCAACGATTTCTCGCTCTCGCCCGCCGTCGCCGAGCGTGCACGAGAGATCCAGGCGGATACGACTCTGGTCGCCAGTGTCGACGCCGCGCACGCGCGCTACCTGGCCTCGGGCCGCTGTCTGATCCACGGAGACGTGCAACCGGCCAACGTGCTGCTCGCGGCGAACGGCCCGAAGCTCCTGGATGCCGAGATCGCCCAGCTGGGAGATCCGGCCTTCGACATCGGGCAGCTGCTCGGCCACCTGCTGCTGCCCGCCGCGGCTCGCGGCGAGGCGCGGGCCGTCGACCGCAGCTTGCGCGCCGTCTGGCAGGCATACGCCGCAGCGACGAGCGCGAGCCGCTCCGATCTCGCACACGCCGCCCGCTACGCCGGCGTCGAACTGCTGCGCCGCACCCTCGGCGCAGCGCGCGTGCCCGCCGTCGCCAGTGACGCGGCATCGCTCGCCGTCATCGACGCCGGGCTGGACCTGATCCGCAACGGCGAGGACCACTGGGGGGCGTTGGCCGAGGCTGCATTCGGCGTCGCTCCCGAGAGCGAGTGAAGAACCGAGCCGGGCGGAGTGCGGTTGCGGTACAAAGGGATCGTGAAGTTGAGGCGCGTAGCATGAGTCGCAGCGAATGGGGCGATGCGGCGTTGCGCAGCACGCTGTGGCTGGTGCTCGGCGGCTGGGTGGGCGCCTGGGTCTTCTTTGCCTTCGGCGTCTCGACGACGGCCTTCCGGGTGCTTCCCAGCACGGAGTTGGCAGGGCTGGTCGTGGGACCGCTGCTCGCCGGGCTGCACGTGTACGGAGCCGCAGCCGGCATCGTGCTGGCGGCTGTCACCCTCGGCCTGGGCCGCGGGCCCCTGCTCGCCGCGGTGCCGGTGCTGCTCGCCGCACTCTGCAGCTACTCGGAACTCGGCGTCACAGGTGAAATCGACTCCATCCGCGAGCAGGTATCCGGCCCCGCCGCGACCTTCGAGGCGACGCAGCGCTTCGGCGTGCTGCACCGGCGTTCGCTGGCACTGTTCGGGGCAGTCGGCATCGGCGCGTTCGGGCTGTTGGTGGCTCACGCACGGTACGACTCGAAGTTGGCGCGAGTCGAAACCCCCACGTCAGACCCAAACGTCGCCTAAGGCCGCGAAATCGAGAAGAATCCGCAGAAAAGCCATGCCCTTCGCTGAGGGGTGTTGTATCCTGTCGCGCGTTAATCCGAATTCGCTTTTGATTTCGGTGACTTACAGCGTACGCGCCGGGTCAGAGGTGCCTGTGTAGGCCCACACCCGCACGTCGGATAAAGGACGCGCTTCGATGGATTTCAACATCAAGCTCTCCGTCGGGTTTACCGTCTCAGAGAGCTCCCTCGAGGACGCGCTGGCCGAGTACGACGAGCTGAGCGTCGCGGGCCTGCTGCGCGAGATCATCGACAAGGCGATCGCCTGTGATGAGATCAGTTGCAAAGTCGAAGAGGGCCCCAATTCCCTCGAAGAACTCGACTCGCTCAAGGGCGCCTAGAACGACCGCTCGGCCGCTTCAACCGAACAACTCGAGCTGATTCGGCCCGTGCGGGGGCTGCGGTGCAGTTCGCGCGGGCGACGACGGTGCTCTGCGACCCGGCTGGTAGATGCCCTCGCGCCGCGCCCAATCGAGCAGTTTCTGGTCGAAGGCCTGGAAGAGCGGGCCGTGGTGGAAGTGCTTGAGGTGTGCCAGCTCGTGGCAGAGCGTGTTCACCAGACTCGAGTACTTGAGCAGGCGACCGCTGGTGGCGTGGCGCAGCCGGATGCGAATCAGCCCGTCGGACGTGCACAGGCCGTAGTGTCCGTTCACGCCCGGGCGCTCGGACTCGATGGCTCGGTAGCGCAAGCCGAACTCCCCCGCGATGCGCGCCGAATCGGCCCGCAGCCGCGTCATGACGGCTCGGGCCTCCATCGCGTCCTTCCCACCCATTCACCCGGGAGCGTATCCCATCGCCGTGACGGCAGCGGCTATGCTGAGTCCGTGAGCACGCAGCAACTCGCGATCTTTCCGCTGTCGAACGTCGTGCTCTTCCCCGGCGTGCAGACGCCACTGCTTCTCTTCGAGCCGCGCTACCGCCAGATGGCCGCCGACGTGCTGGCCGGAGACCGACGCATCGGCATGGTCACGGTGCCGCCGGAGCACAGCGGCGCGATGCCCGGCAATCCGCCGGTCTACCCGATCGGCTGCGCCGGCACGATCAGCCAGGATCAGCTGCTCCCGGACGGCCGCTACAACATCGTGCTCACGGGCGAGAGCCGTTTCCGCATCGTGTCGGAACTCGAAGCGTCGCCCGCGCGCCTCTATCGGGTGGCAGAAGTCGCGTGGCTGGCCGATCCCTTGCCGGCCGAAGCCGCGCAGCAGGTGGCCGAACTGCGCCGGCGCATCGAGGCACAGGTGCGCTCGCTGGTGAGGCGCAGGGATCCGAAGCGGGCCACCGGCCTCGTGGACGGGATTCTGACCGGCGCCGATGCGGCGACCTTCGTGAACACGCTGGCGAACGCCCTGGCCTTCTCTCCGCCCGAAAAGCAGGGGCTCCTCGAAGCCGAGAACATCCCACAACGCTTCGAACGCCTGGAGGGATTGCTGGCGTTTCGGCTCGCAGAGGCCTGGCAGCCGACGAAGGGCTCCCGCCAGCCGCATTGAGGCGGCCGCGCCACTGCCGAAAAATCTAGTGATATCCAGAAAATCGTCGTTTTACGTCGAAAAAGAGAGTTTTGATTCTCGGTGTACGCTTCCCGACACACCCCAATCGATTTCGACGAACTCGCCTCAACCCTCGCGCCAAACTCCGCGAAAACGAATCGGCTTTCGACTTGCAAACAGCGGTTCTTCGACGGGAATTGCAGATATTGCCAGGCTGCGCAAGACCCTTTTTCCGCCCGCAAGAGTGCCGCAGCCCAGCGTTGCCAGCGGTTCACGAACGTGGTGTACTGCCGCCGCGTCGAATGATGATGGTTGGGTATTCGGCGTGAATTCGCCAAAAATTGCTGGGAATCGCGGAACGGCATGCACCCCCCTACGCCGTTCTGGGATGGTGTTCTGCGCCGTCTCGGACAAGACATCTCTGCCTTCACGCTGGACGCCTGGGTTGCGTGCCTCGGGGTCGAGGAGCGCCCAGAAGGGCTGCTGCTGCGCTGCCCGACCCCCTTCCACCGGGACCGGGTCCGCGACCGCTATCTGAAGGCGATCCAGCTCCACGCCAACGAGGCCGCGGGCAAACCGATGAAGGTGGAGCTCGGTCTGGGTGCCGGGCGCGCGGTTGCGGCGCGCGACGTTGCGCCGCCGCGACCCAGCGCCCCGCCCTCGGTGGCGGCGCCGGCACCGGCCCAGGCCTCCACGCGGGACACGAAGCCCGCGGCATCGCGCGCCACGCTGCCCTTCAGCTTCGACGGCTTCGTGGTCGGGCGGGGCAACGCGCTGGCCCGCGAGGCCTGCCTGGCGCTCGCCCGCGACCGCCAGCCGGGCCTGAATCCGCTCTACCTGGCCGCGGCATCGGGGCTCGGCAAGACGCACCTGGCGCGGGCCACGGCCCGCGAGGCACACCATGGCCGCCGCGCGCGCGCCATCTACGAATCCGCCGAGACTTTCACCGGCCACTTCATGGCGGCGATTCGCGGCAAGACGATGCCCGCCTTCAAGCGCCGCTACCGGGAACAGTGCGACCTGCTGGTGCTCGAGGACGTGCAGTTCCTGAGCTCGAAGAAGGCCACACAGCTCGAGCTCTTTCACACGCTGGTGCACCTCAGTGACGCCGGCGCCAGCGTTCTGCTCACCGGCGACCGCCTGCCGCGAGACATCGACGGACTGGACCCGCGGCTGCAGTCGCAGATCACCGCGGGTCTCGTGGCCGAGATCGAGCCGCCGGACGCCGCGGTGCGGCGACGCATCTTGCGCGCCAAGGCCGCAGCGGGCGGCGTGCACGTGCCCGAGGAGTGCCTGAACCTCCTGGTCGACGCCGTGCGTGGCAACGTGCGCGATCTCGAAGGGGCCTTGATCCAGCTGGTGGCTACCGCATCGCTGCTCAAGCGGTCGATCGATCGCGAGCTCACCCGAGCCGCACTCCACAAGCTCTCCCCGCTGCCGGACGCCGCACGCCCCCTCGACCCGCAGGCAGTGATCGAGACCGTGGCGACGTTCTTCGGCACCACCCACGCGGCCATGGCCACCCGCTCGCGGCGGCGGGACGCACTGCTGCCGCGGCAGCTCGCCATGTACTTCTGCCGTCGCTACAGCGACGCGCCGCTGGCCGTGATCGCCCGCTGCTTCGACCGCGACCACCCCGCCGTCAGCAACGCCGTGAAGTCCATCGAACGCCGCATCCTCGAGCGCGCACCCCTGCGCTACCAGGTCGAGGAGCTCGCCAAGCGCTTGGACAAGCTTCGCGAACAGCGTTAGCGGGAAGCGAGAGCAGCCAGCTCGCGATCGTGCCGACCGACCAGCACCAGCTGTGCCAGGAGCGCGCCGCACAGCGCCAGGAACATGTCCCACTGCGTATCCCAGACGTCGCCTTGTGTTCCCAGGAATGCGTCGGAGGCCTCTCCGGCGGCGACCGCCGTCCACCACTCGATCAGCTCGTAGAATGCACTGAACGAGAGGCAGGCGGCGAGCACCAGATAGAAGAGCCAACCACCGCGCTCGAGCGGCGTCAGCCGCAGCAGCAATTCGCGGGCGAGAATGGCCGGCACGAAGCCCTGCACGAAATGCCCGAGCCGGTCGTAGTGATTGCGAGAGAGATCGAGAGCATCCTGAAACCAGAAGCCGAGCGGCACCTCTGCGTAGGTGTAGTGCCCGCCGAGAATCAACACGAGCGCATGCAGGAAGGCGAGCCGATAGAGGAGCGGCGTCAGTGGGAAGCGCGCATGGGTCGCGATGAGGAGCGGCACGGCGACCAACACCGGCGCCACCTCGAGCCACCACGTGGGGCGGTCCCTGGGCGCGATGCCGGAGACCAGGAGCGCCAACGCCGTCAGGCCGAGTAGCGTCGCCAGCTCGCGAGGGTGCGCGCTCAAGAGTTGGCGGCCGGGACCTTCTTGTTGGCGAGACGCTGGCGGGCGGGGCCCGAGAGCTGCGGCTCGATCTTTGGCTCGAGAGACGGCGGATCGTCGATCGGGTCGTCGAAGCGGCGCAGAATGCCGTACTCGGTGCTGCGCTCGACGGGCGTGCGGCCGATCTCTCGGATCAGGCGACGCATCTCTTCCTGGGGAAGATTCTCGCCGTGGTCGGAGCCTGACTCGCGACTGATCGACTCTTCCATCAGCGTGCCACCGAAGTCGTTGGCGCCGCTCATCAGGGCGATCTGCGACAGCTTGCGGCCCAGCTTCACCCAGGAAACCTGGATGTTCTGGATCCCGGGGCGCAGGAAGAGCCGTGCCACCGCGATGAGGCGCAGATCTTCCGGCGCCGACGAGCCGGGACGCGCGTGCATATGGTTGAAGAGCGTGTTGCGCTCGTGGATGAAACCGAGCGGAACGAACTCGGTGAAGCCGCCGGTCTCCTGCTGGATATCGCGCAACAGGCCCAGGTGATTCGCCACATGGCGCTGGGTCTCCAGATGCCCGTACATGAGCGTCGAGGTCGAACGCAGGCCGATACCGTGAGCCGCCTTCACGATCTCTACCCAACGAGCGGTGTCGAGCTTGCGCGGCGCCAACACCCTGCGCAACTCGTCGTCGAGAATCTCGGCCGCGGTGCCGGGCATGCTTCCGAGCCCTGCGTCGACGAGCCAGCGCAGATAGTCCGACAACTCCATGCCGCTCTTCTTGTGGCCGAAGTCGATCTCCTCCGGTGAGAAGGCGTGAATGTGCAGATCCGGGAACTCTCCCTTGATCGCCTCGAGAATCTCCCGGTAGTGGGTGTGATCCTTGTTCGGGTGTATGCCACCCTGGATGCAGACCTCCGTGGCGCCGCGCGCAACCGCGTCCTTGGCCTTGACGAGCAGCGCCTCCATCGGATGGTCGTAGGCGTCCTCCTCGTCTTTGTGACGCGAGAAGCCGCAGAAGGTGCAGCCCACATAACAGATGTTGGTAAAATTGATGTTGCGACACACCACGAAGCTGACGTCGTCGCCCTTGTCTTCGGCACGCGCCACGTCGGCGGCACGCTGCAACGCTTGAAGTTCCGCACCTTCGGTGCCGAGCAGGAGCTCTGCATCGTCCACCGAAAGCTCGCGGCCAGAAAGCGCCGCATCCAGAATGCGCGCAACTTCGGGGCGCAACTCCCCGAACAAACGATCGAGGCTCACGCTGCCCTCCCTTTCTCAGCCACTGGCTTTGCCCAGCCGTCGGCATCTGCCAGACCCAGAGTGGCTTCCAGCACCTGCGGATGAAAGAACTTTGGCTGGGCCAGGTGCTCCGGATACGCCGGCAGCCGTTCCACGAGCTTCTGCCCCGCCGCTTCGGTCCGGTCGCGCAGCTCGCGCAGCTCGGGCCAGGGTGCCTCGGGGTTGATGAAGTCGACCGTCACCGGCGACACGCCGCCCCAGTCGTTGAGGCCGCTGCGCAGCAGCAGCTCGAGCACCTCCGGTGCGAGGTTCGGCGGCGCCTGCACATTGGCGCCCGGACCCATCACCAGGCGCGCCAGCGCCACCCAGCCGGCGATCTCCGCGTCATCGAGCGGATCGACGAACTGCATCGGCGTGCCCAGCTTGGGATGAAAGGGCTGCACGATCACTTCCTGGATGTGGCCGTAGGCGTCGGCGACCTCGCGAATCGCGTACAGCGTATCCACGCGTTCGGCGGCGTTCTCGCCAATCCCGAGCAGCAGCCCACTCGTGAACGGGATCGCGAGCTCTCCTGCCTCGCGGTGCATGCGCAGCCGCACTTCCGGTTCCTTGTCGGGCGCCACGTAGTGAGCCATGCCCCGGCGGCGCAGGCGCGTGCTGGTGGTTTCGAGCATCAGTCCCATCGACACATTCCAGCGCTTGAGCGCCTGCATCTGCTCGACAGTCAGGATGCCGGCATTGCTGTGCGGCAGCATGCCGAGCTCGAATGCCACGCGGCAGGCCTCCACCAGGTATTCGGAAGTGGCGGTCAGCCCCTGGGTGGTCAGCCAATCGCGATGGCTCTTGTAGGCCTTCTCCGGCTTGTCGCCGAGGCAGAAGAGCGCCTCGACACAGCCCGCCCGCCTGGCGCCGCGCACCGCGTCGGCCACCTCTTCGAGCGTGTAGGTCTTGGCAGCCGGATCATCGGGCTGCTTGGCGAAGGTGCAGTAGCCACAGCGATCGCGACACAGATTGGTGAGCGGCAGGAAGACGTTCCTCGAGACGCTGACGACGTCTCCCTTGCCGCGGCGCTTGCTCTCGAAGGCACCCTCGAGCACCGCCTCGCGGACCAGCGGGTCGTACAGCTGCGCACCCAGGCGATCACCGGCGACGCGTTCTAGGACGCCGCTCTCGACCGCCTCCTTCACGAGGGACTCCGCCTCGATTCGCGAAAGAATGGGCTGTTGGGAGGACGGGCTCACGGATCCCCTGGGGAAGGCGTTGCGGAAGGGTACCATGCCCGACCCGGCTCACGCCTCGCCGACACCGACCCACTCGCGCAGCTGTGCGGGGTCCGTACGGTGCAGGAACTCGCCGGCGGGTAGACCCTCCGGATTGCGCTCCTCGACGGCGCGCAGAATGCCGCACAGCGCCTCTGGCATCCGCTCGCCCGGAAGCCTCTGGAACAGCGTGTGCGCCAGCCGCGAGCCCTCCCGCGAGCCTCCCACCAGGATCACGTGGTCGTTCTTGCCGTAGCCGTAGATGCCGATCTCCGACGAGGGCGGCCGCGCACAGTTGTTCGGACAGCCGGTCATGCGGATCACCACGTCGACATCGCCGAGGCCGGCGGCTTCGATGGCATCGCAGTACCGGGGCAGGATCCTCTCGGCCTCGGTCATGGCGAGGGCGCAGGTGGGCTTGGCCGGGCAGGCCATCGCGTTGCGACGCACCAGCGAGATCGCTTCCGGCGGCTTTACACCACCCTCGGCGAGGATCCGCTCGAGCGCATCGCGGTCGCCCACGTCGCAGAGCAGCAGGTCCTGTTGCGGGGTGATCCGCACCGTGAGGTCGAGCTCCGTCACGGCCTTCAGCACCACCTTGCGCAGCTTCGGGCCCATGCGCCCACTCTGCACCGAGATGCCGTACCAGCCGCGCCCACCGCGCTGCTCGTGCCAACCCAGGTGCAGCTGCATGGGCGGCAGCGGTGTGGGCTCCACTTCCTCGAGCTCGATGGCGAAGCGCGTCTTGAGCTGCTCCTTCACGAACGGAACGCCGAGTCGGCGCAAGGTGTACTTCCAGCGCGCCGCCCTGCGGTCCTTGCGCTCGCCGTTCTCCTTCTGGAGCAACACGAGGCTCCGGGTCGCTTCGACCACCTGCTCGCGGCGCACGCGGCCGAGGTAGAGGCCGAGGAGCGCCGCAGTCGCCGGGTTGTTGTGGCTGAGCCCAAGCCCGCCACCGGAGTAGAGGTCCCAGGCAGAGCCGTCGCTAGAAGCCGGCACGAAGCCCACGTCCTGGGTCAACACGTCCACCGAATTGTCCGTCGGGTGGGCGATACCCACCTTGAACTTGCGCGGCAGGTACTGCGGACCGTAGAGCGGCTCCTCGGGACTCCGCGGTCCCCGGTTCCTTCCTTCCTCGTCGGAGAGGAAGATCTGGAAGTAGGCCGAGGTGCGCGGAGCCAGCTCCTGGGCGATGGCCTCGGCCAGCTCGGAGCCGCCGACCTCGTGCTCGGGGTCGAGCTGATCGATGGGCGATCCCATCACGTTGCGGCTCACGTCGCCGCAGGCGCCGAGGGTGGCGTGATCGCGATAGCCGCGATTCAGGTGGCGCACCAGCGGCGCGAGCTTCGGAGCGTAGACGTGATGATACTGGACGCCCTGCCGCGAGGTGATGCGAATCGTGCCATCCGCGAACTCGTCCGCCGCCGCATCGAGGGCGGCCCACTGCGCTTTGTTCAGCGCACCGCCACCCGGGTTGCGGATACGCACCATGAAGAAGTGTTCAGCCGTCTTGCGCCCGCGCTCCCCGCGCCCCTGCTGCCGGTAGATGCCGAAGAATTTCGAGAGCTCCTTGGCGTCGTTTCCGATGGTGACGTTGGCGCCGCTGTCGAGCTCGTTCACCTCATCGAGAAAGGTGCGCACCTCGCCGCTCGCCGACACGAAGAAGAGCCCCTGGCTCTCGAGCTTCAGCCGTTCGTTCTTGGACATCTGTGCTGCATCGGCATTGGCGAGGTTCACGGCCTCGGCAGCGGGCTGAAAATCGGGCACGTCCTCTCCTCTGGCGAGCTGGCCCCGGGGGCCAGGGAGCCGAGCAGGATAGCGCCCCCTGGATAGAGGCTCCATTTCGGCGACGGTGGATGGGCTCAGAGGGATTCGCGGGTCCGGCGCACACGCACGCCGGCGTGCTGGAGCACTCCGGCGATGGGGGTGGGCTTGCGCACCGTCACGGTGATGGCGTCCGCCTCGAACTTCTCGAGCACCGCCTTGGCGATGCGGTGGGCCAGGGCCTCCACCAGCTTGTGCTCCTGGTGCGAGGCCACGTCTTCCACCACCTCGAAGATGTGCTTGTAATGAAGCGTGTCGCCGATGCGGTCCGTACAGCCGGCCCGGGCCAGGTCGGCCTCGATTTCGAGGTCGAGCTGCACCGGTCTCCGCTGGCGGCGCTCAGCGGCGGTCACGCCGAGCGCGGCGGGCACCTGGATTCCCTGGAGCAAGATCACATCGGGCATGGGGGGGCCTCCGGAAGGGAACGTTAGCTCTCCGCGCTAGAGTGGTGAACCCGCGCAGCCCGACAGCAGGAGACAGCATGAAGCTCGAAGACGCCCGGAACACCGAGCAGAAGCACTTCATCCCGGTGGTCAAGCGGCACCCGGCCGTGATCGTCGAGGGCCGCGGCGCGCGCCTGCGAGACGCCGACGGCCGCGAGTACCTCGACCTGATGGCCGGCTGGGGGGTGTGCTGCCTGGGCCACTCGCACCCGGAGCTCGTGCGGGCGATCTCCGAGCAGGCGGGCAAGCTGATGCAGACGACCAACATTTTCTACAGCCTGCCGCAGCTCGAGCTGCTCGAACGCTTGTCGGACCTCTCGAACGGCGCGCTGCCGCACTCGTTTCTGGTGAACTCCGGCACCGAAGCGATGGATGGCGTCGTGAAGCTCGCGCACCGGGCGACCGGGCGCCGCCGCTACGTGTCGACCCACAACTCGTTTCACGGCCGTTCGCTGGGCGCGCTGCGCCTGATCGGACAGGCCAAGCACCGCGAGCCCTACGCCGCGCTGCTTCCCGAGAGCGACATCGTGCCGTTCGATGACCTCGACGCCGCGGCCAGGGCGGTGACCCGCGACGTGGCCGCATTCGTCGTCGAGCCCATCCAGGGCGAAGGCGGCGTGAACGTGCCGACAGACGGCTACCTGGCCGGTCTGCGCGAGATCTGCGACGCCAGCGGCACGCTGCTGGTCTTCGACGAGATCCAGACGGGCATCGGCCGCTGCGGCACGCCGCTCGGCTATCAGCACGAGGCCGTGCAGCCGGACATCGCGACCCTCGGCAAGGGTCTCGGCGGCGGCTTCCCAGTGGCCGCCTTTCTCTGCACCGACGCGGTGGCCGAGACCGTGCAGATCGGCGATCACGGCACGACCTACGGCGGCAATCCGCTGGCTGCGGCCGCGGCCAACACGGTGCTGCGCATCCTCGCACAGGAGAGACTCGACCAACGCGCGGCCGAACTCGGTGCAAAGCTCCAGGGACGCCTGCGCGATTTCCAGACCCGACACACGGATCTCGTCGAGACGGTGCGCGGACGCGGACTGCTCCAGGGCCTGGTCTTGCGCCAGGCCGACAAGGCCGCGGAGCTGCCGGCACGTGCACTCGCCGACGGCGTGGTCGTGAACGTCACCGCCGGACGTGTGGTGCGCTTCTTCCCGGCCCTCAACATCCCAGAAGACGACCTCTTCGAGGGCGTCGACCGGGTGCTGGCCCTGCTCGGCTGAAAGCCGTGCGCCCGTGTTTCGCCGCACTGCTCGCCGCGCTGCTGGCAGCCTGCGGCTCGAGTCCCGCTCCACTGCCGAAGCCCCAGCGCATCGTGCTGCTGAGCCTCGACACGGTGCGTGCCGACCTGTTGGCACAGCCGAGACAGCACGGGCTCGTGAACGTCGCACGGCTGCTCGAGGAGGGCGCGCATTTCACCCGGGCCTGGGCTGCGGCGTCCTACACGCTGCCCGCGCACGCCACGCTGCTGACCGGCACCGACGCGGCCGAACACCCGCTACACACGGCGCGCCCTGCGCTCGCTCCGGGCACGCCGACAATGGCCGAGCGGCTGCGTGCGGCCGGCTACGCGACTCGCGGCTTCCACGAGGGCGGCTACCTGCGCGAGAGCTACGGTTTCGCGCGGGGCTTCGACCGCTACACGCAGCTTCCGCGCCGCACGTTGGTGCGGCAGCGCTTGCCCGAGGTGCTCGACTGGATCGAACGGCACGCGGCAGAGCGTTTCTTCCTCTTCCTCCACACCTACGCCGCTCACGACCCCTACGGCGGCTGGAAGACACTGCGCGAGCGTCACCCCGAGCTGGCGCTTCCCTCGGCCCCGGTCGTTCGCGAGCTGGCGGCAACGTACTCCGAGGGCGACGACCCGGCGTTGATCCCGACCGCGCATCGCCACCTGTTCCAGCTCTTCAATCCCCTGGCCGAGCGCGGGGTGAGCCGAGTGCGCGCCGTCGCGCTGCGGCCGGTCGAGGCGCTGAAGGAGCATCCGCATTTCGAGTTCGGCGTCGCGGCGATGCGCGCGAGCTACGACGCCCGCGTCGTCACCACCGACCGCATGCTCGGGAAGCTGCGTGAACGGCTCGAGACGCTCGACCTGTGGGAGGACACACTGCTCGTCGTCACGGCGGATCACGGCGAAGCCTTCTTCGAGCACGGCCAGCCCTGGCACGGCTACGTGCCCTACGAAGAGGTGCTGCGGGTGCCGTGGATCATCTCCTACCCGCGACTCTTCGAGCGCAGCGGCGCGCGTTCCATCGAGGCGCCGGTCTGGCATCTCGACTTCCTGCCGACGCTTCTGGCGCTGGCCGGCTTGCCGCCGGACCCGAGCCTGCCCGGCCGCGATCTCAGCGCGGCGCTGCGGGGTCACGAGACACTCCCCGAAGATCACGCGCTCTTCCCACTGGTGCTCGAGGTCGACACGCTACTCCCCGAGCCGCCGCGGCGGGTCGCGATCCGAGCGCCGCTCAAGTTCGTACCCCAGCATCCGCGCTTCCACGCGTCCGGTGACCAGCTCTTCGACCTGACGGCCGATCCGGGGGAGACACACAACCTGCTCGACACGCAGCCGGCCGCCGCTGCCGAGCTCGCGCGTCTCGCCAGCGACTACGAGGCTGGCCTGCGCCCGCCGCCGCCTGCACCGGCCGGCGCGGCACTCGATCCGGCGGAGAGCGCTGCGCTGCGCGAGCTCGGATACGTGGAATGATAGACTGCTGAACACCGGTCTTGCGCTGGAGGCGTGGATGCAGATGCTTCGACTCCTGGCATTCCTGATGGTCTTGGGTGGAACCTCGGCAGCTTCGGCGGCTCCGATCCTCTTCATCGGCGATTCGATTACGGCAGGAACACCAGGATTCACATCATATGCAGACTTGCTGGCAGGAGGAGACAATCAAGGGCACGGGGGCTGGACTACGACCAGTTGGATCAACAATTTTTCCGTAGCAGCAGCTCCGTACCTGGAGCCGAATCAAACAGTACACATTCTATTAGGCGCGAATGATTCGGGTTTCGACGAGCTGCCGCCGATCAAATTCAGGAACAGATTATTGGAACTCGTCGGAATGCTATTTGGTGATGGCAGGACGATCTACATTTCTCCGCCCTATCGCAGTCCCACCGGACCAGCTTGGTGGAACGATCTCATCGACGGATATGCAACACAAGTCAATTGGATCTGGTCGACAGGGGCTGCACAGCCTGGTGCACACCTTTGGGCACTCCCGCCGACAACATGGGACGGAGTTCACCCAGATCAAGCAGGGCACCAACACATTGCAAGTCTGCTTGCGCCTGTTCTTGGCACGGCAGTCATCCCCGAACCCACCACCGCACTCCTCTTCGCCACTGGACTGCTCGAGCTCGCCGCAAGGAGGCGAGGAACTCGCTGAGCGCGTCCTCCAGGTCTGCGCGCGGGTGTCGACCACAGTGACGATCGCGTTCGGGCGCCCCGGCGCGGGGCCACTTGCGACGAGCGCCGCAATGGCGCCGCAGCGTCAGTGGGCGGTCCCCTGGATCACATGAACGACGAAGCGCACACCCTCACCCGCTGCGTGACTCTGGATGGCGCGCAGCATGTTCTCGACTTCCCCCCGCGGCGACTGCGCGCAGTCGAGCCGAAAACAGACGTCCCTGTTCTCGTAGCTCGGGTACTGCTGCGCCAGATGGCCGTCGAACACGTACGCCAGATAGGCGTTGAACTTGGCCTCGAGCTGGCTGAGCTGCTCGGGATCGTTCGCCCAGGGGCGCTCCTCCAGCATCATCAGTACGACCTCTTCTCGCTCGGCGTCCCAGGAGATGAGGTCGACCACCCGGGGATTGAAGACGCCGCGCTGCTCCTGCACCGGCTCATCCGCCAAAGAGGCCACCGTTGACGTGGATCACGCTGCCGTTCACGTAGCTGGCGCGAGTGGCCAGCCAGGCGACCACATCGGCGATCTCCTCGGGCCGGCCCATGCGCTGCTGCGGGATGCGCGCGATGATGCTCTGCTTCACCTCGTCGGGTAGCTCGTCGGTCATCTCCGTGTCGATGAAGCCCGGAGCCACCGAGTTCACCAGGATGTCGCGGCCCGCGAGCTCCTGGGCCAACGACTTGGTGAACGCGTCGAGGCCCGCCTTCACCATCGTGTACGGAATCTGGCCTGGGTTTCCCGTGTGCCCGACCACACTGGAGACGTTGATGACGCGTCCGAACTTCTTGCGCAACATGAAACGGCGCAGAATCTGCTTGGTCAGATACCAGGTGCCGCGGGCCACGCCGAAGATGGCGTCGTAATCGTCGAGCTTCATCGAGAGCATCGGCGCGTTGACGTTGTAGCCGGCGTTGTTCACCAGCACGTCCACGCGCCCCGCAACCTCCTTCAGCTGCACCACCAGGGCATCGATGTCTTCGGCCAAGGTGAGGTCTGCCCGCACGGTGAAGGCCCCCTCGAGCGAATCCGCCAGCTCACGCGCGGAGCTCTCGCTCGAGCGATAGTGCACGCCCACCCGAAATCCCTCCGCTGCCAGTGCAGCGCAGCAGGCACCGCCGATGCCGGTGCCGCCACCGGTGACCAGAGCAACTTTCTGCTCGGAACCCGTCTCGCTCATACTTCCCCCTCGCCCGTCGGGGCCCGAGACCAGCTAGGCGTCGGGCTGGATGCCCACCTCGCGCAGCAACCCCTCGAGGTCCGCCGGTGTCGCCACCTGCACACCGCAGCCGGGCGGCAGCGCGTCACTCACACGTCGGAAGTAGCGCTTGTCGGTGCGTCCCTCGACGATCACCACGATGCCGCGGTCCTCCTCGCTGCGCACCAGGCGACCGCTCATCTGCTTGAGGTTGAGCAGCATCTTGCCGAGCGTGTAGCGCTCGAAGCTGTTCTCACCGGCGCGCTTGAGGCGCTCCTCGCGGCGCTTGCGCAGCTCCGTCGGCACCTCGAAGGGCAGCTTCTCGATCACCACCGCCTGGAGTGCGGGGCCCGGGATGTCGAGTCCCTGCCAGAAAGTGCGAGCACCGAGCAACACACCGCCGCTGCGGACAAAGCGCTCCACCAGTGCAGCCGGATCGTCCGTCGCGCGCCGCGGCAACAGGATATCGTAGCCCTCGCCGCGCAGATCCTCGGCCAACAGCTCCGCCACGTCGCGCATGCGCCGCAAGCTCGTGAAGAGCCCCAACGTACGCCCGCCGAGCAGACGCGTGAGCTGCGCGATCACCCCGGCAGTCTCCACGACGAGATCTCCGCGCGGCTCCAGGGCCGCCACGCGCATGTGTTCGCGATACGCGAACGGGCTCTCCACCGTGACTCGATCGGCGCCGCCATCGACGTGCGCGACACCCGGCACGCCTTCGAGTTCGAGCTCGCCCAGCGCCGCAAACGAGTCGCCACCCACGAAGAGGCTGGCGGACACGCACACCAGCGACTCGAGCTTGTCGGCGAAGCGCTCATGGAAGAGGTCGGCAGGAGCCACGCGGCGCACGACCAGACGCCAGCGATCGAACGGTGCCTCGAGCCGCTCGAAGGCGGCGACGGCATCGTCGTCGCCGCCAGAGAAGGCACCGCGCAACGCCTGAGCTGCATCGAGTAGCTCGGCGACGCTGCGCCCGATTGCCTCGCGCTCTTCGTCCACCTCCTCGGCATCAGCCGGACCGGCGATGCGATCCGCATGCGCCGCCACCGCCTCGAGTCGCTCGGCCGCCCGTTCGGCCAGCTGCGCGGCGTCGACGAAGATGCGATCTGCATGCGCCGGCAGCTGCACCTCGCCGTACTCACTGGCTCGATGCGCCAGCGCGCGCCCGAGTGCCACCAGGTCCTGCTGCAGCCCCCGCCGCCAGGCAACGACGTCTCGGCTCACCCCGCGCAGCTTGCCCCGCGGCAGCAAGGGCTTCGTCTTCGCCTCACTGCTGCGACCGAAGAGATCGTCGAAGCGTTCGAGCACCTCCAGAGGCCGCACCTCGAGGGCGAAGACCTCGTCGGCGACGGTGACCAATTCGTGGGCCTCGTCGACGATGACGTGGGTAACGTTCGGGTAGTCCGGCGGCCAGCGCAGCAGCAGATCGTGATTGGCCACGACGAGGTGTGCGTCGCCGAGCGCCGCCCGCCGCCTGCCGAACGGGCACTCGCTCTCGTGCGCACACTGCTCTCGCGTGCACTGCTCGGCACGCGACGCCACCGCTCGGCGCCGCAGATCACGCAGCGCCGGAAAGCGGAAGAGCAACGCACCGGGAAGCGTACCGATCTCGCCATAGGGACGCGTGCGCGCGCACGCCGAGAGCGCCGCGTAGGCCAGGCGGTCCTCGACGAAGATGCGCGGCTCGCGCCCCTCGGCAAGCGTCGACTCCAGTCTCCGGGCACAGGCGTAGTTCGCGCGTCCCTTGATCGAGAGGGCGCGCAGCTCCGGGTAACCGAGCATCGCGGCAGCGGCGGGGATGTCCTTCCCGAGCAATTGGTCCTGGAGCAGCTTGGTGCGAGTCGACACGACGATCGGCTCGCGAACCCCGCCCGCCGCCCGCTCCACGGCGCAGGGGATCGCCGCCGCCAGATACGCCAGCGACTTGCCCACACCGGTGCCACCCTCGAGTAGCAGACGGCCACCGTCCTGCAGGTAGCGCACGAACTGCCGGGCCATCTCGATTTGCTGCTCGCGCACCCGGTAGCCGGGAAAGTACCTCGCTCCGCGCTCTTGATCCGCGAGCACCGCCGCGATGGCATCGGCGTCGAAGGGGACCCGCGGCTCACCGGACGACGCGATCGACACGTACTGGGGTGTTCGCTCGCGCTCGGTGCGCAGCGGCGCCTGGCGCAAGAGCTCGCTCCACGGCACTTCCGGGGCGAAGCGCTCGAGAGCGTTGCGCGCCGCGCCATAACGCGCGTCGCCGCTGCGCGCACCCGTGGCCGCCCGAGACAGCACGCGCAGGGTGTCGAGAGCATCCGAGAGCGCCCGGTGACGCTCCTCGGTCTCCAGCAGGTCGCGCGTGAACGTCTCGAGCCGCAGATCCGGAGCATCCGGGTGGGTCAGCGCCAGCAGATCCTGGGTGTCCAGATAACGCACCTCCGCGAGCCGCGGGTCGACGAAGCGCGAAAGGAAGTGGCGCTCGAACTCCGCGTTGTGCGCCACGATGACACGGCCGGCCAACGCGACAGCCATCGGCTTCGCGAGATCCGAGATGCTCGGCGCGTCGGCCACGTCAGCTGGTGCGAGACCCGTGAGTCGCTGCACCGCACGTGGCAACTCGCCCCGCGGGCAGATGAGGCTCTCGAGGGTGGTAATCTCAGCTGAACCCGGGTCGAGCAGGGCGGCACCGAACTCGAGCACTTCGGAATCCGGATCATTCGAGAGCCCAGTGGTCTCGAGGTCCACCACTGCCAACGGCCCGGTGGCGCGCAGAAACACTTCGAGCGCCCCGAGATCCACCCCCAGATCTTCGGGCCGGCACTTCTCGACCAGCAGCGGCAACAATGAGCTAGACGTAGATGGCGCCTTCTTTCATCGCGCGATCCTGCCGGATGACGACGTTCACCAGCGCAGGCTTACCCGACGCAGCCGCGCGATCGAGCGCAGGCCGCAGATCTTCGGGCCGCTCGACGAGCTCGCCGTGGCCACCCAGGGCCTCGACCACCTTGTCGTAACGCGTGCAGTTGAGCTCCGTCGCGGCGAGCCGATCCCAACCGTAGATGGAGCCCTGGGGCCGCAGCATCTGGCCCCACGCCGCGTCGTTGCCCACCACACCGACGATGGGCAGACCGAAACGCACGGCAGTGTCGAATTCGAAGCCGTTCAGTCCGAACGAGCCGTCGCCGTAGACGATCACCACGCGTTTGTCGGGATGCGCAAGCTGCGCCGCCAGCGCGAAGGGCATGCCCACGCCGAGGGTGCCGAGCGGGCCCGGGTCCATCCAGGCGCCCTCCCCCTTCACGGGCAGGATCTTCGCAGCGGTGGCGACGATGTCGCCGCCGTCGCCGATCACGATGGGCGAATCGAAGGTTTCGAGCCAGTCGCGCACCTCGCGGCACATGCGCTGCGGATCGATCGGCACCTCGTCACTGTTGAGGTTGGCCTCGACCTTCGCCACCGCCTCGTCCTCGATCGCGCGCAGCTGATCGCGCCAGCCGCTCCAGTCGAATTGCACCCCCTGGTGCTTGATTTCGTCGAGCAGCATGTCGAAGGTGCAGGCCAGGTTGCCCACCAGCGGCACGTCCGCCTGGCGATTCTGCCCGATCAGCGTGGCATCCATGTCGAGCTGGATCACCTTTGCGTCGGCGGGGATCGCCTTGCCGAAACGCATGCGGAAGTCGAGCAGCGTACCCGCCAGCACGATGCAGTCGGTCTGCGAGAGCGCGTCTCGGCGCGAGCGGTTCAGAAACTCCGGCGAGTCGGGCGGCACCGTGCCGCGACCCATGCCGTTGGTATAAGTGGGAATATGCGTCTCCGAGAGGAAGCGATTCAGCTCGGCTGAGGCGTGCGACCACTTGACCGACGTGCCGGCCATCAACATCGGACGCTCCGCCGCAGCGAAGAGCTCCACCGCCTTGCGCACTTCGTCGCGATCCGGCGACAGCCTGGGCGGCGAGGTGCGGATGCGCGGGATCGGCGCCTCGTCTTCCTCCGCCTCCCCCATGAAGATGTCCATGGGGATCTCGAGGTAGGCAGGCCCGGGGTTCCCCGACACGGCGTGGCGAATCGCGAGCTCGATGTACTCGGGGATGCGGTGCGTCTGGTAGATGGCGTCGGCGAACTTCGTGATGGGTTTCACGACGCCGATGTGATCCATCTCCTGGAGCGACCCGCGGCGCAGGTTCTCGAAAGGCCCCTGGCCGCCGATCACGAGAATCGGAGAGTTGGCACGCCAGGCGTTGGCGATGCCCGTGACCCCGTCGGTAACGCCGGGGCCGGCGGTGACGGCAGCGACGCCGATGCTGCCCGGATTGCAGCGCGCCCACGAGTCGGCGGCGTGCACGGCGGCCTGTTCGTGGCGCACATCGACGATCTTGATGCCTTCGTCGATGCAGCCGTCGTAGAGCGCCATGATGTGGCCGCCGGTGAGCGTGAAGATGCACTCGACGCCGGCTTCTTTGAGAGCCTTTGCGGCGAGCTTGCCGCCGTGGAGGAGAGCCATGGGATACCTCGATTGCGCGACGCGCGGAGGGGCGTCGCTGGGTGCTCCGACGGTATCACCGCCCCGGAGGAGCGGTCAAATCGGCAAACTCCCGCGCGCTCCTCGTTTCGAGGGCACGCGAGAGCTCACCATCACCGGTCGGTCCGCTCGCCCCGCTGGCGCGGGGTGCGATCAGCTGCCGCCCTTGAACTCGGAGCGGCGATTGTACCGCCAGGCGTTCTCGTCATGGCCCGGCACCGCAGCACGCGCTTCGCCGAAGCTCACGGTCCGCAGGCGCGAAGTGCCGACGCCGAGATCGATGAGGTAACGACGTACCGCATTGGCACGGCGTTCGCCGAGCGCGAGGTTGTACTCCTCACTGCCACGCTCGTCGCAATGGCCCTCGACCGTGACCGTTCCCCAAGCCGTGTTGCCCGTGATCGCTTCGGCATTGGCGCCGAGCGCGCTCTTCGAGTCCGCACGAATTGCGTAGCGATCGTAGTCGAAGTAGATCGTCTGCAACTCGCTCAACGACCGCGAGCTACCGCCCGCGCGGTCGTCCACCGAGCCACCGTCATCAAACTCGCTGCCGGTCTGCGAGCCCGTATCCATGTCCGTGCTCTTGGACGGACAGCCCGTCAAGCCGAACACGAGAAAACCGGCACTCACGGCCAGGCAGCGCGCTGTGCGACCCCCAATCATGGCGTCACCCTCCATTCGTATTGATCAATTCAACCCCTCGGGGCGAAATAGTAGGTGCCGCTCCAGAATTCGCCAATAGTCTCGCGGCTTTCAGAGGTCGAATCCGGCCCGACCGCGGGGCTTCGGCCCCGCGGTCGGTGACGGCGATCATACCCCGCCCACGTCACGCGAACCCACCGTGGACCCGATTCTGCGCCACGGGCGCGGTGCCTCTTGCGGCACCGAGCCCTGCGATGCCTGGCGCTCCCACTACCGCGGCACGCCGGGGGGCTCCGCGTCGTGCCGGATCTCGTTGCGGCGGAGGCCCGGAACAGGCCAGCTCGGGTCGACCACCGGGCACAGAGAGCGCATTCGGATAGCGGATGGCGAGAGCACGCTCCATCAGCGCCTTCAGCCCCGCCGCGCTCGGATGCCGGCGCAGCGCATCCGACAGCACCGAGATGGCCAGGCCCGCCCGGTCGGACTCGATCAGCATCTGGGCAAGGGCATGCGCCGCGTCGCTGCCCGCCAACGGGTGGCCGACGAACTCGGCGACGAGTGTCTCGGCCTCGGGCACGCGTCCCCCGACGTAGAAGCGGGCCGCCTCGCGCAGCTGCGCGTCGGCGTGCAGCTCGGCCAACCCGGCGTGACCCGGCTCGAGCGCCGCCAGGCGTTCGCAGAGCTCCAGGGCCCGCGCGGAGTCACCCGCCCACAAGTACTGCTTGGCCGCCTGGTACAGCGCAAAACGCAGGTCCACACCGGCCCGACTGCGATGGTATGCGGGGTGCCGAGCCTCGAGCCGCGCCAAGGCGAACAGAGCCGAGCGGCCGTCGCCTCGGGCGGAATGGCAGCGCGCGATGCCGTGCAGGGGCTCTGGCGCCTCCGGACGCACTCGAAGCGCGCGTCGGTAGGCATCGGCAGCGTCGGCCGGCTCGCCCATCTGGAGCGCCAGATGCCCCTTGTGGAGGTGCACCTGGAACTGGGCGTCGACCGCCTCCTGGCTCGAGTGGCGGCAGCCACCCAGCCAGGTGGCGCACAGCAACAGCACCACCGCGACGTGCGGAGGCGGTGTGCCGACTCGGCGTTCGTGGCAAGCGTGCACACGGCCCACGGTAGCAATGCGCCAGCCCCCAACGCCCACGCGATCCGATACCCTGTCCCCGATCATGCAGGACGATGCACTCACGCCCTTCGAGGTGTTCTGTCACAGCTGCAAGGTGACCTTCGCGCTGGGCACCAAGCGATGCGTCCACTGTGGTGGCCGGCTCCTGCGACGGGGCGGAGGCGGGCCAGCGATGGGCCTCTCGCATCCCGCCGCGCCGCCCGAAGCGACAGACGCGCCCGAGGCAGTGATCGTCGAAGAGCAAGCCAGCGGGCGCCTGCGGCTGCCCTTCTCGCCGATGACCCTGCTGTGGCTCGTGCTGATCGCCGGCACGGTCGCTCAACGCGCCTGCGGGGGCGGCTGAAGCCGAAGCTCAGCGGGCGAGCCGATCGACGAGCTCGACCAGCGCGCGCAAGGTCGCCGGGGATCGCGGTGACGCCGGCAGCGGCCCTCGGCGTCGATCCAGGCGGCGTTCAAACCCGCCTCCAGGGCATCCAGAGCGTCGCAACAGGGGAACAGATTGGATCTTCTGCTTGGCGACGGCACTCTGTTGTTGACCCACAGCGGCCATGACTATGCTTCTGCCGAGCATGGCCGACGACCCCACTGCCACATTGGTGCTGCTGCGCTTCTCGGGCGACGTACACATCAAGTCCCGAGCCACGCGCCACCAGTTCGTCCGGCGCCTGATCGGCAATCTGCACGACGCGCTCACGGCCCACGGCGTCGCGCCGCGGGTGCACACCTCCCACAACCGCATCCTGATCGAGCTGCCGGCCGACACCCCCCACGGCTTTCTGGGCCGCGTCTTCGGCATCCAGTCTCTCTCGCGAGTCGAGACCCGTTGCGCCAGCGACGCGAATACGATCGTCCGCGCAGGCACCGAACTCTTCCGCGAACGGGTCGCGGGCAAACGCTTCGCGGTGCGGGCGCGACGCGTCGGCAACCGCAACCGCATCCCGATCGCATCGGGCGCCATCGAACGCGAGCTCGGCGCCGCGCTGCTGCCCTCCGCTGCCAAGGTCGACCTGGGCTCGCCCGAGGTAACGGTCCACGTCGAGGTCACCGAGCGCGAGGCGTACCTCTTTGCGAACCGCGAACCCGCCGAAGGCGGCCTACCGCTCGGCGTCGAGGGACGCGCCGTCACCCTGCTCTCCGGCGGATTCGATTCGGCAGTAGCGGCCTGGCAACTGCTGCGCCGCGGCGTCGTGCAGGACTATGTCTTCTGCAACCTCGGGGGCATCACGCACGAGGTCGGCGTGCTGCGGGTGGCGCAGGTGCTGGCCGAGCGCTGGCACTATGGCCACCAACCGATTCTCTACGCCATCGACTTCGAGGCAGTGACAGCGGAGTTGCGCGCGAAGACGGCCAGGCGTTACTGGCAGGTGCTGCTCAAGCGCCTGATGTTGCGCGCTGCCGAACGCATCGCGCGTCAGCGCCGCGCCGCGGCGATCATCACCGGCGAGGCAGTGGGTCAGGTCTCGTCGCAGACGCTACAGAACCTGGCCGTCATCTCGCGCGCTACCGATGCCATGCTGCTGCGGCCGCTGGTGGGCTCCAACAAGGCGGAGATCATCAACACGGCGCAGCGCATCGGCACCTTCGAACTCTCGAAGGTGGTCGGGGAGTATTGCGATCTCGTGCCGCACAAGCCGGCAACAGCGGCCAGCTTCGAAGCCATCGACGCCGAAGAAGCGCGCGTGGATCTCGCCATCCTTCACACCGCCGTCGACCGCGCGCGCAAGTTCGACCTTCGCAACCTGGAGCGCGCGCAGCTCGAGATTCCCGAACTCGAGATCGAGCAGATCCCGCCCGGCGCTGCGCTCATCGACCTGCGCAGCAAGGCCGAGTATGAGAGCTGGCATCACCCAGACGCGCTCTGGCTCGAGTTCCAGCAGGCCGCCGCCACGTACCCGAGCTTCGAGCGCGGCCGCCGCTACGTGCTGGTGTGTCAGTACGGATTGATGAGCGCACACCTGGCCGAGCGCATGCGCAAGGATGGCTTCGATGCCTTCCACTTCCGCGGCGGCACTCGCGCGCTGCGCCGCTCGGTCGAACCCGCCTAGAAGAGGCAGGGCGGCCAGGGCGAGCGGGGACGTCCCCGCCTCGGGTGCAGCGCAATCGCTCTCGTATCCCGTACCCTTGGTCAACCCGCCCGAGCGCACCATCGGGACGACACGAGAGGGAGAATCCCGACATGAGTGCAGCCCCCGACCCCTTCGCCCCGACGCGCCTCGGACCGGTCGAACTCCGGAATCGCATCATCAGGGCCGCCACCTTCGAAGGCATGACGGGCGATCAGACGGTGAGCGACCGGCTGCTTGCCTTCCACCGCAGCATGGCGCGCGGCGGCGTCGGCATGACCACCGTCGCATTCTGCGCGGTCTCGCCAGAGGGGGCCGGCACCCCCAACGAGTTGATCCTGAGAGACCAGGTGGTACCGGGGCTTCGCAAGCTGGCGGACGCCGTGCACGCCGAGGGCGCCGCCGTCTCAGCCCAGATCGGACACGCCGGCGCAGTGGCGGCCTCTGCCGGCATCCCCGCCACCGCACCCTCCGCCTTCTTCAGCCCGCTCGCGATGAAGCGCACCCGCGAAGCCACGCCGGCGGACATCCAGCAGATCATCGGCGACTTCGCAGCCGGCGCGAAGCGACTCCTCGCGGCCGGCTTCGACGCGGTCGAGGTTCATCTCGGCCACGGCTACCTCGCGAGTGAGTTTCTCTCGCCCAAGATCAACCGTCGCAGGGACTCATGGGGCGGCTCGCTCGAGAACCGCGCGCGCTTCTCGCGCGAGATCGCGAAGGCGGTGAGAGAGGCGGTGGGCGACCGCATGGCGGTGCTCGGCAAGCTGAACATGGCCGACGGCGTGCCGGGCGGTCTGTGGCTGGACGAGAGCATCGAGGTGGCTCGCATGCTTCAGGCCGACGGCGCACTCGACGCACTCGAACTCACCGGCGGAAGCTCACTGCAGAACCCCATGTACCTGTTCCGCGGCGAAGCGCCCGTGCACGAGATGGCGCAGGCGATGCCCAAGGCAGTGGCACTCGGGCTCAAGCTCTTCGGGCGCTTCTTCTTCAAGGCCTACCCCTTCGAAGAGGGCTACTTCCGCGCCTACGCGCGCCAGTTTCGCTCCGCCCTCGACATGCCGCTCATCCTGCTCGGCGGCATCAACCGCCGCGACACCATCGAACAGGCGATGGTGGAGGGGTTCGAGTTCGTGGCCATGGGACGGGCGCTCCTGCGAGACCCGAATCTGGTGAACCAGATGGCGAAGGGCGAAGCCGACGAGTCGCTCTGCGTGCACTGCAACAAGTGCATGGCCACCATCTACGCCGGCACCCACTGCGTGCTGGTGGAGGAGAGCCAGCGGGCCTGAGCGCGCACGGCGCAGCCAACGCTAGCCGGCACGCACGCGGAACAAGATGGCGTAGAGCACCGGCACGACGACCATCGTGAGCACCGTCGCCACCGCCAGCCCGGCGATGATGGTGATCGCCATGGCGACGAAGAACGCGTCGAAGAGCAGCGGAATCATGCCGAGCGCCGTGGTGAGTGCGGCCATGGACACCGGGCGCAAGCGACTCACACCCGAGGTGAGGATCGCTTCGAGCACCGGCAGGCCTTCTCCCTTCTGGATCTCGATCTCGTCGATCAGCACGATCGCGTTCTTGATCAGCATGCCCGAGAGACTGAGGAAGCCGAGCAGCGCCATGAACCCGAAAGGCTGGCCGGTCGCCAGCAGGCCCCAGGTCACTCCGATCAGGGCCAGCGGAACCGTCAAGAAAATCGCCGCGGGCTGGCGCAGTGAGTTGAACAGGGCGACCACGATCAGCACCATGGCACCGAGAAACGTCGGCAGGCTGGCGGCGAGCCCCGCCTGCGAATCTGCGGAGCTCTTCACCTCGCCCCACCACGCCAGCTCGTAGCCCGGCGGCAGCTCGAGCGCCTCGATCTGTGGCCGCACGCGTTCGAGGAGCCGGCTCGCCGGCCCACTGACGGGATCGGCGTGGATCGTCAACGTGGGCTTGCGGTTGAGGCGCATGATGATGTCGTCCTCGAAGTCGGTCTCGAAACCCGACACGACCTGCCGCAAGGGGATCATCGCGCCGGCGACGGGGCTCCAGATCTGCAGGTTGCGAATCTGGTCGACGCGGCTGCGATTCTCCTCGACCGCGCGCACGACGATCGGCAAGAGCTCGTCCGCCTCGCGATAGACACCTACCTGGACACCGTCGAAGCCGGCACGCAACGTCGTCGACACGTTGCTGCGCGTGAGGCCGGCGCTGTTGGCCGCTTGCTCCGCGATCACCGGGCGCAGCTGCTTGGTGCGCTGGCGCCAGTCGGTGCGTACGCCCTTGGCGCCGCCATCCGCGTGCAGAATCGCCTGCGCCTGCTCCGAGAGAGCGCGCAGCACGTCGGGCTCCTCACCACTGAAGCGCGCCTGGATCTTGCCGCCGTCGCCGGGCCCCATGATGAAGCGGCGCGCATAGACCAGCGCGTCGGGCTGACTCTCGGCCAGATCGCGCTCCACCCGCTCCATCAGCTCCGGGATGCGACTGAAGTCGTCGACGTCGATCAGGAACTGGGCGTAGGCACCGTTCAGCTTCTCGGGTGCGTAGGTCAGCAGGAAACGCATGGCGCCATTGCCAACCAGGGTGGACACGTGCGTCGTCCCCTCGAGACCGAGCAGGCTGCGCTCGACCTCTGCGGCAATTCGCGATGTCTCGTCGATGTGCGTTCCCTGGGGCAGCCAGAAATCCAGCATGAACTGAGGCCGCGTCGAGTCGGGAAAGAAGCTGCGATCGACGCGCCCGAATGCGATCAGCGAGACCGCGAAGATGCCAAGGACGGCCGCCACCGTAAGCCAGCGCAAGCGGATACAGGCAGCCACGAAGCCCCGGTAGCCGCGGTAGAAGGGAGTGTCGTACGGGTCCGACGTCTGGTCGGTGACGGACCCATCCGTCTTCAAGATCAGAGCGCCCAGGACCGGCGTCACCGTCATTGCGGTCACCCAAGAGAGCCCCAGCGAGACGGAGACCACCTGGAAGAGCGACCGGCAGAACTCGCCGGTCTTGTCGTCGGAAGTGCCGATCGCGGCGAACGCCATGATCGCCACGGCGGTGGCGCCGAGCAGCGGCAGCGCCGTCTGCGCCACCACCTGACGCGCCGCGTCTCCGGCATCCTGGCCCTTCTGGATGCGCACGAGCATGCCGTCCACGACGACGATCGCGTTGTCCACCAGCATGCCCAGCGCGATGATCAACGCACCCAGAGAGATCCGTTCGAGCGCAACCCCCATCGAGCTCAAGAACGGGAAGCTGCCGGCGATGGTGAGCACCAGCACGAAGCCGATCAGCAGACCGCTGCGCAGGCCCATGAAGAGCAGCAGCACGACGACCACGATGGCCACCGCCTGGATCAGGCTGTTGGTGAAGCCCGCGATGGACGCGACGACGGCTTCCGACTGCAGCGAAACGATGCCGAATTCGATGCCCAGCTGGATCTGCGGGCGCAGCTCCTGCATCCGCGCCTCGATGGCCTTGCCCATCTCCACGACGTTGCCGCCCGCCACGGTCGAGATGCCGATCCCGATGGCGCGATTGCCGTCGTAGCGAAGAATCTCGCGTGCCGGCTCCGCGTAGCCGCGACGAATCTGCGCGATGTCGCGCAGCCGGAGCTGGTTGCCGCTCTCGGCCGTGATGAGCAGCTCGCCCATCGCCTCGACGCTCGCGAAGAGACCGCTGGGCTCGATAGCGATGTACTCCGGCCCGACCTGCACGCGGCCGGAGTCCGAAACGAGGTTGCGCGCATGCAACTCGCGCCCGATCGCCTCGTAGCTCACGCCGAGCTGCGCCAGACGCTCGCGCGCGGGCTCGACGTAGACGACCTCCCTGCGGTCGCCCCAGAAATCGATCTTCGCCACGTCCTTCACGAGCAACAGCTCGCGGCGCAGCATCTTGGCGAGCTCCCGCAGCTCGGCTTCGCTGTACTCGGGCCCGTAGATCGCGACGAAGACGCCCCAGACATCGCCGAAGTCGTCCACCACAATCGAGGGCCCGGCGCCCGGCGGCAGCTCGCCCTGGGCGTCGCTCACCTTGCGGCGCAGCTCGTCCCAGACCTGCGGCAAGGTCGACTTGTCGTATTGGTCCTTGATCCTGACGGTCACCGTCGAGAGACCGCGATCCGACTTCGACTCGACCTCCTTGAGCTGGCCGAGCTGTTGGGCGGCCAGCTCGATCTTGTCGCTCACCTCCGCCTCGACCTCGGCCGCCGAGGCCCCCGGGTACGGGGTGATGACCAGCGCGTCCTTGATGGTGAACTCGGGATCCTCGAGCCGACTCATCCCCTGGAAAGCGCTGAATCCCGCGCCCACCAGCACGAAGGTGAAGACGAGAACCGTGACCCGATTGCGAAGTGACCAGTCGGCGAGGTTCATCGCAGCGCTCTATTCGTCGAGCCTGCGAACGACCATGCCCTCGCGGAGATGGTTCACGCCGGACACCGCGATCCACTCGTCGCCCGAGAGCCCGGAGCGCACGTGGACGGAGTCGCCGGAGAACTCGCCCAGCGCGACCGACGTGCGCGCCACCGCGAGGCTCTGCGGGTCGACGACCCAGACGTACGCCGCCCCGCTCGCGTCCGCCGCCGTCGCGACAGACGGGACGAGCAGGCCGCCGACGGCCGCATCTTCTCCGCTCAGGTGCACGCTCACCTTGGCGGTCATGCCGGAACGGATCACGAGGTCGCCCGGATTCTCGAAGCGGAAGGTCGCGGTGAAGGTGCGGGTCGCGGGATCGGCCGTCGTCGAGAACTCGCTCACCCGCGCGGCGAAGCGTCGTCCCGGGATCGCGCTCATCTCGACTTCCGGGCGCGAACGACGCGTGCGTTCGGCGAGGCTCCTCGCCGACCGGAAGCGCGCCGCATCCTGCTCCGGGATGCTCACACTGACGTCGAAGGCCCCGTCGTTCTCGAACACGAGAACCGGCTGCTTCGCCTGAACGGTCTCGAAGTTGTCGACGTCGGTGCGCGCGACGATGCCGGCAAAGGGAGCCAGCAGGCGCGTATCCTCGAGCGCCTTGCTGGCCTGCTCGACGCGCGCGTTGGCAACGTCAAAATTGCGCTGCTTCACGTCCAGCTCCTGGCGCGAAATGACATCGGCCGCGAGAAGTTGCTTCGCCCGGCGGAGCTCCACATCCGCTTCGGCGCGCTTGGCCTCCTGGGCATCGACCTCCGCCTGGTAGTCGCGTGGGTCGAGACTCGCGAGCAGCGCGCCGGCCGCGACCTCCTGCCCCTCGGTGACGGGCAGCTCCTGGAGCTTGCCCGGCACCTCGAATGCCAGCCGCGCCGTCTCAGCGGCCGCGACGGTACCCGGAAATTCGAGCACCTCGCCGGCGCCCTCGTCCCCGCCGAGCTCGAGGATCTTGATCGGCCGCACCACCGGCTCGGGCGGCGGCGCATCCTGGCCACAGGCGACGAGGACGGCGGCGACACAAGCCAACGACACGGCCAGGGCCCGGCAAACTCTCGTCATCTCATTTCTCCCAGCGACCGAGGTGTACCTCAAGGATTCATGCCGCTGATGATGGGCAGCGCGACGAAGAACTTGATCACGGCGGCGTTGGCGATGTCAATGAAGAAAGCCCCCACCAGCGGAATCACCAGGAACGCCTTGGGCGACGGCGCGTACTTCGACGTGAGCGCCTCCATGTTGGCGATGCCGACGGGCGTCGCCCCGAGGCCCAGGCCCACGAAGCCGGAAGCGATCACCGCGGCATCGTAGTCGCGTCCCATCGCGCGGAAGATCACGGCCACCGCGAAGGCGGTCATCACGAGCACCTGGATGGTCAGAACCAGCAGGATCTTGCCCACTGCGCCGCCCAGCACCCAGAGCTGCATGCCCATCAAGCTCATGCTCAGGAAGAGCGGCAGCGCCAGCTGGCCCAGGCGGTCGATGGCGGCGGTGCTGAGCGGCCGCCCCGCGAGATCGGCCGTGTTCGTGATCACGATTCCGATGCCCATGGCCGTCAGAAAGCCGGGCAGGACCACGCCATTGGCGAACAGCAGCTGATTGACCAGGTCTCCCAGCTCCACGCAGACCGCCAGAACGAAGATCGTGCCCAGGGTGTCCTTCACCCGCCACGACTCCTGCTGCGCGTTCGTGGCACCATCGGCCGCATCCCCCGGCTCGGCCGTGTCCACCGGCTCGAGTCGGTGCCGCCGCACCAGCCATTCGCCGACCGGCCCTCCGAGAATGCCGCCCGCGATGAGACCCACGGTGGCAAAGGCGATGCCGGTCTCGCGGGCATAGGTGAGCCCGGCCTCCACGGCGACGTCGCCCCACGCGATCGCCGTACCGAAGCCACCGGCGAGCGAAACGCTGCCCCCGAACAGCCCGTAGGCGGGATGCACGCCGAGCGCCTTCGCGAGCAGGACGCCGGTGAGATCCTGAATCGCCAGGAATCCCGTCGCAACGGCGACCAGAACGATGAGTGCGCGACCTCCCGCTGCCAGATCCCGAAACTTCGCCGAGAGGCCGATGGTGCTGAAGAAGATCAGCAGCAGCAGGTCGCGCAAGCGATTGTCGAAGGTGATCTGGATGTCGGCGAATTTGTAGAGAAGCGCGACGATCCCGCTGCACAGGATGCCGCCCGTGACGGCCGGGGGAATGCTGTAGCGCTCGAGCAGCGAGAACTTCCGGGTGAGTAGCGCGCCGACGAACAGCACCAGGATGCTGATCATTAGTACGTGCGAGCCCTCGACGACGACTGTCACCGCCGCGAGTCTACCCAACATTCCGCGACGCGGGTCCACCCCACGCCGCGGCCCCGTGAATCGGGTCACGAGAGTAGGCGACACCTCGTCGGGTGCGAATCCCCGACCCTGCACCGTGATAGACTGCACCTCCGGAGGAGGGCAGACGCGATGAAGGGTTGGATCGTTCGCGGGACCGGAAACCCCTGGGACGTCTTCGAGTGGGACGAGGTACCCGAGCCGAGCCACGAAGCCATGCAGGGGCTCACCATCGACATCGCCGGCCTGCGCACGCGCGGCGAGGGCGAGCCGCCGTGTAGCTCGTACCTCTTCGTGCGGGTGCTGGCCGCGTCGCTCGCCACACCGGACGTGACGATGGCGACGGGCGAATACCCGGTGCCGATGGAGCGCCCCTACGTGTCGGGCCAGGAGGCGGTGGGCATCGTCGACGACACCTCGCCCGACCTGCGCGATTGGATGGGCAAGCGAGTGATGGGCTTCACGCCGCAGCCGTTCGGGAGCTTCGCACCGCGCGCGGTGATGTTCCCGCCGACGATCTACGAGGTTCCCGACGCGATGTCCGACGAGGAGGCCGCGGCGTTCGTGATTCCGTCGCACACGGCGTACCACGCGGTGCACCGCCGCGGCCAGGTGCAGCGCGGCGAAACCGTGTTGGTGCTGGGCGCGGCGGGCGGCGTTCCCTCCTCGGCCCTGCAGCTGTGCGTGGCGGCCGGCTGTCGCGTGGTCGCCGTCGCAGGGGGCGCCGACAAGGCTGCGTTCTGCCGCGAGCTCGGCGCCGAGGTGGTGATCGACCACCGGGAGGAGGACTTCGTCGAGGTCGTGCGGCAGACGCTGGGCCCGAACGCCATCGACGTCATCGTCGACTTCGTGCAGGGCGAACCCGGGCAGAGGGCGCGACCGCTACTCGCGGTGGAGGGCCGGCACGTGATGGCCGGGCACGCAGCGGGGCTACTGCCGGTCCATCCCAACGAGTTCTACCTGCAGAACTGGACGCTGGTCGGCGTATGCATGGGCTCGGGCTACGGCGCGCAGGCGCTGCAGCTCGAAGAGGACGCGCACGCCGCGCTGCTCGAGCTGGTGGAGCGGGGCGCCTACCGCACGACGGTGACGCGGGTGGTACCGCTGCAAGAGGTGCCGGCGGCGCTCCGCGATATCGTCGAGCGCCGCAGCATCGGGCGCATCGTGGCATCGCTGTAAGAGGGGACCACGGGGGGGACGCCCTGGCTTTTACCTCTTGGCCCGACCAACAGTGAGTCGTGACCGGTGCGTCGAAAAGGTAAAATCCAGGGCGTCCCCGATGCCTGGCGTCAGAGCGCGGTGAGAATCGCCTCGGCGCTGCTCACCTCGAACTTCATCGGCGCCTCGACCGCGAGCTTGCTGACGACGCCGTTCTCGACGATCGCGGCGAAGCGTTGGCAACGCAGGCCGAAGCCGATGCCCGAGCCGTCGAAGTCGAGGCCGAGTGCCTTCGACAGGTCGCCATTGCCGTCGGCGATCATGCGCACCTTGTCACCCGCACCGTGCTCCTTGCCCCAGGCGTCCATCACGAATGCGTCGTTGACCGAGATGCAGATGATGTCGTCGACACCCTTTGCACGAATCTCAGCGGCCTGCGCGATGAAGCCCGGCAGGTGCTGGTTCGAGCAGGTCGGTGTGAACGCTCCGGGGACCGCAAAGAGCACGACCTTCTTGCCCCCGAAGAGCTCGTCGGTCGTGATATCCGACATATCGGTCGCCTTGACCTTGACGGAGGGAATCTTGTCGCCTTCCTGGATCGCCATTCGATGGCTCCTTTCCTTTGTCGAGTCGAAACCTTGCTGAATCGAATCGGGTTGTCGAGAAACGCCTGCCGCGCCGACCCCGCGTGACGGTGCGGCAAGTCCTAGCCACTCAGATCCGCCGACAGCGAAGCACGCGCCTCGCCGTCGATCGGCGTCTTGCCCGCATAGTTCGGATGGTCGACACGAAGCTCGACGGGCACGCTCGCATCGCGGAACTTCGCGGCGAGCTCCGGACCGAGCGGAAAGCGGATGTACTGTACCGCCGAGATGCGATCTGCCTCGAATTGCTTCTCGTCGAAGGTCGCCTGGACCGTGGCTTCTCCGACGTCGAGAAAGACGTGCTCGTCGATCCCGACCAGCCGGTCGAGCTGCCGGCGGATCTGCGCCTGGTCCGGGATCTGGATCATCAGCGTGGCCGAGAGCTCGTCGTCGCCCGGAACGAGGTCGTTGTAGACGGCGACCTCCGCCGCGATCGCCCCGTCCGAAACCGTACGCTCTACCCGCGTCATCTCCTGGATCTGGAAGATCACGGTGTCGCGATTCTCGAAGAGGAAGCAGAGGGCATCGCCGACGCTGATGCGCCGCGGCCGCTTCAGAGCGATCGTCTGCTCGAGAAACTCCGCCCGGATCTTCTCGTAGGACGTCAGGTCGAGAATCTCGCTCGCGTCGACCTTTCGCATATCTCTCTCCTTGCGCGCGCGCCAGCGCGATCAGACCGACGGGTCAGTCATCGAACCCGTAGGCGTCCCGAAGCAGCACGATCGGGTGCACGGCATCTCGCCCCGTCCGCTCCTTGATCCGCAGCGCCGCCAGCGGACAGTCCGTGGCGACGTGATCCGGCTCCGCCTTCTCGATCGAATCCATCAGGTCCGCACAGACCCCGAGGCTCGCATCGTAGTGGCACGCCTTCATGCCCCAGGTGCCGTCGACGCCGGAGCAGGCGTCCAGCATCACGACCTCGTCCGCAACGAGGCCGAGGATCTGCTTCGACCGAAATCCGATGTTCTGGGCCTTGAGATGACAGGGAAGGTGATAGGCAACACGGCCCAGCTTGCGTTTGAATTCGCGATCGAGCTGCTTCGCCGCCGCGAGCTTGAAGACGTACTCACCGAGATCGAGGGTGTTTTCGGCAACGAGCCGGGCGTCCTCGCTGTTCAGCAGATCGGGATACTCCCGCTTCAGTTGATAGGAGCACGTCGGCCCCGGAACGACCACCTGCACTCCCTGCCGAACGCGAGGCGCGAGGCCGGCGACCACCTTCTCTGCATTCCGGCGCGCGCTCCCGAGGTCGCCTCCGTGGAGAAAGGGCGCCCCACAGCAGGCGTCGTAGCCAGCCTCGACGTGGAACCCGTTGTGTTCGAGGACCTCGACGGCAGCCATGGCCGTGCGTGCCTCGCTGTATTCGACGAAACAAGTGCTGAAGAGGATCACGCGCCCGGCCTGTTGGCGCGCACCGTCCCGGGCCGCGCTGCGCTGCGCGAGCAGCTTCGAGAAAGGCTGTTTCTCGTAGGTCGGCATGATCCAGCGGCGGTCGATGCCCGTCGCTTTCTCCATCAGCAGGCGCACCGCCCGGTTCTTGAAGGCCGCATTCGTAAGCGAGGCCGTCATGCACGACGCCTTGCCCATCAGATCCTGCTGGGAGCCGATCCTTTCCGCGAACGGGATCCCCTCCTCCTGCGCCTGCACGAGCTTCGCGCGAGTCATCAGCTTCGGGAAGTCGATCTCCCACTCGTGGGGCGGGTGATAGGGGCAGTGGTTGTAGCAGAGCTTGCACTGGAAACAGCGGTCGATCACGTCGCGCGTCTCAGCGCTGGTCAGCAGAGAAGCTTCTTGTTCGTGGCGGTCGATCGCCTCGAAGAGCGCCGGGAACGACGGGCACAGCGGCAGGCAGCGGCGGCAGTCGTGACACTTCTCGAAGACGCGGGTCAGCTCCGCGTCGAGAGCCGCGCGCTCGAGAAACTCTGCATTCGTCAGGCTGGCGTTGTTCAAAGTCGGCTTGCAGGACCGGCCGCGCCCGACGGGGTTCGCCCCCGCCGGGCGACCCGTGTCTACAGCTTCTCCAGACCGTCGAGCGCCTTCTGGAAGCGCCCGGCGTGGGATTTTTCTGCCTTCGCGAGCGTCTCGAACCACTCGGCAACGTCGCCAAAGCCTTCGTCGCGCGCCGTCTTCGCCATCCCCGGATACATCTCCGTGTATTCGAAGGTCTCGCCCGCAACCGCAGCCCCGAGGTTCTGCTCCGTGCTGCCGATCGGCTTGCCCGTCGCCGGATCGCCGCACTGCTTCATATGATCGAGGTGGCCGTGGGCATGACCCGTCTCCGCCTGCGCGGTGTCCCGAAACAGACCGCCGACGTCGGGGTAACCCTCGATGTCCGCCTGCTTCGCGAAGTAGAGATAGCGTCGGTTGGCCTGCGATTCGCCGGCAAAGGCATCCTTCAGATTCTGGTGCGTCTGGGTTCCGTTGAGATTGCCCATTTCGTTTCCTCCTTGTTCATGTCGATGGTTGAGAAATCGTCGAAGCGTCCGGCGCGGCTTCACACGCAGCACACAGCCCGAAGAAAGAAATCCGCACCCGGCGGGCTCGCAGTCCGTGCGAGCCGACGAGGCGCTTCGCAAGACCGCGGGGGACCGGAATCTCCACGTCGAGAATCTGCCCGCAGCGCTCGCAATTGAAGTGATGATGCGGGGAGACGTTTCCGTCGTAGCGCGCCGCATCTTGGAAAGACGACACCTCGTCGACCGAGCCCTCCGCCACCAGGATCTCGAGATTGCGATACACCGTGCCGAGTGAGAGCGCGGGCATCTCGGGCAGCAGGGCCTCGTGGATCTGGGCGGCGGTGGGGTGCCGATCCGTCGAGCAGAGCCACTCGAGGATGCGCTCCCGCTGACGGGAGCGGTGGCGTCGCGGAGACGGCGCAAGATCCGGGGGGCTTGCCTTCACACGCGCAGCATACGTCCGCCGTCGACGACGGAGCAAGAGAAAAGCAAGAATCCTTCCTGTTTTGTGTGCGAGGCGACACGTCGCAGGCGCCGCGAAGCTCGTCGACGGGCAGCCCGCCTCGCTCTGCTTGCCGAATCAACCGAGCAGCTGCACGTGGATGCGCCGCGAGCGCGGACCGTCGAACTCCATCAGGATGATGCGCTGCCAGGTGCCGAGCACCAGGTCTCCGTCGCGAACGGGCAGGCTCTCCGAGGGTCCCAGGATCGCGGCCTTGATGTGCGAGTGGGCGTTGTCGTCGATGCGATCGTGCAGCCAACCCGCGTGGTCCGGCACGGCGCGGTCGAGTGCCTTCTGGATGTCTGTGCCGATGCTGGGGTCGTCGGTCTCGTTGACGACGATGGCTGCGGTCGAGTGCAACACCATCACGTGACACAGGCCGGACGTCTTGCCCGCCGCTCGGACCACCTCGCGCACGAGCTCCGTGATGTCGTGGCTCTGCTTCGGCGCACTCGTCTCGACCGAGAAGCTCTGGCTGTCGCCGCTCATGCGCCACTCAACCCCGGCAAGCCGTCGATGCTGCTGGCGTTGTTCTCGGCCTTGTAGCGCTCGATGCCGTCTTGCCCCTTGCGCTCCGCCCACTTGGGCAGCTGATCGCGCTCGCCTTCGTAGCGGTACAGCGGCACGCCAAAACCGCAGGAATCCGAGATGCGATCGAGATGCGCGCGCACGACGCAGCGGGGCGCGCCGTGAACCGGGAACCTCGCGAGAAGCTCCTCCCAATCGGGGTCGCCGGGCTCGACCGCCTCAGCCCGGCCGTGAAGGCGCAGAATGCGCGGCGGCCCCTCGAAGGTGCAGAACATGATCACGATGCGTCCGTCGTCGCGCAGATGCGCAGCCGTCTCGATGCCGCTGCCCACGAGATCGAGGTAGGCCACCGTCGTGCCGTCGAGAATCTCGAAGCTGTCGAGCCCCTTGGGCGACAGATTCACGTGCCCGTCACCGCCGCTCGGCGCCGTGGCGACGAAGAAGACGTGCTGCGCGCGGATGAACTCGGCATTGCGTTCGTCGATCTCGGAGAAGAGCTTGCCCACGCGATGGCCTCCCTGCGGCGCGGAGACGACAGCCTACCCAACGCCGGTCAATCAGGCTCTCGGCGCAGAAGATCTTCGACCACGGCCTCGCGCTCTTCCGGAGACAGCTCGCGCAAACGCTCCCAGGCGGCGCGGATCTTGCGCTGGCGTTCCGGCGGCAGATCGCGAAAGCGCGCGGCGTTCGCGCGAATGCGTGCGCGCTCGGCGTCGTCGTAGGAGCGCAGCCGAGCGAAGTTGTCGCGCAGCTCGGCCCTCTCGTCGTCTGGCAGGTGCCGGAAGCGCGAGATGCGCTCGATCAGCTCGCCGCGCTCGTCCTGCGGCAGGCTGGCCAGGTGCCGGCGCATGGCGCGGCGCTCCGGTTCGGAGAGGCCCGACCAGCGACGCCGAAGCCGACGCTTCTGGTCGGGCGGCAGTGAATCGATCTGTCGCTCGACATCGCGCCGCTCCTGGCGCAGCTCGTCGGTCCGCCGCCCACGCTCCCGCAGCCGGTCCCGGGCTGCCTTCTGGCGCGCGCGCTGCAGCCGCTCGCGCATCGCGCGACGTTCGGCAGGCGCCGCCCGCTCGAGCCGCCTGCGCACATCGCGTTCGATCCCGCGGCGCTCTTCGGGGCCTGCATCGCGCCGGCGCTCGCGAAGCTGCTGCTGGCGTTCGCGCCGCTGAGGGCGATCGCCGGCGTCGTCCGCCAGCGCGAGGCCGGGCCCCGCACAGAGCGCGGCGAGCAACCCCAGACACGCGAGCTGGCGACCGCGCATCACGCGCCGTCCGCCACGCCGAGATCGACCAGCACCTCGAGAAGATCGAGGTGCTCGACGAGATCCAGATCTTCCACGGCCTCGAGCTCGAGCACCAGTGCCACGTCCTCGTCGGGCAGTGCGTCGAGCCCGGCCAGCTGCGTCGCCGGCTCGAGCGCAGGCTCCACCTCGATCAGCGCGGGCTCCGGGGCCAGCTGCCTTGCGATCACCTCGGGCACGGGATCGGGCGACTCGGCGACGCCGTCCGGCTCGGGCCCGGGCGCCTCGGCGATGACGGCCTGTGCCGACTCCGGCGCCTCGGATCGAGCCGCCGGCGCGGGCGTGTCTTCTCGCGCGATCGGAACGCCCGGCTCGGAGGCATCGCGCGGCAGTCCTTGGAGCACCGCCAGCATCACCGCGGCAGCCACCGCGATACCGCCCGCAATGCCGAGCGCCGTGCCGCGTCGCCGCATCCGCGGTGGCGCGGTGCGCGCGCGATGCCGTGGCGTCGCCGCCGGCCCCACCTCCGCCAGGCGTGCCCTCAGACGCACGTCGAGATCGTCCGCGACCGCCGGTGCGGAGAGCCCCGCCAGCACCAGATCGACGTTGCAGAGCTCCCGCAGGCGCTGCGCGCAGTCCTCGCAGGCATCGACGTGCGCTCGCACCTCGACTTCTCGCGCGGCGTCGAGCTCCTCGTCGATCAGTGCGGAGAGATCCCCAGCAACAACCAGACATCCAGTCGGGGTTTCCGGCACGTCTATTCCTCCTCACGCAGCCGCGCCGCCAGGCTGCTGCGGGCACGATGCACCAACGATTTCACCGCCTTCTCGGTCACCTCGAGGGCCTCGGCCACCTCCGCATAGGAGAGGCCTTCCACGGCTGTGAGACACAGCGCGGCCCTCTGCTTCTCTGGCAGCTCGAGCAACGCGCGCTCCGCAGCGGCGCCCAGTCGCCGAGCATCCACCAGGTCCTCGGTACTCGCCGCGCGATCCGGCAGCGGCGCAGCGCCATCCTCGTCGGTGCTGCGGTGCACGCTGCGGTGCCGCGGCCGGCGCAGCTCGTTGAGCGCGAGATTCGTCGCGATCCGATAGAGCCAGGTCGAAAAGCGGGCATCCGGCGAATAGCGTTCGCGCGCACGATGGACACGGATGAAGACCTCCTGGACGAGCTCCTCGGCCGTGGCGAGGTCTCGCACCATGCGATCTATGTAACGCAGGAGCGGCCCGGACCAGCGCCGAAAGAGCTGGTCGAAGGCGGCGACGTCCCCCGAGCGAAACGCCAGCATCAGGGCGACATCTTCGTCGAGTGAGTGCACCGCTGCCTCCGCCGCTTCTGATAACCCACCAGAGGGAGGAGAGTTTCGCCCCCCCGTGGGGGCTGCATCTCCGCGGCGAGTCACGCGGACCCGGCCGTCAGCCCGTCCAGGAAGCCAAGCAGCGCCGCGTCGAAGGCCGCCGGTTCGTCGAGATTCAGGATGTGCCCGGCGCCGGACAGCGTGGCCGAACGGGCGTCCGGCAGCTTGGCCACCATCACCGCGCAAGCCCGGGCATAGGCCTCGTCGCGCTCCCCGCGGATCACCAGGGCGGGCACGCGGATCCCAGCCAGCTCGTCGATCACCGGAAGCGCGGGACCGGCGACCTGCCGTCCGAAGAGAGCGAGCCCACGCACAGCCTGCGCGGAGATGGCTCGCGTCGCCGCCCGGGCAGCGGGGCGCTCGGGGTGCAGGCCCACGGTCATGTCGGCGGCGCGCTGTGCGAACACCTCGACACCCTTCGCTTCGAGAAACGAGGCAGTGCGATCACACGATGTCTGCCAGCGCTCTCGAGCCTCGGGGTTCTTGAAGCCCGGGCCGGAGCCCGCCAGCACCAGCGCGCGCACCCGCGGGGGCTGCGCCAGCGCGAAGTGCAGCGATGCGAGCCCGCCGAACGAGAGCCCGACGAGCACGGCCGGCTCATCCGGCGCCGCCCAGTCGAGTACCCGGCCGAGATCATCGACCACCTGCGACATCGAGTACGCCGCCGCGTCGTCCGGAACACCCGAGCGCCCGTGCCCGCGGTAGTCCCAGAGCACCACGCGACGCCCCGCCGCGACGAACGGCTCCACCTGAGGCCGCCAGTTCTCACAGGTCGTGTTCAACGCACAGCAGAAGAGGACCGGCGTTCCGCCGCCGTGGGTCTCCGCGTAGAGCGCGATGCCGTCACTCGCCTCGACCTGCGCCATCAGGCGTCTTCGAGCCACGGGCGCAGGGCGCGAGCCAGCCGATCCTGCATCGCATCGTCGGAGCTGCGCCGACGCACCGCATCGGAAGCCCGATCGACCACGAACTCCTTCTCGAAGTGCATCGCGAACCCTCCCGGCTCCTAGGCTAACATCGAAGAACCGATTCCGATGCCGAAGGACGTCTATATCGCCGCTGTCGGCCTCACGAAGGTCGACCTCACCGGCCGAATCTTCGGCAGCGTTTTCGATCTATTTGCCGAGGCCTACCGGCGGGCGCTCCAGGACTCTGCCGTGCGCCGCTTCGACGCGCTGCAGCTCGGCATCATGGACAGCGAGGAGTTCGAGAACCGCGCCAACATCGCCACCAAAGTGGCGGACCGCCTCGGCCTCACCGGTATTCCGGCGATCCGCAGCGAGACGGCCTCTTCTACCGGTGCGGCAGCCCTCCACGAGGCGTACTACAAGATCGCATCTGGAGAGTTCGAGACGGTGCTGGTGCTCGCCGGCGAGCGCATGAAAATGGTGACCACCGAAGTGGCCACCACCATCATGTCGAAGACCATCGACCCCGAGGAGCGCCGGTTCGGCTTCACCATGCCCGCACTGATCGCTTTGGTGACGCAGGCCTGGCTGCGCGAGCGTCGCATCGCCGGCGACCAGATCTCCGAAGTGCTCTCGCGGCTGATGAACCGCGCGCACGCCTTCGGCTCGCGCAACCCGCTGGCAGCATTCTTCGACAAACCCGAGCCGATCGAGAACTACTTCGACGAGACCCGCAACCTGCCGGTCGCAACGCCGCTGATGCGCAAGGACTGCTCGCCGATCTGCGACGGCGCAGCCGCCGTGATCCTCACAGCACGGCCCCAGGGGGTGCGCATCGCCGGACTCGGCTCCGCCACCGAGACATCGTCGATTCTCGACCGCGACCGGCTGACGGGCCTCGAGGCAACGACACAGGCGGCGCGTATCGCCTACTGGCGCGCGGGCATCGCCGACCCACGCGCACTCGAAGACGTCGTGGTCGAAGTGCACGATGCTTTCAACAGCCTGCTGCCCATCGGACTCACCGATCTCGGACTCGTCGATCCAGACGAAGCAATCGAAGTTCTGGTGGGCAGGCCAGGCAGCAAGGTGGTGAATCCGTACGAGAATCCGATCACCGGCCCGCGCGGGCGCCTGCCCACGAACCTCTCCGGTGGACTCAAGGCCCGCGGGCACCCGGTGGGCGGAACCGGCCTTTTCCAGATCTGCGAGAACTACCTCCAGATCACCGACCGCTTTCCGAACCGCGCGGCCCAGGTGCCGCACGCGACTCTCGGCATCAGCAACTCGATCGGAGGCCCGGGCAACAACAACTACGTCACCATCCTCGAGGCAACCTCGAGCCGACGCGCGCGCGAGCCCGTACCGACTCCACGCCTGCACTTCGAATCGCCCAAGCGTCGCCCCGAGCGCACTGGGTCCGATGCGCTGCACGGGGCCAACGCCGTGGTCGAGGGCGCCACCACCATCTTCGTCACCGCCGGGGGCGGCGAACCGCTACACGTGGCACTGCTCTCGATCGACGGACGCCTCGTGTTCGCCAAGCTCGACGCCGCGCCGAGCGATGGGGCGGCGCCGGAGGAGATCCTCACAGGCACGAAGGTGAGGTTCCTGGTGAAGGACGGCGGGGATCAGTACTTCCAGATCCCCCAGACCCAGGGCTTCGATCTCAGCAGCCTCATCCAGTCCATCCGCCGCAGCGTCGGCGCCTAGCAACAGAGAGGGGTCGGGGCAGAGAGAGCAGCCCGCCTTCTCGCTCCTTCTTGCCGCCCATCGATGGACCGTCACGGGTCGGAGAAGAGGGCCAAGGAGGGAAGACCGTCCCCGCCGCGATCCCTGGCAGGGTGGCTCCGGGCGATGCGGACGACACGCCGCGCGCCAGAGCCGTGCCTTCACGGAGGCCAGACGCACTGGCCGCAGCGAGTCTGAATCTCCTGCAGCGGAGTGCCCGCGGAGGCAGGCGATCGGGGTGCCGGCAAGCCGCGGGCATCGGCGGCACCCGTCTGCGCGGGTTCTCCAGAACGTAGCGCCGCACGGCGTTCACGGCCTCCGTCGGAAAGCCGGCGCCGAAGCGCTGCGGAGGTTACTCTCTCAGCGTGGCCAAAGTTGCGCCGGAAACTCTCGAAACACGCGCCGCTCGCGTGCGCGACCTTCTTGAGAAGGACCCGAACGACGCGGTGCTCTGGTTCGACCTCGGGCGCGCGCTGCTCGAGCTCTCGCATCCCTGTGAGGCGGTAGCCGCTTTCGAACACGCCACGCGCATCGACCCGAACTGCACCGCCGCATTCCGCGATCTGGGGCGCGCGCACCTCGAGAACGGCAACGGCTGCGAGGCGGCACGCATCTTCGCGCACGCCATCGCGTTGGCGGAGAAGACCGGCGACCTCAAGACGGGACGCGAGATCCACGTCTTCCTGCGCAGCGCCGAAGCCAGTCTGGCCGAAGCAAAGCACTGACGAGCACAGTGCACCCGCTGCTCCACCTCGCACCGTGAGCGACGCACGCAGCATCTACCGCGAGGCCTTTCGGCACTTCGCCGAGGGGCGCGTCGACGAGGCGATCGAGGGCTATCGCCGCTCGCTCGAGGCCGATCCCGAGTTTCAGCTCGCGTGGAATGGACTCTCGCTGGCCTACCGACAGCAGGGCGACCTCGACGCTGCCATCGAGGCGGCGCACGAGCTCGTCTCACTGGCGCCCGACGATCCGCTCTCGTACACGAACCTCTCGATCGTGCTGATGCAGAAGGGTCTGATCCCGGAGGCCGAAGACGCCAGGGCCCGTGCCACGCAGCTCCAGGCACAGCAGGAGAGCTGAACTTGGCGGGACCGAAATCGTTCTTCTTGAGCGCCGAGCTGCACGAGTACGTCGTGGGGCACGGCACGCCGCCGGACCGGCTGCTCGACGAGCTGGCAGAGGCCACGCGCCGCGAGACCGGCGACCTGTCGGTGATGCAGGTGGCTCCCGAGCAGGGCGCCTTCATGCAGCTGTTGGTGCAGGCGATCGGTGCCAAGCACGCTGTCGAGGTCGGCACCTTCACCGGCTACTCGGCCCTGTGCATCGCGCGGGGGCTGCCCGAGGACGGGACGCTTCTCTGCTGCGACACCAGTGAGGAATGGACGTCGATCGGCAAGCCCTACTGGGAGCGCGCCGGTGTGGCCGGGAAGATCGACCTGCGCATCGGTGCGGCCAGCGAGACTTTGCGCGCGCTCCCCGAGAAGGAGCAGTTCGACATCGCATTCATCGATGCCGACAAGCCGGCCTATCTCACCTACTACGAGGCGCTTCTGCCGCGCATGCGCAGCGGCGGCTTGATCATGGTCGACAATGTATTGTGGAGCGGCAACGTGGTGAACCCGGAGGCCAACGACGAAAACACGCTGGCGCTCCGCAAGTTCAACGACCGCGTGTGCGATGACACGCGGGTCAGCTGCGTGATGCTGGCGATTTCCGACGGGCTGACGCTGCTGCGCAAGCGCTGAGCGTCGCCGGCCGCCGCCTCAGACGAACTCCGGCGGCAGCGGGCTCTCGGCCACCACGTCCGCATAGGCAACGCGCGTCGCGTGCAGCAGATGACGCGGGGCGGCCTCGGCCACGGCGCCGCGAGCATAGGTGCGATCGCCCAGCAGCGGGTGCCCCAGGTGCGCCATCACCACGCGAATCTGGTGCAAGAAACCCGTCACCGGGCGCACCTCGACGAGAGTGGAGTCGTCTCGCACTTCGAGCGGCTGCCAGCTCATCTCGACATCGCGCGCTCCGCGAGCCCGCAGGCGTTCGTGCTCCGGCACCACCCGCACCCGCGCCGGTCGGTGTCGTGCCACCACGAGACCCACGGCGAGCGAGCCCCCCTCGCGCAGCTGCCCGGCCACCACCGCGCGGTAGACCTTCTCCACGCGATGCTCGCGAAAGCCCCGCCGCAGCTCCTGCCAGGCATCTTCGCTGGTGGCCAGCAGCAACACGCCGGAGGTGTCGACATCGAGCCGGTGCACGACGCCGCTGCGCAGACCGCCCTCACCCACACCCTGCATCTCCGGGTGCCGCGCCAACGCGGCACCCAGCAGCGTGCCCGTCTCGTCCTCGCGCAGCGGGTGCACGGGCGTACCGGCCGGCTTGTCGGCGGCCAGCCAGCCGGGCCCCTCGGCCAGAATCGCGAGCGGCGCGTCGGGCTCCGCCCGCGCGACCAGCTGCTCAGCCCGGCGGAAGGGCTCGACGGCGACGCTCACTCCCTCCACCAGCATCGCGCCCTTCTCGCTCTCGCGCGCCCGACGCCCCGCCACCTGGACGGCACCCCGGGCCAGCAGGCGCCGTGCCTGGGCGCGGGAGAGCCCTAGCCGCTCGGCCAGGAAGAGGTCGAGCCGCCGACCGGCCTCGCCTGCGCTCACCTCAAAGCTCTGCACGTCCTCGGCCTCGGCTGCCATGACGCGGTAAGTTCGGGCCTCCATGGCCAAACGCAAGACCGACCCCACGCGCATCCAGCTGATGGATACGACGCTGCGCGACGGCGAACAGACGCCGGACGTGGCCTATACGCCCGCCGAGAAGCTCCAGCTGGCGAAGCTGCTGCTGCTCGACGTGGGTGTGGATCGCATCGAAATCGCCTCGACGCGGGTGTCGGAGGGCGAGCGCGAGGCGGTGCGCCTGGTGGCGGATTGGGCTCGCAAACGGCGGCTGCTCTCCCGCGTTGAGATCCTCGGCTACGCGGACGGCCGCAAGTCGCCGGACTGGATCAGCGAGACCGGCGGACGGGTGCTGAACCTCCTCACCAAGGGCTCCGAGACCCACTGTCGCAAACAGCTCGGCATGGAGCCGGCGCGCCACCGCGACGGCATCGCCCAGACGGTCCGCGCCGCGCAGAAGCAGCGCATCACGGTCAACGCCTACCTCGAGGATTGGTCGAGCGGCGTGCGGGATTCCTTCCCCTATCTCGCCGAATTGACCCACCTGCTGATCGATCTCGGTTGCCAGCGCATCTACCTGCCCGACACATTGGGCGTCTTCTCACCCACGGACGTGGATCGCTACGTGGGCCTGATGGTCGGCACCTGGCCCCACGCGACCTTCGAGTTCCACGGACACAACGACTACGGGCTCTCGACGGCGAACGTGCTGGCCGCCGTACGCGCCGGCGCCAGCGGCATCCACACCAGCGTGAACGGCATGGGCGAGCGCACCGGAAACACCCGGCTCGCAGAGACCGTGGCTGTCGTGCACGATCACACGTCCTACCGCACGGGCGTCGACGAGACCCGGCTCGCCGACATCTCGCGCATGGTGGAAGCCTTATCGGGCAAGGACGTGGCGGCCAACACGCCCATCGTGGGGCGCGACGTCTTCACCCACGCCGCCGGCATCCACTCCGACGGCGATCTGAAGGGCGATCTCTACACTACGCGTCTGGCTCCGAAACGCTTCGGACAGAAACGTCGCTATGCGCTGGGAAAACTCTCCGGCAAGGCGTCCATCGATGCGAACCTGAAGACACTTGGCATCGACCTCGCCGCTGACGAGCGTGCGCTGGTGTTGCAGCGCGTGATCGAGCTCGGGGACAAGAAGCACACGGTCACGCCGCAGGACCTTCCCTACATCATCGCGGACGTGCTCAAGTCGCCCGAGCACAAGCCGGTGCGCGTACTCGAATACGCCGTGAGCGTCGGCACCGGGCGCAAGCCCGCCGCCGAAGTGGTGCTCAGCGTTCACGGGCGACGCTCCCGCGCCGCAGCCAGCGGCGATGGCGGCTACGACGCCTTCATGAACGCGCTCAAGAAGGCCGCGAAGAAGTTCGCCCTGGACGTGCCGCGGCTCTCCGACTACCGCGTCCGCATCCCGCCGGGCGGCCGCACGGGTGCGTTGGTGGAGACGGTGATCGCCTGGCGCTCGGAAGATCCCGAGGAAGGCACCTTCTCGACCCTCGGCGTCGACTCCGACCAGCTCGGGGCTGCGGTGATCGCGACCGAGAAGATGTTGAACGCCATCGCCCCGCCGAAACCCGCGGCGCAACGGAGGCCAGGTCGCAAATCGACGCAAACAAAGGGGAAATCCACTCGGCCCCGGGCTGGCGCAAGGGCTCGGCGCTAGCCGCGACAACTCCGGTATCCTGTTTTCAATGCCGGCCCCCGAAAGTTCTCCGGGCCGGTGCAGCGGTGACGGGCACCAGGCCCCGCCGTCGTGCCGGGCAGTCCTCGGCCTGCTGGCGGTGAGCGCCACTGCAGCGGCGCTCACCGGATGCGCCGGCACCCCCGAGCCCGACCCCCGCTACCGCCCCGCCGAGAGCGTGCTCGAGGTGATTGCCGTGCTTCGCCGACACGTGCCGGACGACACCTATCGCTTCGAGGCGGCCCAGGATTTCACCGGGCGCAATGTCTATCGCAGCTCGCTGCTGCGTCTCGAGAGCATGGAGAAAATACACGCCCAGGCGCTGCGGGCGGCGGCCATGGACGGCGTGGTGATCTTTGCGAAGGGGCGCGCCCTGGAGCGCGTGCGCGCCTTCGACCTGGCCGCACAGGCATACGAAACGGCGGCCGATCTCGACGCGGAGCTCGCTGCCGAGGCGCGCCACAGCGCAGACGTCTGCAACGAGTTGGCCGTCATAACCGAGCTGGCGGTCGGACTCGGCGATCTGGCATCGTCTACCGTCGTGTCGCTGGACAGCGAGAGCATGTTGGAGCATTTCGAAACACGCACCCACCGGCTCGAGGCGCTCGAGCGGCTCGAAGCGAACACCCACTACGCGTTCGTGGCGCGAGAAGAGATCGAGCGCACCGACGTGGCGCGCGCTCACTACTTCCTCTCCGTGCGGCAGCTCCTGCCCGAGGGGGACGTGCGCACAGCCGGCGAGCTGGAGCGGCTGGTCACCCGGCATCGCAAGAGCAAGAACACCAACCAGCATCTGCTCGAGCTGGCGCAGTTCTACGAAGACCTGGCCATCGAGTACGTTGGAGCACACCCACCGGAGAGCCTCGACTTCGACCCGATCCGCTTCCGCGAGCTCACCGATGCCACGTCGCGGCTCTACGAAGTCGTGGCCAACCAGGACGGAAAGGCCGAGAAGCTCGAGGCATCGCGTCGTCTCGAAGCATTTCTGGCCTTCGCATTGAGAGTCGATCGTGACCGCTTCACGCAATAGCCGTGTGCTCGCAGCCGCCCTGGCCGCACTGCTCTGCGGCTGCCTGTCGCCCGCCGGCGTCCCGCCGGACACCGCGTTCCATCCGGCCGACCACGTGTCGGTACCGACGCCGGACGCCGCGGACCGCACGGCCTCAGCACTGGCCCGCGCCGCGCTGGTGGGAACGCACGCCGACACCGAGCGCGCGCTCCGGAACATGCGAGCGATCGACACGGTGCTCTATTCCGCGGATGAACGGCCCACCGGCATGTTCGACATCTCCACGGACCTGACGAATTCGACCCTCGACGACGACCGCGAGTACCAGCGCGCGAGCCTCGCGCTGCTCGCTCGTGACGATGTGGACCCGTTGCTCCGCGCGCGGCTGGAGCGCTTCACCGCCAACGACACACTCGTTCTCGCCGACGACCGCATGCACGACGCGATGCTGATCGAGGTCGCACGCGCCTTCAATACCCTGGCGGAGCCGCTCGGCAAATCAATCACCAGCGCGCAAATGGCCCCTTACCGCCTCGGACGCGCGATCGTGAATTACGTCAGCGAGATCTACACCCTCGAGCCCCTGCCACTGCGCAAACGCCAGGCGCTGGCCCTGTGGCACGAGTTTCTGGAGCGTCACCCGGACGCGCCCGAGGCCGAGGAACTCGAGCCGCGTGTCGAGCGCGCCAACCACAAGCTGCAGCTCACCTGGCGCAACCGTGCGCTGCAGGTGGCCGAGCGCGCGCTCGAGATGGGGCGCGTGCGGCTGGCGTTGGTCTACGCCGATCGCGCGCTACGCACCGTGCCAGAGGACCGCCGTGCGTCGGAGCTGCGCGACGAGGCCGCACGACGCCTGGTCGCGGTTCGCGAGCAACAACGCCGCAGCCTGGAGAACCCAGCGGACGATCCGACACGCCATGCGCCCCTCGAAGCGCGTGACATGGCAGTGGCGCTGCTGCTTCCCGACGGTGCCATCCGGGAAGGCGCCGCGCGCCTGTTGCAGGTCGATCCGCACGGCCCGCTGGCCGACGAGGCACGCTTCATCATGGCCATCGCGCTGGGTGAGGACGGCGACGAAGCCGGCATGTGGGCGGCGCTCGAGGAGCTCGCCGACGACGAAAACGCAGACTCGAACATGCGCCGCCATGCGCTCGCCATCACCACGAACCCGTACCTCAACACCTGGCGTGCCTTCGAGGAAGCCCGCAGCCACGATCGCTGGCAACGCTTCAAGTGGGTCTGGCTGGGCCCGTTCTTTCAGGGCCTGCCGGACCGCGGGATGCCTGGGCCCCTCGAGTGGCTCGTCGACGCGCCGGCGCTGGTGGAGCACGTCGGCGGCACGCCGATGCGACTCATCAATCTGCCGTGGGCAGAAGCCCTGCCCTCGGCGCGCATCGTCGCCACCGCGGCCCGCAACCATTTGGCGCACGAGCCAGAGGGCACCCGCGCCGATGTAGCACGGGATTGGCTCGAGGATTATGAGCACGGGCGCCAAAACTGGGCCGCCGTGCTGCAGCTCAGAGAGGATCGGCCGGATGCCGACCTCGCCGAGATCGCAGAGTTTCGCGAACTCGCCGCAGAACAATACTTGCAGGCTGCGCTGCGCGAGTCGAACATCGCCCTGCGGCTCGGAATGTACAAAGAGATCGGTCGCATCTACCCGGACTCCGACGCGTCGCGGGCCGCCGGCGCGGTGGCACGGGCCGAGGTCGACGAAGCTACGGCTCAGCACATCCGACTTTCGCGCGGCTTCTTGCTGGAGAACCCCGATGTGGCCGGCCCTCTCGGCCTCGGCCTGAGTCCCGAGCTACTCGACGGCGACTCCACCAACGCGGAGCTGCATCCAGAAGGCGTCACGTTGGTGGGCTCGCGCTTCGTCCGGGTCAGCTATCTCGCACCACACGGTGACGACGAGCAGGAGGCTCGACGCGTGATGGAGGTGCTGGAGCAGGAGCATCTGGCCCGGGTGGTCTCGCTGCTCGAAGAGCACACCTTCCACAACATGTTGCTGGATCCGCTGGAGGAGGTGGGCGTCGACGCGCGACGCGACGTCTTCTTCGAGCGCGCCCGGCTCGGCATGGCCGAAGACTCCGACACACGGCCCGGCTCGATCTCCAACTACACGTACAAGGGCGTGCGCGAGCGATACGGCATCGTGCGCCACCGCGAGTCGATCCTGCCCTTCGAGCTGGTCTTCCAGGGCTCCTTGAGTTCGCTTTCGTTGGGCGCCTTCCCGCGCCTGCACACGCCCCGCGAGACCCCCGACGCATTCTTGTACCGCTGAATGATTGCGCTGTGAACGCGGGCCGCAGGCCGCCATGCCAGATCGCTAAGTTGCACCACCGCGTCGGCCGATGGACACAGCGTGCAAACAGCGAAGTCCGTTCCCGTCGTGCTGGCCGTGGCCGCTGCCAGCAGAAACCGGCAGCGGATCCGTGAAGAGCTCGCACCGGACCTGACGGTGAACGCAGTCCTCCCTGCGGCGCTGGCCGACCCTGTGCCGCACCTCGACGCCGCAGCCGCCGTCGCGGTGCTGGACGCCACGAGCGACGAGTCCACGCTCGCCGAGCTGGCGGGCCTGGCCGCATTGCCAGCAGGCCGAGCGCTGGTGCTGGTGCTCGACGGCCCACCTGAGGCCATCGTGTCCAGTGCACTGGCCAAGCTCCTGCCGGCACAGGTACTGACGGCTCCGGCCGCGGGCCACCTGCTGCGCTGGGCGGTCTCGCAGGCCATGCCCTCCGACGCGCCCGGAACCGGAGCCCGCGAAGGCCAGCGCCCGGCCACGACACTGCTCGGCGTCTCGAGCGCCATCCGCGGCGTCATGGAACAGATCCGCCAGATCGCACCCACCCACATTTCGGCGTTGATCCTCGGCGAAACCGGCACCGGCAAGGAGTTGGTGGCGCGCGCGGTCCACGAACAGAGCGATCGCGCCGGTGGGCCCTTCGTCGCCGTGAACTGCGGCGCGCTGCCCGACTCCCTGCTCGAGAGCGAGCTCTTCGGACACGCGCGCGGCGCCTTCACGGGCGCCGAGCGCGACAAGCGAGGCCTCTTCGAACATGCAAGCGGCGGCACGCTATTCCTGGACGAGATCGGGGACACCTCGCAGGCGCTTCAGATGAAGCTCCTGCGCGTTCTCGAGAGCAAGGAGATCCGCAGGCTCGGCGAGACCCGCGACATCTGCGTCGACGTGCGCGTCGTCTCGGCGACACACCAGGACCTCGAGCGCGGCATCGAGGAGGGGACCTTCCGTCAGGATCTCTTCTACCGCCTCAACACCGTCACGCTCCACGTGCCACCGCTGCGCCGCCGCCGTGTCGACATCCCGTTTCTGGCCCAACATTTCGCCGAGGAGTTCGGCGCGGCCCACGCCCGACGCATCACGCTCTCCGAGGACTTCCTCGATCTGGTGGCAAGACGCGAGTTCCCCGGCAACGTGCGAGAACTGCGCAACGCCGTCGAGCGCGCCATTGCCCTGGCGGGGCCCGGGAGCAACGTGACGAGCGCACACCTGGACCCAGCCAGGCCCGACCATTTGATCGCGCCGGCCGACTGGAGCGGCACCCTGAAGGATCTCGTGGACCGGGTCGAGAGCGACGCGATCCGCGCCGCGTTGACGCGTTGCGATGACAACCGTTCGCGCGCCGCGGCCAGCCTCGGACTCACGCGACCGGGACTCCGCTACAAGATGCGTCGCCTGGGGCTCGAGCCCTCGGCGCCCGACTCGCAGCCGGAGCGCCTAACCTGAAGCGCCCCGGGGCATCGCGCTGGCGCCTGCACCCGCCCATGCGACCCCAACAGACACGACCCGAGCCGCCTGTCCGGCACTGCTCCTCGCACTGGCGGAGCTGGCCGCTGCCACGCTCTGGCAAACCCGATCCACCTTGCAAGTGCCGAGGGCTGCCGACCCTAGAGGCCATCTCATGAGCTGCCCCTGGGCGCGGTGGCCGTTCACTGGCGTCGACCGCCGCAGCTCAGGCGTAGGCCGCATCGAGCAACGCCATCGGGTGCTCCACCCGGAAGTCCAGCCCGCGGCTGCGCGCGCCCGCGCGCAGCTGCAGCAGGCAGCCGGGATTGCCCGTCGCCACCACATCCGGTGCGGCGGCTTCGAGCGCATCGAGCTTGCGCGCCAGCACCGCGTTCGACATCGCGGGCTGTGTGAGATTGTAGGTACCGGCAGCACCGCAACACGCGCCCGGCTCCGCGTGGTCGACGAGGGTGACGCCGGGAATCGCGCGCAGGAGCTCGCGCGGCGCGGCGGCGACCCCCTGGCCATGCACCAGGTGACACGGATCGTCGTAGCACACACGAAGATCCAACCTCGCCCTCGGCGCGCGCAGACCCACCTCCGCCAGGAACTCGCTGACGTCGCGGATGCTGGCCGCCAGCGACTCAGCCACACCGGGCAACCAATGCGCCGCATCGCGCAGCGCCGCACCACAGCCCGCCGAGTTGACGATGACCGCATCGAGCCCGGCAAGGGCAGCGACGTTCTTGCGAGCCAACTCGTGCGCGAACGTCTCGTCACCGGCGTGGGCATGGAGCGCACCACAGCACCCCTGGTTCGGCGGCACCTCCACATCGAAACCGTTCGCGGTGAGCACCCGCACGGTGGCGGCGTTCACATCACCGAAGAGGTGGGGCATCACGCAGCCGACGAAGAAGCCGACGCTGCCGCGGCGCTCGCCCTGCGCCGGAACACGCGCCGGCAGGGGCTGGCACTGCGCCCCCCGCGGAACCTGGGGCAGGAGATCCAACGCGTGGCGCAGACCCGCTGGCGAAACCCGGCGCGCCAGGCGTTCGAGACCGAGCCGCTGCGCCAGGCCGAGGAGCCCGAGCAGCGCGCGCAGGCGGCGCGGGTGCGGCACGACACGCCGCAGCAGCAGGCGCTCGAAGCGCGCAACGGCTCCACTGCGACGGCCCGCATCCGCGACATCGGCCCGCACCAGCTCGAGTAGACGTCCGTACTCGACTCCCGAAGGACAGGCTGTCTCGCACGCGCGACAGCCGAGGCACAGGTGGGCTTCACTCGCGACGTCGGCATCGAGGCCAATCCGCCCCTCGGCGACGCCGCGGAACAGATAGATGCGACCCCGCGGCGAGGACGGCTCGCGGCCCGTCTCGCGGTAGGTCGGGCAGCTCGAGAGACACAGCCCGCAGTGGACGCAGTCGAGAGTGCGCTCGAGAATCTCCGCCTGTCGCAGCGTCACAATCGACCCGCCGAACGACCGGGGTTCAGCACGCCCACCGGGTCGAAGCGCACCTTCAGGGCGCGCTGCAGCGGCAGCGCAGCCGCCAGCTCGCCGAAGACATCGACCTCTCGCTTGAGCGCTGCTGGCGCACGTTCGAGCCGTGCGGCGCCGCCCGCGGCGACGGCAATATCGACGGCAAGTGAGAAGGCATTCGCCGTCGTCGCCGCGAAGCTCGCGTAGAGCACCCCCAAACCCGGGTAGATGAGAAGTTCTGCACCCGCTTTGCGCAGGGCAGCCGCCGCGGCACCGAGCCGGGTTGCCAACGCGCTGACACGCACCACCAGCTCACCCGCAGCCTGCTGCGCGCGCAGCTCGTCGAGTGCCGAGGGGTCGACTTCCTCCGCCTCCAGAGCAACGCACAGTGCCGCCCGCTCGTCTTCGACGGCTACGCTGTCACCCGCCAGCTCCACGACGCTGCGCAGCGGGGCTCCGGGCCGTGCGGCAGGAGCATGCAACGCCACCGCGCGTGCGGTCGCGCGACGCGACGCGGCGAGAGCGGCTCGCAATGCGGCATCGAGGTCGTCGGGACGAGCTTCGAGCATCACGGTCATTTGCGGGAGCGGGCACAAGCGCAGCCACGCCGCTTCGAGCACGCCGAGCGCGCCGAAACTTCCCGTGTAGAGCTTGCAGAGGTCGTAGCCCGTCACGTTCTTCACGACCCTGCCGCCGCAGCGTGTCCGAGCGCCAGTGGCCAACGCCACGTCGAGCCCGAGCACGGCGTCTCGCGGCATGCCGTAACCCTGAGCCCGCGGCCCGAACGCACCGCTCGCAATGGCCCCACCTAGGGTGGAACCGGCGCCGGGCGGATCGAGAGGCAGCTCCCAGCCCCCGGCCCGCACCTTTTCGCGCAGCACGGACAACGGAGTGCCCGCCCCCGCACGGCACACACCCTCGGCGGGCTCGAAGCTCTCGACCCCCGCCAATCCGCGCGTGTCGAGCAACAGCGCCGCAGCGCGTGGTACGTTGCCGAGCCCGAGTCGACTCGCACCCCCTCGCACGACGACGCCCGTACGTGCGTCCGACAACACCTCGAGGCAACGCCCCAGCGCCGCAGCATCCGGCGGGCGCAACGTCAGAGAAATCGCGCAGTCGTCGACCAACTCGGGAGTGTGATGTGCGAGTGCATCGGCGCCCGCAACGCGCTCCAGCGCCTGCAACAGCGCGTCGGACGGCGCGGTCATGCGAACGGCACTTCGTCGTAGCCCCGCGCCTTCGGATTCGACTCGACGCAGGAGCGCGTGGTGGGAAAGAGCTTGCCGGGGTTGCAGACTCCGTCGGGATCGAAGGCACCGCGCAAGAGCTTCATGGCCTCGAGGTCGGCTTCGTCGAAGACGAGGTCCATGTACTCCTTCTTCTCCGAGCCAATGCCGTGCTCACCGGTGATCACACCACCGACTGCGACGCAGGCCCGCAGGATCTCTTCGCCCGCCGCCACCACGCGTGCGAGTTCCTCGGCGTTGCGCCGATCAAAACAGATGTTCGGATGCAGATTGCCGTCACCGGCGTGGAAGACGTTGCACAGCGTGAGACCGTGTCGGTCTCCGATTTCGCAGACCCTGGCAATGATTTCCGGCAAGCGCGAACGCGGAACCACGGCGTCGTGCACGTAGAGATCCGGCGCAAGGCGCCCCATCGCGCCGAACGCGCCCTTGCGCGCGCGCCAGAAACGCTGGCGCTCCGCTTCGTCTCGCGCGACATCGACCCGACTGGCGCCGGCCTGTGCCGCCAATGCCTCGACCCGCTCGATCTGGACGGCCACCGCCCGCGCGGGTCCGTCGAGCTCGATGATCAACACCGCACCGGCGTCACGGGGCAGACCGGCGGCATAGGCCGATGCCTCGACGGCGGCGATGGTGCGATCGTCGACTACCTCGAGCGCTGCCGGCACCAGACCGCTCTCGATGATGAGCCCCACCGCGCGACACGCCGTCACTACGTCGGGGAAGATTCCGAGAAGCGTCTCGACGCAATCCGGAATGGGGACGAGACGCAACGTCGCCCGGGTCACCACACCGAGGGTGCCCTCACTGCCGACCACCGCGCCGACGAGATCGAAGCCGTGCACAACGCCGGTGGGCGAGCCCAAGGTCACGACTTCCCCGTCGGGCAGCACCAGCTCGAGGGCCAGGACGTGATTGGAGGTGGTACCGTGCTTGAGCGTGTGCGGCCCGCCGGAGTTCTCCGCAATATTGCCGCCGAGGGTGCAGACCAGCTGGCTCGACGGGTCCGGCGCGTAGAAGAGCCCGAGCGAAGCCACCGCCTGCGATAGCGCTAGATTGACGAGCCCCGGCTCCACCACCGCGAAGCGGTTCTCGGCGTCGACTTCGAGGATGCGCTGCATGCGCGAGCACTCGATCACGACCGCACCGTCGCAGGCGGTGGCTCCACCCGACAGCCCCGTGCCGGCACCGCGAGGAACGAAGGGCACTCCCCCCGCGCGGCACGCCTTCACCACGGCCACCACCTCGTCGCGACAGCCCGGCAGCACCACGGCGCTGGGCCTGCTCGCGTGGAGCGTCTGCCCGTCGCACTCGTAGGCGAGAAGCTCCGCATCGCTCACCAGGCAATTCGCAGCTCCGACGATGGATCGCAGCTCGTCGATCGGCACTCGCTCAGTGTACCGGGCCGGCCTGCAACCCCAACGGGTCACGCCAGCGTACCGATCAGGTCACACCTCGTCGGGACAGTGTTCCCGCCACCGCGCCTGGAGGGTCCCGTTCGCGTCCGCGGTGAGCTCTCAGCCGCCGAACGCCGTCGCTGTGAACTCGGGTCGGACGCAAGGCGACCCGTCGCGAAGAGGCCGATTCTGGCGCGGCCGCGCCGCTGCATCCGAGCCGGCGTTGCAGCCGCCGCGAAACCGCGGACCGAGCGGGGAAGAAATTCTAGGCGAGACCCAGGCGCTCGAGGTCTTCTTCAGAGAGACCGAGATGGTGGCCGATCTCGTGGCGCACGGTGACCTGGATCTGCTCGAGCAGATCTTCCCGATCCCGACAGATCTTCTCCAGATTGCGCTTGAAGAGGGTCACCCGCGTCAGGTCTTCGGCCTGCGCCGAGATCTCCGCCTCGGTACGCGGCGTGCCGATATAGATGCCCAGGATCTGCGGCGACACGTTCTCGCAAGCCAGCAGCTCCTCCGACGGCCAGTCCTCGATCAGAATCGGCACATCTTCCACGTACTCGCGAATCGAGCGCGGCAGGTTCGCGAAGGCCTCGGCAGCTGCATCGCGGAAGCTGGCCTCGTCGATATCGACCGGCAACGGATAGCGGTCCGGGTCGAGGGCGTTCGCCTTCACGAAGGCGTGGGCGGCGTCTTCCGGCACACCCAACCGCTCGAGCACGAGCGCCAGGTGGTAGATCGCATGACCGGCTTCGGGGTCCAGCACGACGGCAGTGTCGAGACAGCGCCGGGCTTCTTCGAAACGCCCCAGCTCGAAGAGGATCTGCCCTTCGAAAGAGCGATAGATGGCCACTTCACCCGATGTCTTGAGGGCGCGCCGCGCAAGGAAGAGCGCACCTTCGAGATCATCGAGATAGAAGACGGCCTTGGCCTTCAAGTAGTGGACTTCGCCCTCGGTGCCGCGATCCAGGCGCGGCAGCTCGGTGCGGCCGGCAAGCAATTCGTCGCACAGCGCCACCGCCTGCCCGAACTCCGACAGGTCTTCCACCAACAGCTCGGCACGATTCAGATGGGCCGTGATGAACTTCGGATCGGCGCGCAGCGCGCGTTCGAACTCGTGCACGGCCTCGTCGACCTTGCCCTCGTCCCACAAGATCTCGCCGCGGCCGTTGTGCGCCTCGGCGCCGTCCGGATGCGCACGCAGCGCCTCATCCAGCCAGGCGAGCGCTTCGTCCGTGCGCCCACCGTGCGACGCTTCCATCGCCTGGTCGAGACAATCCCAATATCGATCGTTGTTCTTCATGCCCTTCCGCACAGTCGGCACGGGCCAGTGCAAGCACCGGCCCGGGAGAAGGAGAATAGCATGAGGCCGACTGTCGATGGCGCCGAGGGCCCCGTCGGAGTTTGCCGCCAACTCCCCGCCCGAAAAGGGCTTTTCCAAATTTTTCGGAATGCGATCGGGATCGTCGCTCAGCCGCAGCTCCGGTCTCAAGCCCTTGTTTTAGCGTCAGTTCCCGGAGCTCTCGGGGATCAGGATGCGCCGGCAGTTCGGGCAAACGTGCACCTGCTCCGTGTTCATCAGCTCGATGTACAGCTGGGGCGGGATGTTCATGCGGCAGCCCTGGCAGATCTCCTTGACGACACGAGCCAGTGCCGTCGTGCAGCGCTTCGCGATGCGCTCGTACTGGATTGCCAGCTCCGGTGGCACCCGATCTTGAACCGTCTGGCGCTCACTGCGAAACGTCTCGGCGCGCGTCGCGAGCTCCTTCTCCCGTACGTCGAACGCCTGCTCTTCAGCGCCGAGATGCTCGAGCAACGCCGCCACCTCAATCTCCACGGCGGCAGTTGCGCTGCTGGCGGACTCGATCGTCTCCATGGCTTCCAGGATCTGTGTCTCGGCCGCCGAGATCGCCTCCTTGGCCTCTTCCATTTCGCGCAGCAGCGCGGTATAGGCGTCGTTGCTCTTCACCTGATGCTGCTGATTCTCGAGCTTGGCGAGCAGGGCCTCCTGGTCCTGCAGCGCGGTCTCGGCCGTGCGCTGGCGGCCCTCCGCACCCGCCACGGCGGTCTTGGCCTCCGCGGTCCGTTCCGCAGCGCTCTCACGTCTGGCTGCACAGGCGCCGCGCGCTTCCGGCAGCTTCGCGAGCTCGCTCTCGGCTGTGCCGAGAGCGACGTCGATCTCCTGCAATTCGATCAGCTGAGCAAGACCCTCGAGCACGGCCACCCTCCGTCGGGGCGCACAGTCTAGCCCGATGGAAGCGCCCGTGTCTCTGGCGACCCGGGCCGGCTCGCTACCCTGCCCTCACTTGAGCGCCTCGCAACCTTCGCAGACGCCCCTATCGGCGGTCGCCCGGGACCTGGCGACCTACGGCGTGATGTCCGCGCTCTCCCAGGCGAGCGGGCTGCTGCTGCTCCCGATCCTCACCCGGGCGCTGTCGGTGGACGCCTACGGCAGCGTCGACATGGTGGCCGCGTTCGTCGCCTTTCTCACCATGTTGTTCCGGGCGGCGCTGCCCAGCGCCGTGGCCCGGGACTACCACAGCAGCGAGAACAGCGAGGGACCGGCGCGCCTCGTCTCGACGCTGCTGGCCTTCGTCGCCGGGGTGGGCGCCCTCGCCGCCGCCGGGCTCTCCGCATTCGCCGAACCCCTGGCGCGCTGGATCTTCGACGACCCAGGCTCGGCAGCCTACTTGAAGCTCGGCTGCGGTATCGCCTGGTTCTCGGCGCTGGTCTCGATTCCATACATGGCCTTGCGCATGCAGCGGCGCATCGTCGCCTACAACGCGCTGCGCATGCTGCAGACACTGGCCTACGTGGGGCTCACCGTGGCGCTGGTCATCGGTCGCGAGCGGGGCGTGCGCGGCGTATTCGAGGCCCAGCTCCTGACCCACGCGGGCGTGCTGGCCTGCGCACTCTTTCTCATCCGAGCACAGCTCACGCCACGGCTTTCGCTCGCGCGTCTGCGCGCCGGCCTCGGCTTCAGCCTTCCGATGCTTCCGGGCCGCATCGCAGTCGTGATCAACGAGCAGGCCGATCGCGTGTTGCTGCTCGCCTTCGTGGGACTCGGCGGTGTCGGCCAGCTCGGCGTGGCCGCGCGCGTCGCGAGCGCCGTGCAGTTCGCGCTCGTGGTGTTCCGGCAGGCGTGGCAACCCCACGCGATGTTGCTGATCGACGCTCCACGGCGCAACGACACCTACCGCCGCATGCTGAACTACTACGCGGGCACATTCTCGATCCTGGGTCTGTGGCTCAGCGCCATCGGTCCGGAGATCTTCCGCTTCGTCGTACCGCCGGAGTACGCGGAGGGGTACCAGGCGCTGCCGTGGCTCATCGGCGCGGCGATCCTGCACCAGTCCGTCGTGATCACCACACTCGGCCCGATCGTGAAGCGCCAAACGAGCAGCCTCAGCAGCGCCGCGTTGATCGGCATGCTGCTGAACGTGGCCCTGGCGCTGGCCCTGATCCCACGGCTCGGCCTCGGCGGCGCCGCGATGGGCCTGTTCGCCTCGACGCTGGTCTACACGGGCCTGCTGTGGCGCCGCTCGGTGTACGACGCCGGCATTCCGTTCGACGGCGCCACGGCGATCGCCGCCGTCGCCACCTACGTGCTGGCCAGCCTCGCTCTGCTCACGGTCTGGCGGGAGTTCGACGGAGTGGCCTCTTGCGTCGCGCGCGCAGGCATCGCGCTGGCCGCCACGGTGTTCCTGGTGCCGCACACCCTGGACGCCCAGGCCTGGAACCTGCTGCGCAAACTGGCCCGGCGCGCGGTGAGCTGACCCGGCCGCTCCCAGCCCGCGTCAGGCCCCCGGATCGAACTCCGCCACGAAGGCTGCCACCGGTCGCTCGAACCAGGCCATGCGCGAGTGAATCATTTCCGGCGACCACTCCCACCAACGGATTCGAAGCAGCGCGGCGACCTCCTCGGATGCAAAGCGGAGACGAATCGGCACAGCCGGGTTTCCCGCCACGATCGCGTACGGATCGACGTCGCGCGTTACCACGCTGCGCGCACCAATGACGGCGCCGTCGCCGATCGTGCAGCCCGACAGGACGAGAGCCTCGCGTCCGATCCAGACGTCGTTGCCCACCGCAATCGGGCCGCGCGACACTCCTTCCGGCGGACCGCGGTAGAAGATGCGCTGGAAGGGATACGTCGAGACGTGATCAAGTCGGTGATTCCCCCCGGCCAGGAAGGTCACCTGAGCTCCGAGCGAGCAGTAGCGCCCGATTTCGACGGACTCGTCGGCCTGGTGGCGCAAGAAGCGCGGGCGGTTCACTCCCGGTGATCCGTAGCTGAAGTCCCCGACGCGAACCCAGTGGGGGGCATCCATCCCACCGTGGCGATCGATGCGCGGATAGTGGATGGCCGCGCTGTGACGCTCGACCCGGGCGTTCCACAGACGATGGCGCAAAGCACGGGCGGCGCGGATCAAGAGATTGGCCAAACTTCCTCCAGCGCGGCGTTCATGCCACCCTTGCGACGACCTGGATCGCCGACGAGGTGTGACACGCCGCGAGTGTGAAACCCCATGGAAGTTCGAGCACACGAAGCGCCCACCCGCGGCCCCGCTCCGCATGAGGTAGCTGTGCGCGCCGGCAATTGCCGACGCTTCTAGCGAGCAGAGAATACCACTCGTGCCGCACGGGTCCGGGCACAAGGCCCGCTCTCTCCAACAGGCCGCACAGTGTCGCCGGGCCGAAGTGGTGCAGGTGACGCGGCACATCCCAGCCGTCCCAGGCGTTGCCGAATAGCCGGCGCTCGAGGCTCTCGGCATTCGGCAGCGCCACCACCACATGCCCACCGGGGATCAGCAGCGATCGTGCTCGGCGCAACGCCGCCAGTGGATCGCTCAGATGCTCGAGCACGTGCACGAAGAGCACGACGTCGAAGTCACCGGCGCCGGCGTAATCGTCGAGGGTCCCGGTGTGGGTCTCGAGGCCCTGAAGCCGGGCCGCCTGCGCCGCACCCGGATCCGGCTCGATGCCCACCGCCGACCAGCCCTTCGCGGCCATCAGCGCCAGCGCCACCTTGCCGCTGGCGCAGCCGACCTCGAGCACCCGGCGCGAGGCCTGCGGGGGCAGATCGCCGAGCCAGCCGAAGCGATGCAACGCCACCCGCGGCAACAGCGGCGCGTGATGGCGTGCCGAGCGGGCGCGCTCGATTGCCGCCGGCGCCGGGGCGCTGAACGCTCCGTACTCTGCGGGATAATGTCCGGAGGGATCGGCGAAATTGCTCCCGGCCTGTGTCGCCATCACCCTGCAACCGCGGCAACGCACGATCTGGTAGTCGGCACCCTGAGGTGCGAAGCGTACATCGCGGGTTTCCGCGACGACTTCCCAGGCATTCTCTGCGCAGATGCGGCACTGCATCACAGCGACCCAGCTTAGGCTAGCCTGGCGTCCTCGTGGCCGACGAAGTTCGCACCGCGCAGCCGCGCGTCGATGTGATCCTGCCGACGCATCGCGGTCTCCCGTGGGTCGACGAGGCGATTCGTAGCGTTCTCGAGCAGACATACGCGAGCCTGAGCCTCATCGTCGTCGACGATGCCTCGGGCGACGGCACCTTCGCGCACGTCTGCGAACGCTGGAGCGATGACCCGCGCGTGACGGCCCTGGCACTCGAGGTTTCCCAGCGCGCGGCCGGCGCGCGCATGCAGGCCCTCGCAGCGAGCAACGCGGAATGGCTGGCCTTCGTCGACCAGGACGATCGCTGGCATCCCAGGAAACTCGAGCTCCAGCTGCACCACGCGGCGCTGAAGCCGCGCGCCGACGCGGTGCATACCGACTGCACTCACATCGACGCCGACGGGGCGCCCTTGCCCGGCTCGGCGAGGCGCGAGAACGCGGCGCGCGCGCGCATCCACTGGGACGCGCTCGAGGGCGAAGCCCTGGCGCGGGTCTGCTTCCGTGCCAATCGCATCCGGCTCGGATCATCGCTGGTGCGCAGGGCGGCCTTCGAGGCGGCGGGCGGCTTCGACCCCGCGCTCTTCGGCGGGGAAGACTGGGATTTCTGGGTGCGCTTCGCGAGCGCGGGCCGGCGCATCGCACACCTGCCCGAGCCATTGCTCGAGCGGCGCGTCCACCCGCAGGCAACGTCGACAGCCCGGCGCGCAGAGCGCATCGAGGGGCTCTATCGGGCCTGCGACCTGGCTGCAGCCCGTGATCCGTTCCTTGCCGCGAACCTCGCCCAGCGCCTGGAGGCGCTGCTGCGGCGCGAGCTCGAGAGCGGCGGCGGTGCAGCGGTGCGCGCGCGGCTGCACGAGCGGGGCGAGAGCCTCGCACCCGGCACGCGGGCGCGACTCTGGCTGCTGAGCTTCGCCGCGGACCTGCTGCCCCTCGGCACTCAGCGCCAGTCGTAGCGAGCGCCCACGAGCTGCTCGAGCACGCGTTTGTCCGGCGCGTAACGGCCTGCAAGCTCGGCGCGCAGCTGTGGATCGAGCGAGGCGTAGGCGCGCCGGTTGAAGACCCGCAGGCCGCTCAGTGGGTGAGGGGGCAGCTCGAGAAATTCGAAGATTCGCGCGCAGCTGGCGGCGGGGTCGGCGAAGAACACCTCGGACTGGAGGATCAGGAAGCGCTCCGCCGGGTAGTGCCGTCGCCAACGTTCGAGCTGCTCGGCGTACAGCCCGCGCGAGAAGTAGGACTGGCGCTGGTGCATCGCGCTGGTGTAGGTCGGGTCGCTCGCCATGCGCTCGAGCTCCGGCGCCAGGCGCTGCTCCTCGCCCTCGAGCGCAGCGGCGAAACCGAGCGACTCGCGTCCGCGCGCGCGCTCGTGCTGGTAGTGGGAGTACGCCCGCTCGACGGGGTTGCGAAGCAGCACGACGAAGCGCGCCTCCGGCAGCACACGCGCCACGCGGCGCGGCGCGCGCGGCTCGAAGAGATAGTAGGGCGTGGCCTCACCGGTCACGGCGCCGCGCCGCTCCAGCGAGCGCACGCGGGGAAAATGTGCGCGGTACCAGGCCTCGGGCTCGTCCCGGTGCAGCGTGAAATAGTGCACCTCCTTCGTGAAGGCAGGCGCGACGCGCGGGTGGCGCAGCAGATGGTTGTAGAGCGAAGTAGTGCCGGCCTTCTGGGCGCCGAGGATCAGGAAGTCCGGCAGGGCGCGGCCGCCGTGGGTCAGCCGGCGGCCGGCAAAGCGCAGCGCACGCAGCGCACGGACGGCGGGGCCCACCAGTGGCACCGATCGCAGGGAGGTAGCGCGGCGCGACGGGTCGAGATTGCGCTCTCGCAGGTCGCAGGGCCTCCTCACTCGGTTCTCGCCAGCGTACCGGAGCTCTTCGCGAGTCGCCCGGCCGTAGAACGGCTTGACCCCGAGCCCGCCAACAGCGTACACCCGGGCGATGAGCGAAGACGCCGCAGCTGCCACGGGCCCGTGTTCGGGCCTCCGTGTTCTCGACCTGAGCACCGTGATCTCGGGCCCCTATTGCACCCAGGCGCTCGGCGACCTGGGCGCCGACGTGATCAAGGTCGAGCCGCCCACCGGCGACTCGTCGCGCCACTCCGGCGCGCCCTTCCGAGAGCCCGGCTTCTCGGGCATGCTGGCGCAGTTCAACCGCAACAAGCGCAGCATCGTGCTCGACCTGCACCGCGAGGAAGCACGGCAGGTCGCGCACGCGCTGGCGAAACGCGCGGACGTGTTCGTGCAGAACTTCCGCCCCGGCGTGGCCGAGCGACTCGGGCTCGGTTGGGACGTGCTGCGCGCGATCAACCCCCGGCTGGTCTACATCTCGATCAGCGGCTTCGGACCCGACGGACCCTATGTCGATCTACCGGCCTACGACCACGTGGTGCAGGCGCTTGGCGGACAGATGCCCACCCAGGGTGGCGACGGCCCGCCGAAGCTCGTGCAGGGTGGCATCGCCGACAAGACGACGGGCATGACGGCGCTCTCTGCCACCCTGGCCGCGCTGCTGGCCCGCGAGCGGGAAGGACTGGGCCAGAAGGTCGAAGTGCCGATGCTCGACGCCTTCGCCGCCGTCTCCTTGCCGGAGGCCATGGTGTCACGCTCCTTCCCTCCGCTCGCCAGCGACGCTCCCGGCGTCGGCGAGTTCTTCCGCACATTTGCGACTGCAGACGGCTACGTCGTCGGCCTGACGGTGCAGGACGCCCAGTACCGCGGGCTCTGCGAAGCGCTCGGTCTTCACGAGCTCGCGGAGGATGAACGATTCGCGCAGGCGGCGAATCGATTCGCGAACTACCGCGAGCTCGTCGCGATCCTCGAGACCGAAATCCGCAAGTGGCCGACGGCGAAGTTCATCGCTGGCGCGCGCGCCAGCGGCGCCCCTTTCGCTCCGGCGTACGACGTGGAGGATTTTCTCTCGGACCCACAGGTCGAACACAACCGCACCGTCGAAGACGTCGAAGACGCGCGCTTCGGAACGACGCGCTACCTGCGCCATCCGGCTCGCTACGAGCGCACGCCGGCCAGCCTGCGCCGGCATGCGCCGCGGCTCGGCGAGCACACGGATGAGCTGCTGACCGAGGCTGGCTTCAGCGCGGACGAGATCGCGCGTCTGCGCGACGCCGGCGCCGTACGCTGACGCGCCCTCAGTCGAGGGGCGTCACACATTCTTCGACCTGGAGCAACAGAGACGCCGCAGCGTCGGGTTTCCACTGCCCCAGCAACCCGGGCCTGAAGCCAGCCCTTGCGTACCAGACGAAGGCCACCGCATCATAGGGCTCACCCTGTGGCCCGCCGAGCACGTCATGGGACTCACAGCGCAGCACCTTCGGGCCCGCCTGCAGCAGCGGCGCCAGCGTGCCCCGCGTGAAGTTCGAGCGATACTGCGCCGCGTCGACGCCCGCGGGCGCCTTGGCCGCCGCCGCGACCTTCACGAACTCTTCGGCACGCGGAGTGCCATCGATCACGACGTTCGGTTGGCTGATCGCAAAGAATCTATTCCTCGGCTGGTCCATGAAGCTCGCTTCGTCTTCGCGGAGGACCTGGCCGGCCTCGGACTTCAGCACGGCTTGCATGCGCCCGGCTACCTCCACGGACTCGAAGGTGAACTGGGTCAGAACGTCGAAGCCGGGCTCGACGTCATCGAGGGCGACTTGTACGTGGTTGCGCAAATAGCGCCGCAGACCTCGCATGAACGGCAACGCGAGCGGTGCGTGGATGTCTTCGTAGTGGTCCCGAAACTCGTGCCGGGACACGTCCGGGCGCCGCACGATCAGCGCCAGATTGCTGAACATGGATCCTCCTGCTGCTAGGCGGAATCCGCCTCCCGTGCCCGCCAACAGCGTTGGCCGTACGCGTTGGTCTTCTTCGTCTCACTGCCGTGGCGAGCTTTGCGCGTGGCGTCGCTGCGCTCTGCCGCTTCGGCCATCGGCCAGCCTCCGCTCCGGGCCTGTCGGGTCAGTATGCACCTGCCAGACTTCACTGCCCAGTGCTTGAGCCAACTCTTCGGGCGCGCGAGAATCAGCCCTCGTGCCCCCCACCGCGCCCTCGAAGCTCTCGCGCTACCACAAGCTGCTCTTTGCCTTGCTCTGCACTGCAACCGTATTCGAGGGCTTCGACACGAAGCTCTCGAACCTCCTCTTGCCGCTGCTCGGGGACGAATTCGGCGCCGGGCCGGGAGAGCTGGGCGGGATGTTCTTCTTCCTCGGCCTCGGCACCATCGCCGCGTTCTTCGTCATTCGCCTGGCGGACCGTGCCGGCCGGCGTCCCTTGATGTTGATCGCGGTCGGTGGCTACTCGCTGCTGATGGCACTGACCACCTTCTCCCAGACCCTCGCGCAATTCACCGCCATCCAGCTGGCCGCGAAGACATTGATGGTGACCCAGTTGGCGCTCGGCTACGTGATCTTGAGCGAAGAGTTTCCGACACGGTTGCGCGCCATGGCCAACAGCGTTCTCGGGGCGTTCGCAAGCGTCGGCGCCGCGCTCCCGGCGCTATTCCTGCCAGCGTTCCTGAACAGCAGCGTCGGCTGGCGTGGCTTTTTTGCAATGGGTGCAATGCCGCTTCTGTTGCTCCCGATCTTCCGGAACGTGCTGCGCGAAACACCTGCGTTTCTCGCACGGCGCCCGGGCTCCGAATCGCTCGGCGCCCAGATACGCGCGGTTTTCTCCGGCAACCTCCGACGTCGCTTCATCGCTGCAGCATTGCTCTGTTTCACGGTGAATTTTTCCACTGCCTGCACGATGTTCTTCTTCAGCTATTACGTCTTCAACGAGCGCGGCTGGACGCCCGAGGACCTGCAACTCGTCGTGCTCGCGGCGGTGCCGTTCGCGTTCTGCGGCTACGCCTTGGGTGGCCGCCTGATGGATCTGATCGGCCGGCGCGGAGCTGCCGCCACCTTCCTGCTGCTCGCCGCACTGGTGGCAAACATCGGCTACCGGGCCGAAGAGTGGGCTGTGATCGCCGGGTCGTGGGTGGCCCTGCAGATGCTCCAGGGAATCTGGCCCATTGTGAACACGATCACTGCGGAGCTCTTCCCTACGGAAGTGCGCGCCAGCGCCAGTGCGATGGCACAGAACCTGCTCGGGCGCTGGGGGCTCGCCATCGGGCCGCCGATCGTCGGCGGGGTGGCGGAAGCACTCGGATCGACCGGGGAGGCCGTGGCGCTGCTGGCACTCGGCAACCTGGTGCTCGTGCCGCTCTCGCTGTGGTTGCTGCCGGAAACGCGTGGCGTAGACATCACCACCGTCGGACACGCGAGCGCAAAATCAGGCCGGCCCTGATAGGCTGAGTCCCCCACACAGCGGAGCACGCATTGGCACTCGATCCCCACACCCCCGTACTGGTCGGCGTCGGCGTCGTCCAGCAGCGCGAAGAAGATCCTGCGCTGGCCGCAGAACCCCTCGAGCTGATGGCTCGGGCGCTCGAGCGCGCCGCCGAGGACGCGGGCGACCGCTCGCTGCTGTCTCGCGCCGGCGAGATTCTGCTGCCCCGCGGTTTCTGGGACTACGCAGACCCCGGGCGCGCCCTGGCCGACCGCTTCGGCGCGAGCAGTGCACGCTCCCTGGTCGCCGAGGTGGGCGTGCTCCAGACGACCCTCTTCGGCCGGGCGGCTGCGCAGATCGCCGAGGGCCGCGCCGACGTCGTGCTGGTCACCGGCGGCGAAGCCAAGTACCGCAGCCTGCGGGCAAAGATCACCGGCGGCGAGGCGCTCCTGCGCGAGACTCCGGGCGAGCCCGACACGGTGATGCGCCCGGCCGGGGAGATCATCCACCCGCTCGAGATGCAGCACGGCATCGCCATGCCGGTCAACTGCTACGCGATCATGGAAAACGCCCTGCGCTTCGCCGAAGGCCAGAGCGTCGCCGAGCATCGCGACTCAGTGGCGAAGCTCTGGGCGGCGATGAGTGACGTGGCGGAACGCAACCCGGACGCCTGGCGACGCGAGCGCGTGGCCCCGGCGCACGTGCGCGATGCGGCAGACGGCAACCGCATGCTCGCCTTTCCCTACACCAAGCTCCACAACTCCCAGTGGAACGTCGACCAGGCGGCGGGGCTCGTATTCGCGTCGGTCGAAGCCGCACGGGCGGCCGGCATTCCAGAGGATCGCTGGATCTTCCCCTGGTCCGTGGTCGAGTCGAATCACATGACCAACCTCACCGTCCGCAAGCGACTGCACCGGGTGCCCGGCTTTGCCCACGCGGGTGCAAAAGCTCTCGAACACGCCGGCCGCAAGCCAGACGAGATCGACCACCTCGAGCTCTACAGCTGCTTCCCGATGGCCGTACGCGCTCAGTGCCGCGAGATCGGCATCCCGGAAGATCGTCCGCACACGGTGACCGGTGGCATGGCCTTCGCCGGTGGCCCGCTCAACAACTTCGTGCTCCAGGCGCAGGCTCGGATGGTGCAGGTGCTGCGCGGCGCAGCGGGAAGCCTGGGGATGGTGAACGCAGTGAGCGGCTTCCTCACCAAGCAGGGCGTAAGCCTGTGGTCGAGCGAGCCGCCGCCGCGGGCCTTCCAGTACGGCGATGTATCCAGCGAGACCGAGCGCGACGTGCCGATCCTGGAAATTGCGGAGGCCGCCGGAGCAAACGCTCGGATCGCCGGCTACACGGTGCTCTACGAAGACGACGCGCCGGCACGGGCGGTGTTCATCTGTGACCTCGAAGACGGCAAGCGCACACTTGCGACCTGCAGCGACCCGACGGTCGCACGACTCGGCACCGAGGCGGAGCTCTGCGGCCGCGAGGTACGCCTCTCAGAAGACGGTGACGTTGCGCTCGCCTGAAGCGACGCATGGGAGGGTGACATGGCTACAGCGGCAGTAACCGGATCGGCGTCGGGCATCGGCGCCGCCATCAAGCGCCGGCTCGAGGCGAACGGCGACTCCGTCATCGGCGTCGATCTGCGAGAGGCCGACGTCGAGGCCGATCTCTCCACGTCGGAGGGACGCAAGAGCGCCGTCTCCGGCGTCTTGAGCGCGTGCGGCGGCAAACTCGACCGGCTGGTCGCCTGCGCGGGTCTCGGAGCGCACCTGGACGACCTGGCACTCATCGCTTCGGTCAACTATTTCGGTGCAATCGCGACGCTCGACGGTCTGAAAGACGCCTTGTCCGGCCGGGAAGGCGCAGCCGCCGTCGCGGTCTGCTCGAATAGCGCACGCTTCGGCCCCTTCGACGACCATCCGTTCGTGCAGGCGTGCCTCGACGGCGACGAGGCACTGGCGCGCGAGCTCGTGGCGCAGGAAAACGGATTCATCGCCTACGGCGGATCGAAGCACGCGCTCTCCCGCGCGGTGCGCCGCCGCGCGGCCGAGTGGGGCGCTGCGGGCGTGCGCCTGAACGGCATCGCACCGGGCTCGACCCAGACCGCGATGGTCGAGGCGCTGAAGGACCATCCGGTCTTCAACAAGGGACACGAGTCTCTCATCATGCCGCTCGGCCGCAACGCCGAGCCCGAGGAGATCGCCAACGTGGTGAGCTTCATGTTGAGCCCCGAAGCGAGCTACGTGCACGGCGCCATCTGGTACGCAGACGGCGGGAACGAGGCCGCGACGCTGCCGGACCGTTTCTAGAAGATCCCAAGACACCGCCGAAACCCCGACTCGCCTTTCAGCCGCCACCGGAGGACCCCGATGCCCGAAACCGCTCTGCTCGTCGACAGGAGCGACGGCGTGATGACGCTGACTCTCAACCGGCCCGAGGCACGCAACGCGCTGTCGCCCGAGTCGATCGTACGGCTGGCGCAGGCCTGGTACGAGTATCGCGACAGCGCCTCGCTGCGCGTGGCGATCCTGACGGGCGCCGGTGAAGAGGACTTCTGCGCGGGCGGCGACTTGAAGCTCCTGATGCCCCTGATGACCGGGGCGCGCAAGGCCGAAGACGAATGGGACGAGCGGCTGCTCGCAAACCTGCAACAGTTCTCCGACGGCATCCTGCGTGGCTTCGAGCTCTACAAGCCGGTGATCGTCGCCGTCAACGGCCGTGCACTCGGCGGGGGCACCGAGATGACGAACGCCTGCGATCTGCGCATCGCCGTGGAGTCGGCGATCTTCGGCACGCCGGAGGCCAAGGTCGGCCTGATCCCCGGCGGTGGCTCGCTGACGCGGCTGCCGCGGCAGATTCCTTACGCCAAGGCCATGGAGATGCTGATGGTTGGCGACCCCTTCACAGCGCAGGAGGCGCTCGAGATGGGCCTGCTCAACTACGTGGTGCCCCGGGCGGAGCTGTTGCCGAAGGCGCGGGCGCTGGCCGAACGCCTGTCGGAGAACGGACCCCTCGCGATCCGCAAAGTGAAGGAAGGCATCCTGCGCGGCAGCGGGCTGCCCCTCGATCAGGCATACGCCATCGAAAACGAGGTCTCCGCGGCTGTGATGCAATCGAAGGACGCTCGAGAGGGCCCGCGCGCCTTCAAGGAGAAGCGAAAGCCGCACTTCACCGGTGAGTAGCTAGACTCTCGCGCCACGCCTTTCCCCAGGAGACCCGCCGTGGCCATTGTCGAGCCCATCGAATCCGCTGGACCGCACCGCAGACTGCGGCTCAAAAGCCCCGTCACCCTCGCACCCATCGGCGAAATCGAGTGCGCCAGCGCCGAAGAAGTGCGCGCCGCCGTCGAGCGAGCGCGAAAGGCGCAGAGCGACTGGGCGAAGCGTTCGATCGACGAGCGCGCTGAAGTGATGTGGCGGCTCAACGATCAATTCGTGAAGCGCCAGGACGAGGTCATCGATGCGGTGATCGAGGAGACCGGCAAGACCCGCAGCGAAGCCATCTCGATGGAGGTGTTCTCGAGCTGCGACTCCATCACCTACTACGCGAAGAAGGCCAGGAAGTTCCTGGCGCCGGAAAAGCGCCGCATCCACGGGATACTGGGTTTTGCAAAGCGGCTGAAGCTCGTCTACCGGCCGCTCGGCGTGGTGGGACTCATCACGCCCTGGAACGGACCGATCATCCTGGCAGTCAACCCGATGGTGCAGGCGCTGATGGCCGGCAATGCGGTGGTGCACAAGCCCTCCGAAGTGACCCCCTTCTCGGCCCAGCTGCTGAAGCAATTCACCGAAGCGGCGGGTTTCCCGCAGGATCTGTATCAGGTGGTGCAAGGCGACGGCCAGACGGGCGCTGCGCTGATCGACGCCGGCATCGACAAGATCTCCTTCACCGGCAGCGTGGCCACCGGCCGCAGGGTCGGAGAAGCCTGCGCACGCAATCTGATCCCCTTCACCCTCGAGCTCGGCGGCAAGGACGCCATGATCGTCTGCTCGGACGCCGACCTCGATCGTGCCGCCGCCGGCGCGCTGATCGGCTCGTGCATGAACACCGGCCATTACTGCTGCGGCACCGAACGCATCTATGTGATGGAGGACATCTACGAGCCCTTCGTCGAAAAAGTGGTGGCAGGCGCCCGACAGCTGCGCCAGAACGACCGCGGTGAAACAGATGTGGGGGCCATTTTCTGGGACAAGCAGCTCGAGATCATCGAGGCACACATGGCCGACGCCCGGGCCAAGGGCGCCCAGGTGCTGGTGGGGGGCAACCGCAACCCCGATCTCGAAGGCCTCTACTTCCAGCCCACCGTCGTCACCGACGTGACCCACGACATGGATTTGATGCGCAAGGAGACCTTCGGACCCATCGTCTCGATCATGAAGGTGCGGGACGAAGAAGAAGCAATCGAGCTGGCGAACGACTCGGAATACGGCCTGAACGGCAACGTCTGGACCACGGACCGCGAGAAGGGCGAGCGCATCGCCGAGCGCATCGAGACCGGAGGCGTCTGCGTCAACGACATGGCGCTGACCTACGGGCTCCACGATGCACCCTTCGGCGGCGTCAAGACCAGCGGCATCGGGCAGGTGAATGGGCCTTCGGGGATACGGGGTTACTGCCATCTCCTGCCGATTTCCGCCGACAAGAAGGGCAAGGGGCCGATCCAGGGCGGCTATCCGTATACGCGCAAGGCCGAGGACGGCATGCAGAAGTTCATCAAGATCTTCTTTGGCACCAGGCTGGCGCGCTGGATCACCTAGCGTTCGTCACCATTCGCCGCACTCGTCGTGCCGAAAACGAACCGCCTGCCACACCGACGAGCTAGACGGCCGACTGCGTCTGACGAGGGGGAGGCGTGGGGCAGGAGGCAAGCTTGGCGGGATCGCGCAATCGGATCGCGATCAGGGCCGGTCTGGCGGCGCTTCTACTCTTCTGTGGGCTCCTCGGCCACGCGGCGCCGGTTTCAGCCGGCCCGGTAGGCCTCGCGCAGTGTGCGCCGCGCGAGCTTGCCGGTCTCCGTGCGCGGAAGCGACTGCACGAAATCGATGCTGCGAGGCACCTGGTAGCCCGCCAGTCCGGCCTTGCAGTGCTCGAGCAACAGACTGCAGGTGGTGTCGTCGTGGAGAAACCCCGGCTCGAGCTGCACCACGCCGCGCACCTCCTCGCCCCATTCCGAATGTGAAACGCCGACGACGCAGCAGTCGGCAACCGCCGGGTGGGCAAGCAACACCGATTCCACCTGCGCCGGATAGACGTTGACCCCGCCCGAGATGATCACGTCCGCGCGCCGGTCGCAGAGATACAGATAGCCCTCGGCGTCGAGGTAGCCGATGTCACCGAGGGTGAAGCGATCACCGCATCGCCCGGCAGAGGTCTTCTCGGGGTCGCCCTTGTACTCGAAAGCCGCCGAGCCGCGGAAGTACACTTCTCCCTGGACATCGGTCGCGCAGGGCCGGCCCTCGGCATCGAGAATCGCGACCTCGAGCCCGGGGCTCGGCTTGCCCACAGAGCCCGGGTGCTCGAGCCACTCCTGGGAGCTGATGCCGACGCCACCGCCCTCGGTGCCGCCATAGAATTCGAAGAGGATCGGACCGAGCCACTCGATCATCGCCCGCTTCACCTCGACGGAGACCGGCGCGGCACCGTGCAGCACCAGGCGCAGGCTCGACATGTCGGCGCGGCTGCGCAGCGCCGCATCGAGGCGCAGCAGCCGCACGAAGTGAGTGGGCACCAGGAAGGTCGAGCAGATGCGCTCGCTCTCGATGGCCGACAAGAACTCTGCGGCATCCCAACGATCGAGCAGCACGATGTCAGCCCCGAGCAGGATGGCGCCCTCGCAGTAGGTGCTGGGTCCCGCGTGATACAGCGGCGCCGCGACCAGGTGCGGTCCGCCAGCCGCATCGCCGGTAAAGCGCTCGAGCATGTCGCGGCCGATCCGAGCGATGTGACCCGGCGGAGGTGAAGGCTCGCCGGGCGGCCGCAGCACGCCCTTGGGGCGCCCGGTAGTGCCCGACGTGTAGAGCATGAAATCGCCAGCGATGGGCGCCTCGAGGGGTTCGGCCGAGTACTCCGCAATCTCCTCGAAGCGCCGGAAGCCCGGCAACTCGCCGCCCACGCTGAAGCGCGCCTCGGGCGGCACACTCTCGCACGCCGCCAGCGCCGCCTCGGCAAACTGCACGTGCGCCAGCAGCACCCGGGCCCCGCTGTCGCGCACCACGTAGCTCACCTCATCCGGCTTCCAGTGCCAGCAGATCGGTGTCCAGACCCGACCGGACCAGCTCGTGCCCCGCGCTGCAAAGAGAAACTCCGGACAGTTCGGCAATAGCGCCGAGACGCCGGCGCGCGGCGACAGATCGAGTGCGTCGAGCGCACGCGCAAAGCGGTGGCCTCCAGCGACGATGTCTGCATTGGCAATGCGAGTGAGCACCGCATCTCCTCTGGAACGCGATTGACCCGGAAGCGAGTGACGCTTACCGTGGAGCGCCCAGTCTACCAGAGCACCCAGCGTGGAAATTCTGCAGAAGAGGCGATCGGCAACGGGCCGCTGGAGCGGCGGAGTCGGGAGACACATGAAGATCGAGGCAGTCATCTGGGATTTCGGCGGCGTCTTCTGCGGCTCGCCCTTCGAAGCACTCGCCGACGTGGCGCGGGAGCGCGACGTCGATGCGCATCAGTACTTCCAGATCATCTTCGGATCCTACGACCGCGACACAGATCACCCGTGGCATCGTCTCGAACGCGGCGAGATCACCCTCGAGCTGGCCCGCGAGGATATCCTGGAGCTCGGGCAGCGCGATGGCATCGATGCCGATCCGTTCCATTTCTTCATGGCCATGGCGAAGAGTGGCGGCGGCGCAGCGCGGGAAGATGTGGTCGCGTTCGGCAAGCAGCTCAAGGCCGACGGCCTGGCCACCGCACTGGTCACGAACAACGCGGCGGAGTTTCGAGATCACTGGCGCAACGCAATTCCGATCGACGAGCTATTCCATCACGTCATCGATTCGAGCGAAGTAGGGCTGCGCAAGCCCGACCCGGAGATCTTCGAGCTCGCGCTCGAACGCCTGGGGGCGCGCGCTGAGAGCGCGGTCTTCTTGGACGACTTCCAGGGCAACCTCGATGCCGCGGCACGGCTCGGCATTCGCGGCATTCTGGTGGAGCCCGACTACGCGCCGGCGCTCGAGACGCTACGCAGGCTGCTCGGCTGAGACGCGCGGAGCCGCCTCAGGTGTCGCGCCCACCACCTCGCGCACGATCCGCGCCTGTCGCTCGATCTCCCTGGCGGGCATGGCCGGGTAACACGGCAGCACCACCAGATTCGCCATGGTTCGGGTCGCCGCTTCGGCGACGAGCTCGGGGCGATCCTTGGGCGGAGCAACCGCCTCCGAACGCCGCAGCGTCGCGGCGTCGAAACCCTGATTGCGCAACGCGCGCATCAGCTCCTGCGGATCGTCGACCACCACAGGGAATACCCAGAAGTTGTGGACCTTGTTCGCCCAACCGGGACAGATCACCGCGTCCTGGAGCCGCCCGAGCAGCAGGCGGCCCGCCACGCGCCGGGGCTCCAGACTCGCATCGCCGAAATCCAGGATCCGCCGTTTCAGCAGCGCCAGCAGCGGAGCAGACGGGCGCTTGCGAATCTTGTTGGCCGATCCCAGCTTCGCGATGCTCCGCACCGGCTCGCTGAGGGTATCCTCGTAGTCCGTGCCCAGTGCGTCGAAGAGACGTCGGCCCACGGCCAGCAAGGGGCGTGCAGTCATCGCGTTGACCCCCGCGAACTTGAGCAACCGCTTGCGATAAGCGCCGATCTTCTGGAGCGAGTAGCCCGCCTGGATCTCGCGCATGCGTGCCAGCAGCGCCGCATCGCGCACGCGAACCAGCGCTCCGCCGAGCGCGGTCGAGAACTTGAGCGTGCCGAAGCTGAAGAGTGAGAGGTCCGCATCCGGGTGGCCGGTGAAACTGCGGCCGTTGAAGGCCTGGGCACAGTCCTCGATTACCAGCAGGTCGTGGTGCCTCGCAAACTCGATCACCGGCGCCAGATCGAAGCGGCTGCCCATGAGCGGTGCGACAACGATGGCGCGCGCCCGAGGCGACACCGCGCGCTCCAGCGACTCCGGCAGTGGAGCCATGGTGTCGATGTCGAGATCCACGGGGATCGGGACCAACCCCAGACGGCGCGCAATTTTCGGCATGCCCTTGATATTGAGCGCGCTGAAGAGCACCTCGCTGCCGGACGGCAGATCCAAGGCCTGGAGCGCCAGATCGAAGGCAGTGCGCACCGAAAAGCACACCATCGCATCGCCGTTGGGCGACCACAGCTCCTCGATCTCGCGTTCGAGCGCCTCTCTGTCCGGAGGCTTGCTGCAGGCGCGCAGACCGAACAGGATGTCCCGCAGCGAAATGTCGAAGCGTGCACGCGCCCACATGGCAGATCCCCTCGGGTCAGGTTGGAGCTGGCGGCGGAGCTTACCCTAG
>JAFDDG010000020.1 GCA_019310965.1 Deltaproteobacteria bacterium
GCGGAACGGCAGCTCGATGGACTGGCCGCGCAGCAGGATCGTCCAGCGGTACATCGAGGCGAGAATGCCGACGAACTTCACACCCGCGGCGGCGCCGCAGAAGATCCAGAACGTCGTGGCGTCGATGTTGGCGAGGGTGTCCAGCACCAGCCGCCCGGCCACCACCTTGCTGCCGTCCTCCATGGTGACGGGGTGCGAGAGCAGCAGCCAGAACGCCGCGACGGTGACGACGAGCTTGAGCAGGTTGAGGATGCGCCCCCGCCAAGGCGGCTCGACGCGCCGCGCCGTCATCAGGGCGAGGATGGCGATGCAGAGGATTCCGAGCAGAACGTTCACGAGCGGCTCCCAATTGGCCCTTCGGGGCCAGGCCGTGAGGGGCCATACAGTATGGAAGGGTGACGAGGGCTGACAAGAAAAACGCGCGAAGTGCCCCTCACGGGCAGGCAGTTGAGTCACCCAAGCGGGCGTGTGGGTTCCCGAGTGGGGCGGGCTCGCCGCGCAGGATGCGGCTGCGCTGCGATTGGTATTCGGTTTCCGAAATCGAGCCGGCCTGGCGATCCTCCTCGAGATCGGCGAGCGCGCGCAGCTGCTGGGGGCTGAGCTCCGCCGAGACGGACGGTGCCGCCCGCTCGATCGACTCGTCCTCCAGGCTCTCCATCAGCACCTGCCGCCGCACCACCCTGCCGGTGGGGGTCACGCGGGTGCGGGTGGGCTTGCGAAAGATGTCGTCGCGCCACTGCACGGCGACGCTCTGGTGATCGGCGAGGGTCATGCCCTTGTCGACGATCAGACGGAAGTTGAGTGGATACTTGCCAACGCGGGTCTCGGGGAGCCCGGTGGTCTTCTCGCGGCGCTTCTCCACCTCCCAGTCCGAGCGCGAGATCTGGATGTAGAGCAGTTCGTCCTTCATGTAGGCGAGCAGGCTGGTCAGGTAGAAATGATCGAAGACGAGCAGGTTCTTCTTCTTGCGCTGCGATTGGATCACGACTTGTTCGTCTGGGCCGGCCTGCGCGAGCGCCAGCGCCATCCCGTCCGCGATGTCGTAGAGCTTTTCGAGCGGGATCGCGGGCACCCGCTTCGGGTGGTCCCCCGCGCGCATATCGATACGCGACAGGATGTGTGCCAGGCGCACCGGCGCAATCTCGACCGGGTGAGCGTAACCCTGGGGCAGGGTGCTGGTGCCGCGCTTGTAGCTGCGCAGGAAGACCTCGGTGCCGCTTTGCTGGAAGACCTGTTTCCTGATGGGACGCGTCAGGCAGCCGCTGCTGCCGGCGGTGATGAGTGCGAGCGCCAGGAACAGGGCGAGACGGCTGCGCGGCATGGGGCCCAGTGTCGCAAAGTCCCGGCGGCCGCGCCGGGCGCCGGGACGCTCAGACCAGTGCGCTCACCAGTCGCTGCGCCGCGAAGCTGGCAGTCCAGGCCAGCACCAGCAGGTAGCCGAAGGCAAAGGCCGGCCAGCGCCAGGTGCCGGTCTCGCGGCGCATGATGGCGAGAGTCGACATGCATTGCAGCGCGAACACGAAGAAGACCAGCAGCGCGGCCACGGTTCCCGGTGTGAAGACCGGAGCGCCGGTGTCGGGATCCACGTCGGCGCGGATCGCCGCGCGCAGGGACGTCTCCTCGTCGCTGGCGGCGTAGATCTGCGCCAGCGTCGCCACGATGACCTCCCGCGCCGCCAGGCTCGCCAATAGACCGACGCCGATCTTCCAGTCGAAGCCGAGCGGTGCGATCAGCGGCTCGATGGCCACCCCGGCGCGGCCCGCGAAGCTGTTCTCGAGCGCGCTGCGCGCTGCCTCGGGTGCACTGGCGCTCGCCGGCGGCTCGCTGCGCGGGAACGTCAACAGGCACCACAGCACGATCGAGACCGCCAGGATGATGGTGCCGGCACGCCGCAGGAATGCGCCGGCGCGCTCCGATACCTGTGCCACCAGCAGCCGGAAGGGCGGAAGGCGATACGACGGCAGCTCCATGTAGAAGGGCAGGCTCTGGCCGCGCAGCACCGTGCGCTTCAGCAGCGCGGCGACGCAGAGTGCCGCGATGGCGCCCATCAAGTAGAGGCCCAACAGCACCAGACCCTGCAGGCCGAACGGTCCCCACACGTTGCGCGCGGGAACGAATGCGCCGATCAACAGCGCGTAGACGGGCAGGCGCGCCGAGCACGTCATCAGCGGCGCCACCAGGATCGTGACCAGTCGGTTGCGTGGCGAGGGAATCGTGCGCGTGGCCATGATGCCGGGCACGGCGCAGGCGTAGGACGAGAGCAGCGCGACGAACGAACGGCCCTCGAGTCCGATGCGGCCCATCACCCGGTCCACCAAGAACGCAGCCCGCGCCATGTATCCGATGTCCTCGAGCAGCGCGAGCAGGGTGAACAGCAGCACGATCTGCGGCAGGAAGATGACGACGGATCCGACGCCGGCGATCAGGCCGTCGGCCAGGAAGTCGGTCAGCAGGCCCGCCGGCAGCGCCGTCCGCGTGGCCACCGCCGCCATGCCGACGCCCGCGTCGATGGCGTCCATCGCCGGCGTGGCCCAGGCGAAGATTAGCTGGAAGAACGTCACCATCACCGCGGCGAAGAGCAACGTACCCGCTACCGGGTGCAGCACTACGCTGTCGATCTTCTCGGTGAGTGCGTGGTGCGCCGGCCGCCGTTCGATCACGGCTGCGGCAACCGAGTCGGCCCAGGCCGCCCGCTCCAGCGGCGGCAGCGGCGGCGGAATCGGCGGGTGACTCCAGCGCTCGGGCTGTGTCAGGGCCTCGCGAACCGCGGCCATGCCGATGCCGCGATGGCCCACCACGCCAAAGACCGGTACTCCGAGTGCCGCTTCCAGTCGCTCGAGGTCGAGGCGCCCGCCGCGGGCGTGCAGCTCGTCGAGCATGGTGACGACCAGGCAGGAGGGCACTTCCCTGGCCAGCAGCTGTCCGAGCACCAAGAGGGAACGTTCGAGGGAGCAAGCGTCGGCCACCATCATGAGGGCGTCGGGCGCCGCGTCGAGTTCGCCGTCGAGCACGCGGCTCACGATCTCCTCATCCGGGCTGATGGGATCCAGGCTGTAGGCGCCGGGCAGGTCGATCACCACGATCTCACGGCCCTCGACGGTGCAGCGGCCTTCACGCCGCTCGACCGTGACGCCCGGGTAGTTGCCGACCCGGGCGCGCATGCCGGTGAGCGCGTTGAAGAGGGTGGTCTTGCCCGAGTTGGGGCTGCCGACCAGGCCGAGGCGGAGCAGCGCCCCGGCCGCTGTGGTGCCGGCGTCGGCGGTACTCACACCCGGTGGACTCGGACCCGGGAGGCTTCGGTGCGCCGCAGGCAGAGCCGCATGCCGCGCAGCTCGTAGACCACCGGGTCGCCCAGTGGGGCGCGCCGTACCCCCAGCACCTTGGTGCCGGGCGTGAAGCCCAGGTCGAGCAGTCGCCCGCTGGCGGGGCTGCCGGGGTCGACCGAGACCACCTCGGCGGCGGCGCCGAGGGGCAGGTCGGTGAGGCGAAGCGCGTTGCTGCGGCTCTCGTTGGGGGATCTGTCGGGGGCACTCACGGAGGATTGAAATTGAAATCCATTTTCGACCGGTGTGCAAGGGCCGAAATGCCCAGGATCGGGGCGCTTATTTCAGGAACGCGTTCGCTTACTCGTTCTCGTTGCGGAGCTGGCGGCTCATCAGCTGGTTCACCGCCCCCTCGACCCCGATTTCGCCTTCCAACACCCGCTGTACCGCCTCGGCGATGGGCATTTCGATCTTGTGGCGCCGGGCCAACACGCAGGCAGCCGTGGTGGTGCGCACGCCCTCGGCCACCTCGCTCATCGCGCCCACGATCTCGTCGAGCTTCTGGCCGCCGCCAAGCGCCAGTCCGACACGCCGGTTGCGGGAGAGGTCGCTGGTGCACGTCAACACCAGGTCGCCCATGCCAGCCAGTCCGAGGAAGGTCATCGGATCGGCCCCGAGAGCTGCACCGAGCCGCGTGATCTCGCGCAGCCCCCGCGTCATCACGCCGGCCCGCGCGTTGTGTCCCAAACCGAGGCCGTCGCAGATGCCCACCGCAATGGCGACCACATTCTTCAGCGCACCGCCGATCTCCACCCCCACCACGTCGGTGGCCGAGTAGCAGCGGAACCAGGGCCGCGAGATCGACGCCTGCACCGAGATCGCAAAGCTCTCCTGCCGGCAGGCCAGGGTGACCGCCGTGGGTTGGCCGGCCGCCACCTCCTTTGCGAACGAGGGCCCGGACAGGAAGACGAAGCGTGCGTGGTGCGCCGGCGCCAGCACGTCCTGCAGCACCTGCTCCATGCGCATCCAGCTGCCGAGCTCGAGACCCTTGACCGTCGACACGACCAACGCGCCGTCCGGCAGCACCGGTGCCGCGCGGCTCATCACATCGCGCACGCCGTGGCTCGGCACAGCACAGATCACCAGCTCGCTGCCGGTCAGCGCTTCTTCCAGGTCTGCCGTCGCACGCACGTTCTCGGGAATGCGCACTTCGCTGAGGTAGTTGGGATTGCGCCGCTCGCGGTTGAGCGCTTCGGCGAGCGCCGAATCCCGCGCCCAGATGCGCACGTCGTGGTCGTGCGCGCACAATATGGCGAGGCAGGTGCCGAAGCTTCCGGCACCGAGAACTGTGATCGGAATGGCCACTGCGCGCAGTGTAATTCGCCCGCTCGATTATTGACCCCCCTCAGACCCGTCGGTACTCTCAGCGCGGATTCCGCAGTCACTTCGGGTATTTGCCTCGGTTGCTGCATTACAGGCACCATGCTCACGGGGGTTCGGTCCATGCTTGCCGACTACGTGGGCATCCTCGTGATTCTCGTCGCCGGGATGTTGCTCGTCGGCGGCATGCTCGGTGCCCACCTCCTGCTCGGGCCGAAACGCAAGTTCGCCGAGAAAGACGAGCCTTTCGAGTGCGGTGAGAAGCCAATCGCCTCGCCCCATCAACGCTACGCGGTGAAGTTCTACCTGGTGGCGCTCCTCTTCGTCGTCTTCGATGTGGAGGCGATCTTCTTCTACCCCTGGGCCGCCGTCTTCACCGAGCTCTCCTGGTTTGGCTATGGCGCCATCCTCGTCTTCACGCTGCCGCTCGCCGTCGGTCTGGTCTACGAATGGTTGAAGGGCGGGCTCGAGTGGTGATTTCCCCCGAAACGCGCGCGGCAATCGACGAGGCCATTGCGCGTACCCCACAGCCGCGCGGGGCGTTGCTGCCGGCGCTGCATCTGGTGCAGGCAGAGCACGGGCATATTTCGCTCGAGCTGGCGGCTGCTGTTGCCGAGATCCTCGGGATTCGCAGCGGGGACGTGATGGAAGTCGTCTCCTTCTACGACATGTTCCATGCTCGTCCCCAGCCGCGGCACCACGTCAGCGTGTGCACGAATCTGCCGTGCTCGCTGCGCGGCGCGCGCACCTTGCTGGCGCAGCTGGAGGCCCATTGCGGCGTTGCCGCCGGCGAGCCCACCGCCGACGGCAGACTCGTGCTCGGTCGCGAGGAATGCCTCGGGGCTTGCGCCAACGCACCCGTGTTGCGGGTGGACGGCACCTATCACGAAAAACTCGACAGCGAGGCTGCCAGGCAGCTTCTCGACGGGCTCGAGTGATGGGACCGCAGGTGCCGCTCATCACCAACTACCTGACGCAGCATTTCCTGGACGATGCTGCCGTCGGCCTGGAGGGCTACGAACGGCTGGGTGGATACGCGGCGCTGCGCCGCGCGCTCGAGAATTCTCCCGCCGACTTGATCGAGCTGATTACGAGCGCAGGCCTCCAGGGTCGCGGCGGTGCGGGTTTCTCAACGGGGCTGAAGTGGTCGTTCATGCCTGCGGACGGTGAACTGCCCAAGTATCTCGTCTGCAACGGCGACGAATCCGAGCCCGGTTCGTTCAAGGATCGCATCCTGATGGAGCGCGGCCCGCACCAGCTGCTCGAGGGCATTCTGATTGCCGCTTGGGCCACCGGCGCCGAGAAGACCTTCCTCTACGTGAGGGGTGAATACGAGCGCCCGGCGGAGGCGCTAGAGCGTGCCATCGCCGAGGCACGTGCGCGCGGCATCGTTGGCACGAATGTATGCGGCAGCGACTTCGCGCACGACATCGTCGTGATCCGTGGTGCCGGTGCCTACATCTGTGGCGAGGAGACGGGGCTCCTCGAATCGCTGGAGGGCAAGAAGGGCCAGCCGCGCAAGAAACCGCCCTTCCCAGCTCAGTACGGCGCCTTTGGCAGGCCCACCACGGTGAACAACGTGGAGACCCTCTGTCACGTGCCGCACATCGTCAACAACGGCGCCGATTGGTTCCGCGGTTTCGGCACCGAGAAGAGTCCGGGTACGACGCTCTTCGGCGTGTCGGGGCAGATCGCGCGGCCGGGGCTCTTCGAGTTGCCCCTCGGCACGCCGCTTGACGAGCTGGTGTTCGAGCACGCCGGCGGCCCGGCGGCCGACCAGCGCGTGAAGGGCGTGATCCCGGGCGGCCTGTCGATGCCGGTGTTGCCCGCCGATCAGCTCGACGTGCCCATGGCCAACGAGTTCTTGCGCGAGCGTCGCACCATGCTCGGCACCGGCGGCGTGATGGTGATGGACGAGCGCACCTGCATGGTGCGTGCCTCGGTCGTGATCGCACACTTCTTTCGCGACGAGTCGTGCGGACAGTGCACCCAGTGCCGCGAGGGCACCGGCTGGATCCACAAGCTCGTCGAGCGCATCGAGCGCGGCGCCGGAGTGATGGAGGACATCACTGTTCTCGAAGACATCTGCGCAAAAATGGAAGGCCAGACCATCTGTGCGTTTGCCGACGCCGCGGCGTGGCCGATCCAGGGCATGTTGCGCCACTTCCGCGGCGAGTTCGAAGCGCACGTCGTGCAGCGCAGGTGCGGCTTCGCCGAGAGTTTCGAGCTCTGATGCCCAGGATCAGTGTCGACGGTCGGATCATCGAGGTGCCGGAAAGCCGCACCATCCTGCAGGCTCTCGACGAGACGGGTCTGCTGATGGCCGGAATCGACGTGCCGCACTACTGCTGGCACCCGAAGCTCTCGATCGACGGCTCCTGTCGCCTCTGTCAGGTCGAAGTCGAGGGCATGCCCAAGCTGCAGATCGCCTGCAACACGCCGGTCGCCGATGGCATGGCCATCCGCACCAGAAGCGAGCGGGTGTGCAGCGCGCGGCAGGGCGTGATGGAGCTCTTGCTGGTGAACCACCCGCTCGACTGCGCGATCTGTGATCAGGCCGGTGAGTGCAAGCTGCAGGACTACGCCTTCGAGTACGGCGCCGACGCGTCGCGTACCCGCGAGCCGCGCCGCGCGTTGAAGAAGAACGTCGAGCTGGGTCCCAACATCGTGCTCGACCAGGAGCGTTGCATCCTGTGCCGGCGCTGCGTGCGCTTCTGCGACGAAGTGCCGGCGACCGGCGAGCTGCACGTGATGGGTCGCGGCGACCGCTCGGTGATCGAGACCCTGCCGGACGAACCGCTGGCAAACGACTATTCGATGAACGTCGCCGATCTGTGTCCGGTGGGCGCGTTGACGACGCGGGACTTCCGCTTCAAGGTCCGGGTCTGGTTCCTCGACGACGTACCCGGCGTGTGCACCGGCTGCGCCAACGGTTGCAACGTGACGATCGGAGTTTCGAAGAATCGCGTCTACCGCTACCAGCCGCGCCGCAATGATGCGGTGAACGATACCTGGCTCTGTGATCGCGGGCGGCTTTCGTACAAGCGGATCGGATCGGGCGATAGGCTCGCGCAAGCCAGCCTGCGCGGCACCGCCAGCGCGCGGGAGCCGGTGAGCTGTGGGACGGCCGTAGCGGCTGCGGCTGCGCGGCTGCAGCAGCTGACCGATGCTGCCGGGGCCGCCGCCCTCGTGGTGCTCGCCTCGCCGCACGCGAGCAACGAGGATCTCTTCACGCTGCGGCGCTTCTGCGACGCCCTCGGCGTCACGGCGCGTGGCGCGGCGGTGGTGCTCGGGCCGCAGGATCGCCTGCTCATGAAGGCGGAGCAGGCGGCGAATGCCGAGGGCGCGCGGCGGCTCGGATTCGGGCCGCCGGACGCGTTGCTCGCCCGTGTGCGCTGCGGCGAGGCGGCCGGCGCCCTGGTGTTTGGCCACGACGTGCTCGATCCGGCCCACCTCGGCGGGCCGGAAGCGCTGACTGCGCTGGAGACACTGGTTGTCGTCGACCTGCAGGACTCGGCGCTGGCGCGCTGCGCCGACGTGGCGATCCCCGTGCGCCACGCCGCCGAGCGCGAGGGCACGCTCACCAACTTCGCGGGCCTTGCCCAACGCGTCCAGCCCGCGGTCGAGCCGGGCTGGGAGGCTTGGACCGACGGCGAGGTGGTGTGGCGGCTGGGCGCAGCGTTGGGTCTCGCGGGCTTCGAAGGTGCCTACGACGTGCGGTCGGTGTCGCGGGAGCTGGCGCAGGCCGTGCCCGGCTTCTCGGGCATCGACCTCGATCGTGTTGGCGAGCATGGGCTCTCGCTTGCGGGAGTCGGCAGCTGATGCCCGTCGCGGAGATCCTGAAGACGCTCTTCATCCTGCTCGTGGTGGTGGGCGGGCTCGCGCCGCTGATCACCTGGATCGAGCGCAAGCAGAGCGCCGTGATGCAGGACCGCATCGGCGCCAACCGCGCGGATATCGGTGGCCTCACCCTGATCGGTCTCTTCCATCCGCTGGCGGACGTGTTGAAGCTCCTCGGCAAGGAGGATTTCGTGCCGGCCGGCGCGAACCGTGTGTTGCATCTGCTGGCGCCGCTGATCGCCGCGATCCCCGCGGTGATCGCCTTCGCGGTGATCCCCTACGGCGGCGTCTACCGCTTCGGCGACCACACGCTCAGCCTCGTCGTGTCCGATGCCGACTGGGGCATGCTCTACATCTTCGCCATCGCGTCGTTGGCGACCTACGGCACCGTGATCGCGGGCTGGTCGAGCAACAACGGCTGGTCGCTGCTCGGCAGCATGCGCGCCTCGGCCCAGATGATCTCCTACGAGGTCACCATGGGGCTCTCGTTGGTCGGCATCTTCATGGTGTTCCAGACGCTGAAGCTGCAGGACATGGCGCTGGCGCAGGACACCACGCTGCGCGTCTTCGGCTTCCTCGACATCTTCTTCGGACTTTCACACCCGGCCATCGATTGGATTCGCCTGCCGGCCTGGGGGGTCTTCTACCAGCCGCTGGCCTTTCTGCTCTTCCTGACCTGCATCATGGCCGAGAACAAGCGCCCGCCCTTCGATCTGCCCGAAGGCGAGTCGGAGATCATTGCCGGCTACCACCTCGAGTACTCGGGCATGCGTTTTGGCCTCTTCTTCATGTCCGAGTTCATCCAGGTGGTGGTGATCGCGGGCTTGATGACGGCACTCTTCCTGGGCGGCTGGTCGATTCCCTACCTGTCGACGCAGACGATCGTCGCAGGCGTAGGTCGCTTCATGGGGACCGGCTTCGCGACTGGCCTGTGCGTCTTGCTTCACTTTGCCGCGTTCATGCTCAAGCTGGGGGCGATGATCTGGTTTCAGATGGCACTGCGCTGGACCTTGCCGCGCTTCCGCTACGACCAGGTCATGGATCTGTGCTGGAAGGTGATCTTGCCGCTCTCGATCGCAAACGTGCTGGTGACCGGCCTGGTGATGTTGTTGGTACAGGAGGCGGCGTGAGCTTCGCGGCGATTCTGTTCTACCTCTTCGGCGCGCTGGCCGTCCTCTTTGCCCTGTCCATGCTGCTGAACGTGCACAACACGGTGGCGGGCGCTCTCTCGCTGGTGGTCACGATGGTGTCGCTGGCAGCAATCTACGTGCTGCTCGAAGCGCATTTCGTCGCGGCGATCCAGATCATGGTCTACGCCGGCGCCATCGTCGTTCTCTTCCTCTTCGTCGTGATGTTGTTGAACCTGCGCGATGACGACTTCGCGCCGGGGCGGCAGAGGCTCGTGAGAGTGGCCGGCGCACTTGTCGGTGTGTTCGCACTGGCGCAGTTCCTGCGTTGGCTCGCTCCCGGGCTGCCGGAGCTTCCGGCCGTACCGGCGGGTTTTGGCGGCCACCGCGCTGTGGGTATCGCGCTCTACACCGACTACGTGCTGCTGGTGGAGCTGATCGCGCTGCTCTTGTTGGCGGCGATCGTCGGCGCGTTGGTCCTGGCAAAGCGGAAGCTCGACTCGTGATCCCGCTCGAACACGTCATTGGCTTGTCGGCAATCCTCTTTGCCATCGGTGTCGTCGGCGTGCTCGTGCGACGCAACGTGATCGTGGTCCTGATGTCCATCGAGCTGATGCTGAACGCCGTAAATCTCGCCTTCGTCGGCTTCAACCGCGCCTGGCCCGGCAGCGAGGGTGCGCCGTCACTCGACGGGCAGGTCTTCGTGCTGATGGTGATCGCGGTGGCCGCGGCGGAAGTCGCGGTCGGCCTGGGAATCGTGATCTCGATGTTCCGCAACCGCGATTCGGTGGACCTCGAGGAAGCGAGCCTGCTGCGATGGTGAACGTCGTGGAGTCGGATCAGCTGCGCTGGATCGTGCTGTTGCCGCTACTCGCGGCTGCCTACCACGGCGTGATGCTCGGCATCGTGCGCCGCCCGACGCCGCGCTGGCTGATCGTCGGGCTCTCCTGCGGCTCCGTGCTGACCTCTTTCATGTTGAGCTGCCTGGCGTTCTGGGAGTTGATTCAGCTGCCGGCGGAGAGCAATCTGCTGCTCGACGACGTCTACACCTGGATCGGCTCCGGGCTCGGCGCCGAGAACCTGACCGCCGAGCTAGCGCTGGCCTTCGATCCGTTGGCGGCGGTGATGTGTCTGGTGGTCACCGGCGTGGGCTCTCTGATTCACGTGTACTCGGTCGGCTACATGGAAGGCGACCAGCGGGACGATTGCGGCTTCCAGCGCTTCTTCTGTTATTTGAACCTCTTCACCTTCTCGATGCTGGTGTTGGTGCTGGGCGACAGCCTGGTGTTGATGTTCCTGGGCTGGGAGGGCGTGGGCCTGTGCTCCTATCTGCTGATCGGGTTCTGGTACATGGACTCTCACAACGCCTACTGCGGCAGCAAGGCGTTCATCGTGAATCGAGTCGGGGACCTCGGCTTCCTGGTGGGTCTGTTCGTGCTGTTCGGGGCACTCTCGGAGGCGGGAACGCCGGTCGTGGCGTTTCGAGACATCGCCGCCGAGTTTGGCGGCATCGTGGATGCGACCGTGCGACTGCCCTTCTTGGGCGAGGCTCGGGTCGTGACCGTGGCGGCGCTGTGCTTCTTCCTCGGCGCCGTCGGCAAGAGCGCGCAGCTGCCGCTCCATGTCTGGCTGCCAGACGCCATGGCCGGACCGACGCCGGTCTCCGCCTTGATTCACGCGGCCACCATGGTGACGGCGGGGGTCTACATGGTCTGCCGCATGTCATTCCTCTACGCTGCGTCGCCCGAGGCCTCGGCGGTGGTGGCGTGGACGGGCGCTCTCACGGCGCTGTTCGGCGCGACCCTCGCCATCGTGCAGACGGATGTCAAGAAAGTGCTCGCCTACTCGACGGTGAGCCAGCTCGGCTACATGTTCCTGGCTGCCGGCTGCGGTGGCTTCTCGGCGGCGCTCTTCCATCTGGGCACCCACGCGTTCTTCAAGGCGCTGCTCTTCCTCGGCGCGGGCTCGGTGATCCTGGCGCTCCACCACGAGCAGGACACCGAGAAAATGGGCGGGCTGCGTCGTCTGCTTCCGGTGACGCACTGGCTCTTCCTCGTCGGCGTGCTCGCCATCGGCGGTGTCCCGCCGCTCGCGGGCTTCTTCTCGAAGGACGAGATACTGGTGGCGGCGTATGTCTCGGAGGTGCCGGGCCACGCGTGGCTCTACCGCATCGGTCTCGTCACGGCGGGTCTCACGGCGTTCTATATGTGGCGACTCCAGTGCCGGATGTTCTACGGCCGCAGCCGTGTGGAGCCCGGCCTGCGCGAGCGCGTCGAGGAGCCGGATGGCTGGATGTCGAACCCGCTGTGGATACTGGCCAGTCTCGCTGCGTTGGCGGGCTTCGTCGGCTTGCCGCAGGCGTGGGGCGACGTGCTGACAGTCAGCGACTCCAACAGCCTGGCCAACTTCGTGTCGCCAGTTCTGGCCGCGGGCGGGTCTCACGCCGTCGAAAACGGCACAGAGTATGGCGTCGCCCTGCGCTCGCTGGCGGCGTCTCTAGCCGGATTTGGCCTCGCACACTTCTTCTACCTGCGCCGCCCGGAGCTGCCTGGGAAGCTGCGCAAGGCGCTTCCGTCCGTGCACCGACTTCTCGTCCACAAGTACTACGTGGACGAGCTTTACGACGCCGTGCTAGTGCGCCCGTTGGTGGCTCTGTCGGAGCGCGTACTCTACCGCGGCGTCGACGCGAAGCTGATCGACGGCCTCGGCGTAGAAGGCACCGCCCGCGCCGTGCGCGCGCTCGCAGCACACGGTCTGAAGTACGCACAGACGGGTTTTTCTCAGAGCTACGTCTTCCTGATGCTCCTCGGCGCTCTCGCTGTGGTGGGCTACCTGGTGCGTTAGGTGATGCCGGACTTCTCCGCACATCTGCTCTCGATCGTCACGTTCGCACCTCTGGCGACGGCTCTGGCGCTGCTGGCGGCTCGCGGTGTCGCCAGACTCCTCGGGCTTCCCATCCTGCCGGCAGGCGCGTGGCGCGTGGCCGGGCTGTTGGGCAGCCTGTTCACATTTGTGCTCTCTCTCCGGCTCTTTGCCGGCTTCGACCTCGCGGAGCCGAGCTTCCAGTTCGTGGAGCACGCAGAGTGGCTTCCGAGCTGGGGAATCGACTACTTCGTCGGCATCGACGGCATCGCCCTCTTCCTGGTGCTGCTGACGACCTTCCTGATGCCCGTCGTTCTGGTGGCGTCTTGGAACGAGGTCGAGCGGTCCCTCGAGAGTTGGGTCTTCTTCATGCTGCTGCTCGAGACGGGCATGCTGGGCGCCTTCGTTTCGTTGAACCTGATCCAGTTCTACCTGTTCTGGGAAGTCATGCTGATTCCGATGTATTTCATCATCGGGATCTGGGGGGGACCGCGTCGAGTCTACGCCGCGGTCAAGTTCTTCCTCTTCACGATGTTCGGTTCGTTCCCTCTGCTGGTGGCGATTCTCGTGCTCGCGGCGCTGCCGCTGGCCGAGACCGGCGTGCTTGTTTTCAATCTGGTGGCGCCCCCGGGCGCCAGCGGGCCGGCGCTGTTGGACCTGCCGGTTCCCACCGACGATCCGGTCTGGTGGAAGAATCAGGTCTGGCTCTTTGGCGCTTTTTCGTTGGCCTTCGCAATCAAAGTGCCGGTGGTGCCGCTGCACACCTGGCTGCCCGATGCGCACGTCGAGGCACCCACGGCGGGTTCGGTGGTGCTGGCGGGCGTGTTGCTAAAAATGGGCGCCTACGGCTTCCTGCGTTTCGCCCTGCCGCTGTTCCCGGACGCGGCGCAGGCCTACACGCCGCTGCTGCTCTGCCTGGCCGTCATCGGCATTGTGTATGGCTCGCTGCTCGCAATGGTGCAGGCCGATCTCAAGAAGCTCGTCGCCTACTCGTCCGTGGCGCACCTGGGCTTCGTGATGCTCGGTACCTTTTCGCTGAACACCAACGGGCTGAACGGTGCGGTGCTCCAGATGCTGAACCACGGGCTCTCCACTGGCGCGCTCTTCCTGCTGGTGGGCATGCTCTACGGACGGCGGCACACGCGACTGCTCTCCGAGTTCGGTGGCGTGGCGAGGCCAATGCCGGTGTACGCCGCCTGCTTCGGGCTCGTCATCATGTCGAGCATCGGTCTGCCGGGACTGAACGGCTTCGTCGGAGAATTCCTCATCCTCGTGGGCACCTATCTGGCACACCCAACGATCGCCATCATCGCGACCAGCGGCGTGGTGCTGGTCGCCGCCTACATGCTCTGGATGTTCCGCCGGGTGATGTTCGGCCCGATAGAGAACCCGGAGAATCGCGGGCTCATCGACCTCGGCCTGCGGGAGAAACTGGTGATGGTGGCGCTTCTGCTGCCCATCGTCGGGATCGGCGTCTACCCGGACCCGTGTCTGCGGCGGATCGAGCCCTCGGTGGTCGAGCTGTTGCGTCTGGTGGAGGTGCGCCGCCAGGTGTCTCCGCTCGTCGAGGCTGAGCCCGAGGCGGATGTCCCGATCGACGTTCCGCCGGAGCAGCTCGAGGATGGGGAGGCATTGTGATCCCCGAGACGATCTTCGTGGCGGTGCTGGCGCCGATTGGTTTCGCGGCGATCGGGGCCATGCTGGTTCTTCTCGGTGAGGTGCTGCTCTCGCGCTCGCAGAGCTTTCTCGGGCGCCCGTGGAATGCGCGGCTTGTCGGCAGCGTGCTCGCGGGCGTTTCGATGCTCTCATTGCTGCTGGGGCTCTTCGTCTCGATCCAGTGGTTCGCCTCTGGTGACGTGCAGGTGTTCAATCCAGCGCACCCGCTGCTGCAGCTCGATCGCTTCTCGGCACTGGCATCGGCGCTGATCATCACGGCTGCGCTGCTCTCCTGTGCGCTGGCGACGTATTATCTCGAGGTCGTCGGCATCAACCACGCCGAGTACTACGCGCTGCTGTTGCTCGCGACCGCGGGCATGCTGACGATGGTGACGGCGATCGATTTCCTGCCGCTCTTCGTCGGCCTCGAGCTGATGAGCATTCCGCTCTACGCGCTGGCCGGCTTCGATCGGCGTCGGCTTTCGAGCAACGAGTCGGCGCTCAAGTACTTCTTGATCGGCTCGTTTGCCAGCGCGGTTCTTCTCTATGGCGTGGCGCTGCTCTACGGCGCCACCGGCTCCACCTCGTTCGCGGCGTTGCGCGAAGGTTTCGACCCGCAGAGCCCGCTCGCGCTCACGGGCCTCGGGCTGGTCGTCGTGGGCTTTGCGTTCAAGATCTCTGCGGTTCCTTTTCACCAGTGGGCGCCGGACGTTTACGAAGGTGCGCCTTCCTCGGTCACCGCCTACATGTCTGTGGCGGTGAAGGCGACGGGCGTGCTTGCACTGTTGCGCCTACTGGCCCTGGGTGCTGCGCCTCTCGGCGGGGTGGGTGCCACGGTGCTCGACGGGCCGGATGCGGGTCTACTCGATGCGTCCCTCGGGCAGGTGCTGGGCGGGCTGGCTGCGCTCAGCATGATCGTCGGCAACTTGATGGCGGTGATCCAGGACAACGTGAAGCGGCTCCTCGCCTACTCGAGCGTGGCACACGCAGGCTACCTCCTGGTGGGCGTCGCGGCGGGCACCGCGGAGGCGTGGTCCGCCGCCGTGTTCTACCTGATCGTATATACATTCATGAACCTCGGTGCATTCGCCATCGTGGTGGCCCTGGCCCAGGGTGGCCGCGACTGCGAGCGGGTCGCTTCGTTCGCGGGGCTCGCGCGAGCGCGCCCCGGGCTCGCCGCGCTGATGACAATCTTCCTGCTGGCCCTGACCGGCATTCCGCCTACGGCAGGTTTCTTTGCCAAGTTCGGTGTCTTCTCCGCCGCGGTGAACGTGGGCCTGGTGCCGCTTGCGATCATCGGCGTCGTGATGAGTGTCGTCTCCGTCTACGCCTATCTGCGCATCCCCGTCCTGATGTACATGCACGAGCCGGAAGAGTTCGCAGGGGCGCCCGCCCAAGCGCAGAGCGGCGAGCGCTTCGTGCTGCTGGCCTGCGCCGTGGCCGTTCTCGCGCTCGGAATCCTGCCGAATGGGGGCACGCTGCTGGATTTCTCGCTCGGCGAGCAGAGGTTCGCGCTTTCGGTGCCATCGGTTCTCGACTGGGCGCGGGCTGCCGTCGCCTTCCTCGTGCCCTAGCCGAGCCCTCAGCCATCGCGCAGGACGCGCGCGTCTCCCTTGCGGAAGGTGACGTGCTCCTCGTCGAAGAGCTCCATTAGCGGCACGGCGGTGCGGCGCGACGTTCCGATCAAAGCCTTGTAGTCAGGCGTTTCGAGGCGTCGGTTCTCGCGCAGGTGCGCGATGACGCGCTCGCGCAACGAGTCGACGGCTCTGCGGTCGAACCACAGTTCCCCAGCGGCGCGCACCAGTGCGCCTTCGCGTTCCAGGTGTGCGAGCAGATCGCGCAGCGTCTCGAGATCGACGTCGAGGCGCTCGCCCCACTCGCGCAAGGCCGGAGGCTCGAGGCCGGCCTCGCGGGCCTCCGAGACGATGCGCGCGGTGAGCGCCTCTTGCTCCGGCGACAGCTGGGGCCGGTGTTCCTGGCGCCTCACGCGGTCGCCCCCGTGGACGATGGCGCCACGACCGGCGAGTCGCGCCAACGCCAGCTCGGCCACGTCGACCGGGACGTTCTCGGGCAGCGAGCCGCGCAGCGCGGCGGCCGGCATGCCCGGTTGCAACGGCTCAGCTGCGTGGAAGGCGTCGAGGCTGGCCTCGACCCGGGCCTCGATCGCGGAGAGCGTCTCGCAGGCCAACCAGATGCCCGCGCCACTGCGCGCAGCCACGGCATCTGCCGCCAGCTTCTCGAGCGCGCTGGCCATCTCGCTCTCTCCGAGCAGCGTCTGCCGGCGCAACGTTTCCTCCGGAATGCCCGCGAGCCCTGCGCGGCGGATTCGAACGGCAAGTGCGGCCGATGCATCTCCGCCACCCAGCACCTCGAGATCGCGCAACAGGTCCGGGTCGCTGCGTCGGCGGCGAGGCGGCGCTGTGTCGATCACCACGCCGCCGCCCAGGGTGGCGCCGCCCATTGCGGTGCGCGCGAAGCCCCGCACGATGAAGCGGTCGCCGGGCACGCAGGGAAGAGGCTCGCCGTCGACGTGTAGCCGCGCGAAGCCCGCGCGTCCAGGCACGAGCAGCGGCATGCCGATCGGCGCCAGGCGTGCGCGCCGCTCCGCAGTGCCGACCAGCAGCTCCACCGCCGCGCGCTCCACCTCCGGCGCCACGTCGAGCCACTCGAGCTTCACGTCGAGCATCGTTGTCGGGTCGAAGCTCTCGGGCTGCGTCAGCACGCTGCCGCGGGGCAGTTCGGCCAGCTCGACGCCCTGCACGTTCACGGCGCAACGCGCGCCCGGTGCCACGCACTCGGTGCTCTCGCCGTGGCTCTGCAGGCCGCGGACGCGTCCGCGCGTACCGCCCGGTAGCACGATCACGGCGTCGCCCAGCGAGAGCTCGCTTCCGACGAGAGTGCCGGTTGCGACCGACCCGAAGCCCTTCGCCGCGAAGCAGCGATCGACGGCGAGCCGCGGCGGGCCCCTCCGCGACGTGCGCGTCCTGGCCGCGCGGGCCGCGCCCGCCAGCACCTCGCGCAGCGCATCGATGCCCTGACCGCTGTGCGACGAGACCCGCAGCACATCCGCGCCGGTGAGCGCCGTGCCGGCGAGATAGTCGCGCACTTCGGCCTCGGCGAGATCCGCCAGATCTGCGTCCACGATGTCGAGCTTCGTCAGCGCGACCACGGCGTGCTCGACGCCCAGCAACCCGCAGATGGCCACGTGCTCGCGTGTCTGCGGCATGATGCCCTCGTCGGCAGCCACCACCAGAAGCACCAGATCGATGCCGCTGGCGCCCGCAACCATTGTGCGCACGAGCCCCTCGTGTCCCGGTACATCGACCACGCCGAGCCGCAGACCGGCGCCCAGATCCAGCGGCGCGAAGCCCAGCTCGATGGTGATGCCGCGCTCCCGCTCTTCGGGCAGGCGGTCGGTGTCGACGCCGGTGAGCGCGCGTATCAGCGCGGTCTTGCCGTGGTCGATGTGGCCGGCGGTGCCGAGGATGAGTCGCGGCGCGCCGCTTTGCTCAGCGGGGTCCAATGCGGTCGAAGCCCGTGTAGGCCTGCAGCGCCGTGGGCACGCTGACCGAGCCGTCCTGCTGTTGATGGTTCTCGAGCAATGCAATCAGCACTCGTGGCACGGCGACGGCGGTGCCGTTCAATGTGTGCACCAGTGCATTTTTTTTCGCATCGCTTCGGCGATAGCGCGCCTTCAAGCGCCGTGCCTGGAAATCGGTGCAGTTGCTGGTGCTCGTCACCTCACCGTATTCGCCGCTCTCGCCGCGCCCCGGCATCCAGGCCTCGATGTCGAACTTGCGGTAGGCGGGAGCTCCGAGGTCGCCGGTGGCGATGTCGATCACGTGGTACGGCACCTCGAGCGCCTGCATGATGCGCTCCTCGATGGCGAGCATCTCCTCGTGCAGGTCGTCGGATTGCTCCGGCGTTGTGAAGGCGAAGAGCTCCACTTTCGAGAACTGGTGCACGCGGTAGAGCCCCTTGCTCTCGCGCCCGTGGGAGCCGGCCTCGGTGCGGAAGCAGTGCGACACGCCGCCGAGCCGTAGCGGCAGCTCGCTCTCTTCGAAGATCGTTTCGCTGCCGAGCCCGCCCAGCGTGATCTCGGCGGTGGCGACCAGGTCCAGGTCCGTGTCGGCGATCGAGTAGATCTGCGTCTCTTCACCGCGCGGGCTGAAGGCCAGGTTGTCGACGACGCTGCGGCGCGCGAGATCGGGCGTCGCGTGCGGCGTGTAGCCAGCTTCCCGGGCCACCTCGAGCGCGAAGCGCAGCAACGCCAGCTCGAGCAGTACCGCCTCGTTCTTCAGGTAATAGAACTTCTGCCCCGTCACCTTCGATGCGGATTCGAAGTCGAGGAGCTCGAGTGCGCGGCCGAGCTCGAGGTGATCGCGGGGCGCGAAGTCGAACGCCCGCGGCGTGCCCACCTTCTTCAGCTCGCGAAAATCCTGTTCGCCGCCGGTCGGTGATTCCGGGTGAACGAAGTTGGGGATGCCGAGCAGCAAGATCTCGAAGGCCCGCTCGGCATCGACGAGCTGCGGCTCGAGGGCCGCGGCCTCCTCCTTGATGGCCCGGCCGGCGAGCCCGTGGGCCTTGCGCTCCTCCGGCGGCAGCTGCTTGCCTGCCGCCTGGTGCTCGTTGCGCTTGCGGCTGCACGCCTCCAGCGCCACGCGCAGGCGCTGGGCCTCGTCCCGGGCCGCAATGGTGGCATCGAGGTCAGCGGTCACGCCGCGCCGCCGACAGCTCTCGGCGATTTCGTCGCGGCGCTCCGAGAGCAAGCGAGGATCGAGCATCGGTCGGAGCAAAGCACAGCTGCTGGGGGGCAGCCATCCGGTCCGTCGGCCCGCGGTGATGCCGAGCGGCCTGTGCACGCCCGGGGAGGCTCCTGCGTCGCCGAGACCTCGGGGTTTCTGACGGTCGCCGGGCCGAAGCCTGCGGGTTTTGCCACTCTCTGAACGTGAATCCCGTCTACATCGGAGAACGCAATCGCGGTGTGGCGCCGGCGGCTCCCGGCGAGTTCGCACCGCTGCGCATCGGGCCGCTGCTGCCCGACGTGCCGGTGGTGCTGGCGCCCATGGCGGGCATCACCAATCCGCCGTTTCGCAGCCTGTGCCGCAGCTTTGGCGCCGGGCTCTATGTGAGCGAGATGATCACGGCGCGCGCGCTCGTCGAAGGAAACGCCAAGACCCTGCGTCTGGCGGGCTTTGCCCCCGACGAGAAGCCGCGCAGCCTGCAGCTCTACGCGGTCGACGCGCATTACACCGGCGAAGCGGTGCGCTGGCTCGTCGGCGAGGGCCACGTCGATCACATCGACCTCAACTTCGGCTGCCCCGTGCGCAAGGTGACTCGCCGCGGCGGTGGAGCCGCGATTCCCCTGAAGCGCAACCTGCTGCGCAGCATCGTGCGCGCCGCCGTGTGTGCGGCGGAGGACATTCCCGTCACCATCAAGTTCCGTATCGGCGTCGATGACCGGTACCGCACCTCGCTCGATACCGGCCGCATCGGCGAGGACGAGGGCTGTGCTGCAGTGGCGCTGCATGCGCGCACAGCCGCCCAGCTCTACGACGGCGAGGCCGAGTGGGAGGCCATCGCCGAGCTCAAGCAGGCGGTGCGCAGCATCCCCGTGCTCGGCAACGGCGACATCTGGGAGGCCTGGGACGCGCTGCGCATGCTGCGCGAGACCGGCTGCGACGGCGTGGTGGTGGGACGCGGCTGTCTCGGGCGCCCGTGGCTGTTTCGCGATCTCGCCGACCTCTTCGCGGGCCGCGAGCCCGAAGATCCGCCCCACTTCGGCGAGGTGGCCCGCGTGATGCGAGACCACGCTGGGCGCCTGGCGGAGTGGATGGGCCCGCGCTTCGGCGTGCGCAACTTCCGCAAGCACGCGACCTGGTACACCAAGGGCTTTCCGGGCAGTGCGCGCCTGCGCGATGCGCTGATTCGCATCGAAACTCTCGCCGAACTCGCTGCCATCCTCGAGCGCGTCGACCCCGACGAGCGCTTTCCGCCCTCGGCCATGCGCCTGCCTCGCGGCAAGCGCGGCGGGCGCCAGAAGGTGGCTTTGCCCGAGGGCTACCTCGACGAGCTCGACGATGCCACGCCCCCGGCCGGCGAGCTCGCCGCCGCGGCAGAGTCCGGCGGCTGAGAACCCGAGAGCGGGGAACGCGGAAAAAAGCGGGGATGCCCGTACCTATTGCCTTTTTTCGTCGGCGTCGGGGCACGCGCCATGTAGCTCGTTCCCGAACCAGGCCATCACGTCTTGGGCAAGCACGCTCCCGCTAGCCGCCAGCCAGCCGGTGGCCCACCCAGACGGCCAGGATCGCAAGCCCGCTGCTCAGCACCACGTTCGCGGTGGCCTGTGCCCAGGCGCCGCTCTCGAGCAGGGAGACGGTCTCGAGGCCGAAGGTCGAGAAGGTGGTGAAGCCGCCGAGGAGCCCCACCAGGACCGCGAAGCGGTACTCCTCGCGCAGGGGGAAGCTCCCGGTGAATACGGTCGCCAGGTAGCCGATGGCGAAGCAGCCAACCACGTTCACGAGCAGCGTGCCGACCGGGAAAGATGAGGGGGCGATGCGCCCGACCGTGGTATGCACGCCGTAGCGGGCCAGCGCGCCGAGGCCTCCGCCGCCGAAGATCAATGCGAGCTTGAGCACGGTCGTCTCCCGAGCGAGGCCCGCCAGGGTAGCTGCCGCCGATCGGCGGCGCCGGACCGGGTGCTGGCATCCGCCGCAGTGATGGCATACAAGGCGGGTGTCGTGGGCCGCCCGCACCTTCCCCGCTTCCTCGTCTTCGCAGCTGCGCTGTTGCTGGCCTGTGGCGCGCCGCGGCCGCCGAGCTTCGTGGTGTTGCTGGTCGATACCCTGCGGCTCGATCGGCTGCACTTTGCGGCGCCCGGTGCGCCGCAGACGCCCGCCTTCGACCGCCTGCGCGCGGAGAGCGTCTGGTTCGAGCGCGCCTATGCCAACTCTTCCTGGACGTTGCCGTCGGTGGCGTCGCTTCTGCTCGCACAGCTGCCCTCCGAACACCGCGTCGCGAGCTGGGGGGCTCGCCTTGCCTCGGATCAGGTGACGTTGCCCGATGTGCTGCGCTCCGCGGGCTATCGCACGGCGATGTTCACGGCCAACCGCATCATTGCCGGCGGGCGTGGCTTCGTGGGCCGCTTCGACGCGGGCGCGCTCGTCGAAGACCCGGAGTTCAGCGGCGAGCTGCACACGGAGGCGGCGTTTGCGAGTGCTGAGGCCGTCGCCGAACGTTCTCTCGACTGGCTCGCCGGCGTGCGCGAGCAGCGGGGCACGCCGTACCTGTTGCTGCTTCACTTCATGGAGCCCCACGCGCCCTACCCCTGCCCGCGCGCTGCGGACGCCGATTGCTCCGAGGTGGTAGAGGCGCTCAACCAGCGCCTGTTGGGCTTCGACTGGGATTTCCCCGCCGCGGATCGAGCGCGCATCGACGCCTCCTACGACGCAGGGGTTGCGCAGATGGACGCGGCGCTCGCTGCGCTGCTCGAGACGCTCGCGGTTTCTGGCGTGCTCAACGAGGCCTGGTTGGTCTTGTTGGCCGACCACGGGGAGCTCCTCGGTGAAGACGATCTCTACCTGCACGGTCGTTCGCTGGCCGAGCCGTTGGTGCGCGTACCGCTGCTTTTCCGCCCGCCCGGCGGCGGTCGCGGGGCTCGCGTCGATACGCCTGTTTCGCTGGTCGGTGTTGCGCCGACGCTGCTCGAGCTGGCCGGGCGTCCCGCCCCCGCGGCGTTTCGGGGGCGCAGCTTTGCCGCGGCGTTGCGGGGCGAAGCGCTCGCGCCCGAGCCGGTGGTGGTCGAGCTGCCGCAGGTGCGCCCGACGCCAGACCCGCGTCGTCGCCACGTGTATGCATTGGTCGATGCCGAGGAGACGTGGCTGGTCGCGCCGGACGGCAGCGTCGAACGGCGCGCTCGCGCCGGCAGGCGGACCGCAGCGCCGCGGTCTGCGGACCGCGCCGCCCTCGACGCACACCTCTCGGCCCGGGGCCTGGCCTTCGATCCGGCGGCGTATTCGGGAGCCGAGTTCGAGGAACCGTCCCAGGAGATGCTCGATGCGCTTCAGCGCCTCGGCTACGTCGAGTAGCGCTACGCGTCGGGCGAACGTCGCCCGAGTTCGTCGGGCGGAATCCGGTAGAGCTCGGCGCAGAACTCGCAGCGCACCTCGAGGGTCTCTTCGGTCGCGACGATCTCGCGGATCTCCTCGCGGCCCAGCAGCAGCGCCGCGCGGATCACGCGTTCCGAGTCGCAGGGACAGCTGAAGCGCGGTTCGATGGTCTGGCAGGTTTCGCGGCGCACGTCGCCCAACAAGCGCGCGAGAATTTCCTCCACCGTCGCGCCATCGCGTAGCAGCTCCGAGGGATGCAGTGTCTCGACGACGCGCTGCTCGAAATCGGCCAACACCGTATCGGCGGCGCCGGGCAGGCTCTGCACCAGGTAGCCGCCAGCCGCTTCCACCTTTCCGTCGCGGCCAAGGTACACACCAAGTGCCACGGCGGAGGGTTTCTGCTCGCTCTCCAGCAGGTAGCGCGCCAGATCCTGCGCAATCTCTCCCTCGACGATGGGTACGATGCCCGCGTAGGGGCGCTTCCAGCTCGCGTGGTTGCGCTCGACGTGTAGCTCGCCAAAGCCGATGGCGTCGCAGATGCCCAGGTGCTCCCCGCGCAGCGGCACGTCCGTCGTCGGGTTCGCCGCGTAGCCGCGCACCGCGCCGTCGGAATCTGCGGTGACCAACAGCGTGCCGAGAGGGCCGTTGCCGCGCACGCGCAGCTGCACGCGTTCGCCGTCCTGCCCCTCGGAGGCCAGCAGGAGCCCCCCCATCAGCGCGCGACCCAGGGCGACGGTGGCCGTGGGCGACGTGCCGTGGCGTTGCGCCGCCTCGCGCACCAGGTTCGCCGCCGACAGCACACGGACCGAGACGCAGCCGTCGAGGGCGAAGGTCCGAAGCAGCGCGTCCCGCAGCCGTTCCACGCCGCAAGCATAGCTGTGCTGGGGGCCGGCGAACGCCGCATGACGCCGGCTCCGCGGGCCACGCTCTGTGCCTCGAAAAAAGGGCTTCCGGCTCGCGCGATTTTGGCGTATTCCTGAGCCCGCTGACGGTCCGCAAACCAGGAGTACCCATGGCCACAGGCATCTGCAGACCCGAAGACATCTCCAAGTGGGAGCGCGAAGTCGACGTGATCGTCGTCGGGCTCGGCGCAGCCGGCGCAGCGGTGGCACTCGAAGCCTCCGCGGCGGGCGCGGAGACCTTGGTGCTCGAGCGTGCCGGCGGTGGCGGCGGCACCTCTGCCCTGTCGGGCGGCGTGCTCTATCTCGGTGGAGGCACCGCGTTGCAGAAGGCCTGCGGCTTCGAGGATTCGCAGGAAGAGATGTTCAAGTATCTGTTGGCCACGGTCGGCGAGGCACCGGACGAGGAGAAGCTCCGGCTCTACTGTGAACAGTCCTGCGAGCATTACGACTGGCTCGTCGCGCAGGGCGTTCCTTTCAACCCCGTCTTCTACTATGGCTGCAGCGGTGAGCCGCCGACGACGGATGGGCTGGTCTGGTCGGGCTCGGAACGTTCCTATCCCTACTGCGAAATTGCGAAACCCGCGCCGAGGGGTCACGTGCCGGCTCGCGAAAATGTGGCGGGCCCTCTGTTGATGCAGAAACTCTGCGAAGCCGTCGACGCGAGCCCGGCGGAGGTGGCGACGAACCATCGCTGCGTCGAGCTCGTGCAGGAGGCGGACGGCCTCGTCGTCGGCGTCGTGGCCCAGACGTTGGGTGAACGGCGTGCCTTTCGCGCGCGGCGCGGCGTCGTTCTCACCACGGGCGGTTTCATTCTAGAGGACCGCATGCTCGACAAGTACATGCCGTTCGTGAAGGGCGTGCACCTGCGCGTGGCTGCGGACGGGGACGACGGCTCGGGCATCAGGCTGGGGATCGCGGCGGGGGCTTCGACCAGTCACATGGACAAGGCATCGATCTCGTTGCCGGTCACCCAGCCGTGGGGCCTCAAACGCGGCATCCTGGTCAACGCTCGGGGCCAGCGTTTCGTCGACGAGAGCTGCTACTACGGGGATGTCGGTGAGGCGGCGCTTTATCACAACGACGGTCATGCCTGGCTCATCGTCGATGACGAGATATTCGAGCAGCCGGAGTATCCGCCGCGTGAGGTCTCGGCGGTGGGCGAGTCACCCGCTGAGCTCGAGCGGGAGCTCGGTCTGCCGGAGGGCAGCCTCGAGGCAACGCTCGCGCTCTACAACCGTCACGCAGAGAGCAAGAGCGACCCCGTCTTCCACAAGACGGAGGAGTACGTGCAGCCGATCGTGAATCCGCCTTTCGGCGCGTTCGACTGCAACGTCGAGTCGTCCCTCTACGCGGCGTTCACGCTCGGTGGGCTCGAATGCGATATCGACGGGCGCATTCTCGACCCGGAGGGCAATGCTATTGCCGGGCTCTACGGTGCCGGCCGCGCGACCTCCGCGCTCTCGACCGGTGGCTATTCGAGCGGCCTCTCGCTGGGCGACGGCACCTTCTTCGGTCGGCGCGCCGGGCGCGCCGCCGCGGCCGGCTGAGTGAGACTCGAGCGGCGTTGCGCGCCAGCGGCTGCGAGGCGCCCTGCGCGGGACGGCGGTACGACTACCCCTTCTCTTCGATCTGTACCAGAGGGTCGCCCTTTGCGATGAGGTCCGCGTAGAAATCGTTGCCCTTGTCGTCGACCACGATGAAGGCCGGGAAGTCTTTGACTTCGATGCGCCAGATTGCCTCCATGCCCAGCTCCTCGAACTCCTGCACCGCGACGCTCTTGATCGAGTGTTCGGCGAGTCGTGCCGCCGGGCCGCCAATGGATCCGAGGTAGAAGCCGCCCCATTTTTTGCAGGCGTCGCGCACCTGCAGACTGCGGTTGCCCTTGGCCAGCATCACCATGCTGCCGCCCCGGCTCTGGAAGAGGTCGACGTAGCTGTCCATGCGGCCGGCGGTGGTCGGGCCAAACGAGCCCGACGGAAGCCCGTCGGGCTTCTTGGCCGGACCGGCGTAGTAGACCATGTGGTCCTTGAGGTACTGGGGCAGGTCGTCGCCGGCGTCCAGTCTTTCCTTCAGCTTTGCGTGTGCGATATCGCGCGCCACGACCATGGTGCCGCTGAGCGAGAGCTGCGTCGTCACCGGGTGCTTCGAGAGCTCCGCCAGGATCTCGGTCATCGGGCGGTTCAAGTCGATCTGCACGATCTCGCCGGGCAGCTGGGTCTCGCTGACCTCCGGGAGATATCTGGCGGGGTTCGTCTCGAGCTGTTCCAGGAAGATGCCGTCGCGGTTGATCTTGGCCTTGATCTGGCGGTCTGCCGAACACGAGACGCCCATGCCGACCGGGCAGGACGCACCGTGGCGCGGCAGGCGGATGACGCGCACGTCGTGTGCGAAGTACTTTCCTCCGAACTGAGCGCCGATGCCCGTCTCGGCGCACAGCTTCAGCACTTTCTCCTCGAGGTCGCGGTCTCGGAATGCGCGCCCGGATTCGCTGCCGCTGGTCGGCAGCTCGTCCAGGTAGTGACAGCTCGCGAGCTTCACCGTCTTCATGGTGAACTCGGCGGACGGTCCGCCGATCACCAGCGCCAGGTGGTAGGGCGGGCAGGCCGACGTGCCGATGCTGCGAATCTTCTCGGCGATGAAGCCGAGCAGCGACTCCGGATTCAAGAGCGCCTTCGTCTCCTGGAAGAGAGATGATTTGTTCGCCGAGCCCCCGCCCTTGGCGACGAAGAGGAACTCGTACTCGTCGCCGGGCTCGGCGTAGAGTTCGATCTGTGCCGGCAAGTTCGTGGCGGTGTTCGTCTCCTGGTACATGTCGAGGGGCGCCATCTGCGAGTAGCGCAGGTTGCGTTCCTGGTAGGTCTGGTAGATGCCGCGGGCAAGCGCAGCGCCGTCGTCGCCGCCGGTGAGCACGCGCTCGCCCTTGTGCCCCATCACGATGGCGGTGCCGGTGTCCTGGCAGCTCGGCAGCACGCGGCCGGCGGCGATGTTCGCGTTCTTCAGCAGCTCGAGCGCGACGAAGCGGTCGTTGTCCGAGGCCTCCGGGTCATCGAAGATGTGCGCCAGGTGCGCCAGGTGGCCCGGGCGCAGCAGGAAGGAGACATCGTCGAGGGCTGCGGCCGCGAGTCGCGTCAGCGCGTCGGGGCTGACGCGCAGGTACTCCTGGCCGTCGAGCGCGACGCTCGAGATGCCGTCGCTTCCGAGAGAACGGTAGGGGGTGGTGTCGGGGCCCAGCTCGAATAGCGGCTGGTACTCGAATTCGCTCATGATCGGGAGCCTCCAGGAGCCGGAACGTAGCACCGGCCGGGCCCGTCAAGATGCGGCGCAGACGCAGCCCGCGCCAATGGCCCGCGGCCGTGATCAGCAGCACGAGTGCGCTGCTCCGGAGGCCACACAGGGCGGGCTTCTGCCGGCCGTCAGCGCTGCAGGATCTTTGCCGCGTTCTTGGAGAACTCTTCGGCGTCTTCTTCCCGCTCGCCGAGGTTCGGGATCTTGAACGGCACCTCGACGCCTCTCTGGCAGGCCGGTCGCGCCGCCAGCTGCCCGGCCCAGCGCTGCAGGTGGTCGAGTCCGTCGTTCGAAATTCCCGACCACTTGGAGGTGCGCACCCAGCACCAGTTGGCGATGTCGGCGATGGAGAAGTCACCGGCCAGCCACTCGTTGTCGGCGAGCGCGCCGTCGAGCACCTCGAACAGGCGGCGGCCCTCGTTCTGGTAGCGAGCGATGGCGCTCGGCAACTTCTCGGGGAAGTAGCGAAAGAAGACGTTCGCCTGGCCCATCATCGGGCCGACGCCGCCCATCTGGAACATCAGCCACGAGATCACCCGGGCGCGGGCCGCGCGTTCGGTGGGCAGCAGCCTGCCGGCCATTTCGGCCAGGTAGATCATGATCGCGCCGGACTCGAACACGGGTACGGCGCCGTCGCGATCGACGATGGCCGGGATGCGGCCGTTCGGGTTGATTTCGAGGAACCAGGGCTCCTTCTGCTCATTTTCCATCATGTTGATGGTGTGCGTCTCGTATGGGATCTCGAGCTCTTCGAGGGTGACGGATGCTTTCCAGCCGTTCGGCGTGGGGGAAGTGTAGAGATCGATCATGGGCCCTCCGGCCCGGCAGCATTGGCCGGGCGCGCTGGCCGCAGTATATGGCCTCGCGCTGCGTGGTTGCGCACCGGGGTGCATCGGGCGGATCATGCCGTCAGTGGGGTACGAGCGGATGAGTAGCGAAGCGCGGCTGTGGCAGGAGATCCTCGAGGAGGCCCGGGAGGAGGCCGATGGCGAACCCGTGCTCTCGGATTTCCTGAAGATGACGCTGCTCGAGCGTGACTCCCTCGAAGACGCGCTGGCCTTCCATCTGGCGCAGAAGCTCGCCACTCGTACGGTGACGGTCGTCGCGCTGCACGGTGTCTTCTCGGAGGTGTTCGCCGCTGACGCCGCGATCGGCGAAGCCGTGCGAGCCGACCTGCGCGCCGTGCGCGATCGCGATCCGGCCTGCAACCGGCTCTCGGTGCCGCTGCTCTACTTCAAGGGCTTTCACGCACTGCAGGCGTACCGCGTTGCGCACTCACTGTGGAGCGGTGGGCGTCGTGGGCTCGCGCAGTTCGTGCAGAATCGCATCTCCCAGGCCTTCGGAGTCGATATTCACCCGGCCGCCCGCATTGGACGCGGCATCTTCATCGACCACGGTACCGGTGTGGTGGTGGGTGAGACGGCAGTGATCGAAGACGACGTGTCGTTGCTTCAGGACGTGACCCTCGGCGGCACGGGGAAGGAGTCTGGCGATCGCCACCCCAAGGTGCGCGCGGGCGTCCTGATCAGCGCCGGCGCGAAAGTGCTGGGCAACATCGAGATCGGTGAGGGCGCGAAGATCGGCGCAGGCAGCGTCGTGCTGAAGGATGTGCCGCCGCATACCACGGCCGTGGGTGTGCCGGCGCGTATCGTCGGCAGTCCGCGGGAAGATCGTCCAGCGCTTGCGATGGACCAGTCGGTGCCGCCGTTCGGCGGTGAGGGGATCTAGAGCCTCGGGCTCTGCCGCTCTCGGGCGGACTATTCGTCTCGCACCGGCAGGTGCACCTCGATGCAGGCGCCGTTTCCTGCTGTCGATTGCACGCGGATCTCGCCGCCGTGGGCGTTGACGATCTCGTGGGAGATGGCGAGCCCGAGCCCCGTGCCCTGACCGACGGGCTTCGTGGTGAAGAAGGGATCGAAGAGGTGCTCGCGCACGTCCTCGGTCATGCCCGGGCCGTCGTCTTCGAAACGGGTCACGACATGCCCGGCGTTCGCTTTGCTCGAGATTCGAATCGTGCCCTCGTCTCCGATCGCATCGATCGCATTGGCCACCAGGTTCACGAAGACCTGGCGCAGCTGGCTCGCGGCGCACACGAGTTGGATCGGCTCGGGCGGTGCTTCTACTTCGATGTGAACGCCGAGAGGCGCACGCGCGGAGGCGATGCGGATCGCCTGCTCGATGATCTCGCCCAGATTGGCGTCGTCCCGCGCGACATTGGCCGAGTGCGACATCTCCTTCATCTCGCGCACGATCGATACGGTGCGCTCGACGCCCTCGAGCGACTCTTCCAGCAGATCTTCGCAGTCTTCGATGCGCGCGGCGGAGGCCTCCAGGGCTTCGAGCTTCTCGAACTCGCTACGCAGAGCCTTCCATTCGCCGTGCAGCTGGTTGAGGTTGCTGCGCACGTAGGCCATCGGGTTGTTGATTTCATGGGCGACCCCTGCAGCGAGGCGCCCGACCGCTTCGAGACGCTGCGACTGGCGCAGCCGCTCCTGCAGCGCGGTGCGCTCTCCCACTCGTCCGAGCTGGATACCCACGAGCTGCAACACTTCGAGAAGCCTCGGATTCGGCGAGTGGGCGTCGCGGCTTCCGCACTCGATCACCGCCACCACCTCGCCGTGCACCGGCACCGGAATCGCGTAGGCGGCCTGCATGCCGAGACTCTTGGCGACCTGGGCGCGTGCGCCACCGGTGGCGAGGTCGAGCACGGCTTCCGGTTGGGCGGACGCGAGTGCCCTGCCCGGCATGCCCTCGCCGGGAGCGAAGCGGGTGGTGCGGGTCATCTTGCGTATGGCCTCGAATGCGTGTCCTTCCTCGTCGTGGAAGAGGTCGCTGGTGACGAGATTGCCCTCTTCGTTCACCACGTAGATGTGGCCCGCGACCCATCCCAGTGCCTGGCACAGGCGCCGCACGCCCTCGGTCATGGCAGCTTCGAGGGAAACGGCTTCGTTCGCGGCCGTGGCGGCGTGCTCGAGCAGCTGCACGTAGGCGGCCTCACGACGCAACTCCACATTGGCTCGGGCCAGCTGGCGCCCGGCGCGGCGCTGACCGGAGACGAAGCTCCACGCGACCAGACCGAGGCCGAGAATGGTGGTCACGCGATTGAATAGAGCGTGGGCCGGTCGCAACTCGGCCGGCACCATGTTGGGAAGCTCCATGCCCACCTCGTGGGCCGACCAGAAGCCGAGGGTGATCGCGAGCACGGCGCCGAGCCACGGCCAGGTGCCCCTCGGGCCGATCACCAGCACCGCGGTGAACGGCACGACGTAGAGCCAGGCGAAGCCGGGCGTGTAGAAGCCTCCGCTGTTCGCGTTTGAGAACACCAGAATGCCGGTGAGGATGCCGACTGCGATGTGGCCACAGAAAATGGGACGCTGCAGCCGGCGCAGCAGCTCCAGGTTCAGGAGCGCCCCGGCCATGGCGAGCACCAGCGCGACGCAGACGGACGTCGCTCCCAGGTACCAGTGCTGGGCGATCGACAGGATCCCCAGGCCGCACATCGCGAGGCTCGCCATGCCGACGATGCGAATGCGTCGCATCGTCGCAGGTGCCACGGCGGACGCATCGATGCCGAGATCGAAGCAATCCAGCAGTCGGTTCCTGGGCGAAACGTGCACGTCAGCGGCAGCCATCGGTGAAACACGAATCGGCCGACGCCGGCAGCGCCTGAAGACACCTGGATTCCGCTGTGCCGCGAGGCTTTCAGTGGCAGCGGAAGTGGGTTCCCGCAAGCGCGCCGCCTGGGTCGCCAGAGGACTCGGGGAGTGGGCAGGAATCGGCCCCAAAAGCGGCATTTCTGCCCATCTGGGTCGTGCCGACGTGTTACAACGGCGCCTGCCGACCGGAGACGGCGCCGCTTGGCCTGGGATCCGGGCCCGCCTCGAGCCCGGCAGGAGGCAAGTCAGAGTGATTGCACGGAAATTTGCGGATGCCATCTGCTTCGGGTGTCGGAGTGAAGGCGTGCAGCGCTGGCTGCGCACGCTCGCGCCGGCCGCTTTGCTGTGTCTGCTGGCCGGGCCGGCCGCTGCGGAAGAGGCCGCACTCGACACCGGCGACACCGCCTGGATCCTGGTTTCTACGGCGCTCGTCCTCTTCATGACGATCCCGGGTCTGGCGCTCTTCTACGGCGGGCTGGTGCGCACGAAGAACGTGCTCTCGGTGCTGATGCAGTGCATGACGCTCACCGCAGCCATCACCCTCGTCTGGTATGCGTTCGGCTACAGCCTGGCGTTCGACGCGGGCGGCGCGTTCGTGGGTGGGCTCGGCAAGAGCTTCCTGCGCGGCATCACAGGCGACACGCTCTGGGGCACGATTCCCGAGATCCTCTTCTGTGCCTTCCAGATGACCTTCGCGATCATCACGCCGGCGCTGATGATCGGCGCCTTCGTCGAGCGCATCAAATTCTCGGGCATGCTGCTCTTCTCAGTGCTGTGGCTCGTGGTCGTCTACTTGCCGGTGTGCCACATGGTGTGGGGGGGAGGCTACCTGGCCGGCCTCGGCGTGATGGACTTCGCAGGTGGCATCGTGGTGCACGTGACCGCCGGCGTCGGCGCGCTCGTCGCATGCATCGTGATCGGGCCGCGCCGGGGCTACGGCGTTACCGCGATCTTCCCGCACAACATGACGATGACCGTCACCGGCACGGCCATGCTCTGGGTGGGCTGGTTTGGCTTCAACGGCGGGAGCGCGCTCGGTTCGAACGGCGGTGCGGCCATGGCCATCACGGCGACCCACCTTTCGGCGTCCACCGCGGCGCTCACCTGGATGGGCATCGAGTGGATCAAGCACGGAAAACCGAGCGCGCTGGGTCTCGCCACCGGCGCCATCGCGGGCCTCGCGGCCGTGACGCCGGCCTCCGGCTACATCGGGCCCACGGGCGGCCTGTTGATCGGTCTGGTGTCGGGCGCTTGCTGCTTCCTGGCCTCGACGTCGCTCAAGCAGAAGCTCGGCTACGATGACTCTCTGGACGTCTTCGGTGTGCACGGCGTGGGCGGTTTCATTGGCACCGTGATGGCGGGATTTCTGGCCGCCGAGACGTTCGGCGGCAACGTGGCCGACTTGAATGCGGGCAGCCAGACGGCGCTTCAGTTCGCAGCGGCGCTCGGTGTGGCCGGGTTCACGGCGCTGGCCACCTGGGTGCTGCTCAGGCTCGTCGATGCCAGCGTGGGGCTGCGGGTCAGCGAGCAGGAGGAGTCCGACGGGCTCGATGTCGTTTCGCACGACGAATCCGGGTACCGTTACTAGGCGCTAGCTACCGAGGGAGGCTCGAAATGAAGAAGATCGAAGCCATCATCAAGCCGTTCAAGCTCGACGACGTGAAGTCGGCGCTGTCGGAGATGGGCATCCAGGGGTTGACCGTCACCGAGGTGAAGGGTTTTGGCCGCCAGAAGGGGCACACCGAGGTCTATCGCGGCGCCGAGTACGTCGTCGACTTCCTCCCCAAGGTAAAGCTCGAGATCGTCGTGGGCGATGCCCAGACCGAAGGCGTGGTCGCCGCCATCACCGGCGCGGCCGCCACCGGCAAGATCGGCGACGGCAAGATCTTCGTATCGCCCCTCGAGCAAGCCGTGCGCATCCGCACCGGCGAGCAGGGAGAGCAGGCGCTCTAGCGGCCGGGGATCCGCAAGCATGCCTGGCGACGCCTCAGCCTCAGCATGAGAATCGAACCCCGAATCGTTCGCTACGGCGGCGCCATGTTCGACCAGGACGAGATCGATCTCGTCATGGCGCAGCTACAAGATCCAATGGGTCTGATCCCCGGCGCGCGGGTCTGTGAGTTCGAGGCCCGCGTTGCCGCCTACATGGGCAAGGCCCATGGCGTGATGGTGAACTCGGGCTCGTCGGCGCTGACGATCGCGCTGCGGCTCGCCGACCTGCCGCTCGGCTCCGAGGTGATCACGCCCGCGCTGACCTTCTCCTCCGACGTCGCCGCCATCTACCAGGTGGGCTGTACGCCGGTCTTCCTCGATGTCGGGCTCAGCGACTATCAGACCCGTGTCGATCAGATCGAGGATGTGATCAGCGAGCAGACGCGGGCGATCTTGATCCCCGATCTCGTCGGGGGCATCTGTGATTGGGACGTGGTGCGCGAGATCGCGAACCGCCATGGCCTCTTCGTGATCCACGACAGCGCCGATACTCTCGGCGGCAAGTTGCGCGGGCGCCACACCGCGTCGCGTGCCGACGTCTCCATCACGAGCTTTTCGATCTTTCACATCATCACGGCGCTCGGAAACGGCGGCATGGTCTTCTTCGATGACGACGAGCTGCTCGACCGCGCGCTTGCGCTGCGCGCGTGGGGGCGTTCTTCGGAGAAGTTCATGTTCGGCACTCGCGCGGGCGACAGCGACGGGCGCTTCCTCGAAGAGCTCGATGGCGTCGAGTACGACTCGCTCTTCATCTTCGAGGAGAATGCCTATGGCTTCATCCCGAACGAGTGCGGTGCCGCCTTCGGCATCGGCCAGATGAACAAGATCGACGAACTCTGGGCTCTGCGTGAGGAGCGCTTCCTCTGGCACACGGAGTTCTTGAAGCAGCACGAAGACAAGTTCCTGTTGCCGACCTGTATCGCGGAAACGCAGACCACCTGGCTCTGCTACCCGGTCCAGCTGCGCCCGGAGACCGGTTGGAGCCGGCGCAAGCTTCAGCTGCAACTCGAAGATTCGGGCATCACGAGCCGCGTGATCTTCTCGGGCAACATCACACGTCACCCCATGCTGAGGGGCCACGAGTACCGGCTGCACCCGGAAGGACTCGGCGGCTGCGATCAGATCATGCAGCACGGCATCATGCTGCCCTGTCATCCGACCATGACTCGCGAGGACTGCGAGTACCTGTATCAGGTGATCGGCGACTTCATCGAAGCGGGCGGCGAGGTGACGGTGGCGGGGCCGCTCGATCTCGAGGAGTGATGCCCTGGCCTAACCTGCGCGCAGCTTCTCGATCACTCTGCGTATCGCGTCGTCGTCAGCGGGATCGGCGGGCACTGGCAAGAGGATGCGATCGATGACGCCCGCGAACTGTTCGAGCAGGACGTCAGCGATCTCGTCGTAGGTGGCGGACGGCACGAGCGCCGAGACGATCTCTTCGGAAACGAGCCCATCCATCTCCTGCCAGCGACCCTCGCGGGTGTATTGGCGCAGCTTCTCGCCCACCTCGCGCCAGCCGTGATACTCGAGGGTGGGCCAGTAGGCCGGAGTGCTCAGCGTGAAGACCAGCGATTCGCGTGCGCCGCGTACTGCCGCGGCCACCGCCTCTGGCGTCGCGCCGGTGGCGATCAGCGGGCTGCCCACGAGCTCGATGTGAACGTCGCGCCCGCCGCGCTCCAGGCCCTCCGCGAGCTTCGGTCGGGTGACGTCGCGCAGGTAGCGCGGCTCGCTATTGGTCGGGTGCGTCTGCATGGCGTCGGCGACCTCGCCGACGGTGCGCGTCATCAGGGGGCCGACCGCGCCCATCAGGATGCCGGGCGCGCCGCACTCGAGCGGCCCCGGGTTGAAGAAGGGTTGCAATCGGTTCAGGGTGTAGGACTCGCTCCTGAAGTCGAGCGGCGTGCCGTTCTGGAATGTGTCGAAGCAGGCGCGCACGGCGCCCACGTAGTCGCGCATGCGTGCGGCCGGCGCGCTCCAGGGCATGCCGAAGCGGCCGATGATGTTGCCCTTCACCTGGGTGCCGAGGCCGAGCTCGAAACGGCCGTCAGAATAGGCCTGCAGGTCCCACGCTGCCTGCGCCAGGATCATCGGGCTGCGTGCGAAGGCGACGAGCACGCCGGTGTTGACGCGCAGCTCCGTCGTCGCCGCGAGCGCGGCGAATGCCGCCAGCGTTCCCTCGTGGGTGGCCTCGGGAACGGAAAGAGTGTCGTAGCCGAGTGCCTCGACGCGTTGGGCATGCGCCGCGACGTCGCGCAGCGGGACGTCGGCGCCCATCGCGGCGGTGATCTTCAAAGCTCGGCTCCTCGGCCTCGATCCGCGATCGCGAATCTCGGCTTCGTCAGGTGGTGACGGCAACGTACACTATTCGGCGCCTCAGGTTCTTGGGTGGGCCGATCGGGGGCTTCTCCGCCGAGATCCAGACAAAAAGAAACTGCAGGGGCGGCCCGACTGGTGGCTTGCCACAGCCCGGGCCGACGCCGATTGCGCTTTTGCAGGAGATGGCACTCTACCTGGTGTCATTCTTGCTGGGTGGCGTGCGACAATGAGCGCCGCGTGTCTACCGCGCGCGCATCGAGGAGGGAGTCTTCCATGGGAAGCTGTGACGGACGGGTTGCATTCATCACGGGCGCGAGTCGCGGCATCGGGAGGGCGATCGCTCGCCGCTTCTCTGCCGAGGGCGCGTCGGTCGTACTCTGTGCATCGCGCATGGGCGCCCACGGCGAGCTGGTGGGCACGCTCGAGGAGGCGGTGTCCGAGGTCCAGGCGGCGGGCGGCAAGGCCGCGGCGGTCGCCTGTGATCTGCTGGATCCGGCCGCACGCGAGGGCCTGATCGAACGGGCCAGCGAGCCGTTCGGCCCCATCGACATCCTCGTGAACAACGCGGCTGCCGGGGTCATGAAGCTGCCGAGCCAGACCACCAACGCCGAGCGCAGTAAGATGTACGAGCTCAACGTCAACACCCCCGTCGATCTCACTCAGCAGGCGTTGCCGAGCATGCGGGCACGTGGCGGGGGCTGGGTCCTCAACATCAGCAGCGCGACGTCGCGCCAGCCCGAATTGCCGTATCCGGATACGAAGCAATCAGCCTGGATCATCGGGGCGTATGGCGCCACAAAGGCGGCGCTGGATCGCTACACGGTGGCCTTGGCCCACGAGCTGGTGGAGCACGAGGTCTTCGTGAACGCCATGGCACCGGTCGCCATCGTGCTGACGCAGGGCGCGGACTACGTGCGCGACATCGCGCGCAAGAATCCCTCCATGGTCGAGCCGGTGGAGATGATGGCCGAGGGCGCCCTGGAGCTGTGCACCGGACGCCACGTCGGCCGTGTCGTTTTCAGCCGCGACATCGTGCACGAAGTGGCCCGCAAGGTGCGTAGCCTCGACGGCAAGAAAGTCCTCGGCGACGCCTATCTGGCAGCCGACGTCGAAGCCACTGCCTGACGCAACCCATGCTCTTCTACTTCGATGTCGGCAACTATCTCACGATGATCCGGCTCGCCTGGGGCGAGAAGACGCCACTGGCGCGCTACTACTACCTTGCAGTCCTGTGCTTGGCCGTTCCGGTGGTGTCGACGTTCCACGCCATCTGCTTTGCCCTCGACTGGGTGCTCTTCCCGGGCCTGCGCAAGGTCGAAGTCAAGGAGCCCGTCTTCATGGTGGGCCACGCGCGCAGCGGCACGACGCTGACCCACCGCTTGCTGAGCCAGGACGAGGGGCGTTTCAGCTCGTTCCTGCTCTACGAGTGCTACTTCCCGTCGCTGCTCCAGAAGAAGGTGATTCGCGCGGGGATCGAATTCGACCGGGTGGTGCTCAGGGGGCTGCTCGGCAAGCTGGCGCAAGTCTTCGAGAAGTGGCGCTACGGCAAGTTTCGCCACATGCACGCGATGGGGCTCACGGTGCCGGAAGAGGACGACATCGCTCTCTACTACTCGATGGCTTCGGGCTTCTGGATCACGAAGATGCCCTATATGGGCGATCTCGACTTCTACAACATGAACGACTGGCCCGAGGCGAAGCGACGTCGCTACAACGACATGTACCGGGAGCTCGTCCGGCGTCAGCTGTATCTGAACGGCCCGGACAAGATCCACCTGGCCAAGAACCCGCTGTGGGCGGGGCGCGTCGAGTCGCTCGTCGAGGCATTTCCGGATGCGAAGTTCATCATCAACATCCGTGATCCACGGGAGAACATCCCGAGCCTGCTGAAGCTACTGCGCTCGAGCTGGAAGCAGCTCGGCTGGGACGAGGCGCGGCAGCAGCGCTCGCTGGCGGTCATGGTGGAGCAGTCGTGGCACTCGATTCGGCACCCGATCGAGACCCTCGACGCGCACCCCGAAACGCGGGGGGCCATCGTCGACTACCGCGAGCTGACGTCGGATCCGGGCGGGACGATCGAGCGCATCTACCGCGATCTGGGTCTCCCGATGACGGATGGCTTCCGGGAGCAGATCGGCAAGGAGAGCAAGCGCAAGCACGCGACGAGCCACACCTACAGCCTCGAGGAGTTCGGCCTGGAGGGCGAGGTGATTCGCGAGAATCTCGGCGACCTCTTCGAGCGCTTCAAATGGGACTCCGAGGATCCGCCTCCGGAGGCCGCGGCCTAGCCGTTACTCCTCGAACGCGCGGTGCATCCGAGTATCGAGCTTGCGAAGCTCGTGGCTCGTGCCGAACAGGGCCAGCGCGGCCACGACGGCCAGCGCCGCCGCGAGGGCCACGGCGAAGGGAGCGCCGGATACCTCGGCGAGGGCGCCCATGGGCAGTGTTCCCAGCAGCGGCAGCGAGAACGACATCATCAGGATGGCCGAGACCCGCCCGCGGACGTGGTCGGGGATCAGCACCTGGATGGCGGTGTTGTTGAGCGTGCCGAAGACGCTGACGAATACATTGGCGACGAAGACCAGCGGCAGCGCCAGCAGGAACCACGGACTCAGCGAGAAGAGCAGCAGAAAGCCGCCGAAGGCGACGGCGCTCCAGAGCATGCTCAGCGCCCGCCGCTTCGGGTTCGGCCGCCACGCCACCAGCGCCGAGCCCCCGATGCCCCCCAGCCCCGCGGCGGCGCTCAAGAGCCCGAGGCCGGCCGCTCCCGTGTTCCAGACCTCTTCGGCGAATACCACCAACAGGCTCTGGAACGGCATGGCCAGGAACATCGGCACCAGGCCGAAGACCAGCAGCATCAGGATGATGCGCTCGTTGAGGACGAAGCGGAAGCCGTCGCCGATGTTGCGCACGATCGACTTGTCGCGGGTGCCCTCGGGAGGCGCCGAGGGAGTCAGCGGCAGCAGGCACGCCAGGCCCAACACGTAGAGCACGAAGCCCAGCGCGTAGGTGACCTCGATGCCGATCGCACCGATCAGGAAGCCGGCCATGGCGGGGCCGAGCACGCGCGTGGCGTTGATGCCCGCCGTGTTGAGTGCCATCGCGCTCGGCAGTCGCTTGATCCCGACGACGTTGGCGACGATGGCGTTGCGCGCCGGCATGATGAAGGGAAACATGCTGCCCGACACCGCGGCGAGTGCCAACAGGTGCCAGAATTGCAGCTTGCCGGCGAGCAGCAGCAAGAGCACGACCAGCTCGCTCAACACGATCAGCGTCTGTCCGCTGCGGATCAGGTTTCGGCGATCGAAGCGGTCGGCAATCACCCCCCCCAGTGGCGCCACCAGCAGCATGGGGACCGCGACCACGAAGCTGATCAACCCGAGTGAGAACTCGCTCTGGGTCATGTCGAACACCAGCCAGGCGCGCAGCACGCCCTGGCTTCCCATGGCCAGAAAGAACAGCACGTTGCTGGCGTAGAGCCAGCGGAACTGCGGCTCGGCGAACGGCGAGTCCTGGCTGGTGGCGGGCTTGCTCGTCACCAGCTCCGCTCGACCGGCCCGGTGTCCGTGCTCGCCTTGCCGTGCTCGGCGGCCTCGTGATGGAGCTCGTCGGGCATCTGTTGCTCCTGGGTTGCTGGAGTCCGTAGTATGGGCCTTCCACTCGGCGAGGGGCCCATGCAGCTCGATCTCAGCTACGACATGCGGGCGCCCGAGTTTGGCCCCTCGGCGGCGGATCTGCACGCCGCCATGCTCGATCAGGTGGAGTGGGCCGACGCGCTCGGCTTCGACTCGGTCGGGATCGGCGAGCACCACTGTTCTCCCGACGGTTACAACCCGTCGCCGCTGGTGCTGGCCGCCGCCATGGGAGGCCGCAGCAGGAACATCCGCCTCCGTACCTGCGTCCTGCTCGCACCGCTCTACGATCCGATCAAGCTCGCCGAGGACGCGGCGGTCACGCAGCTGGTGACGGGTGGGCGGCTGGATCTCGGTATCGGCGGCGGCTACCGCCCCGCCGAGTTCGAGATGTTCGGGCGCAAGCTCGAGGATCGTTGGGGTGCGTTGGGGGAAGTGATCGAGCTGCTGCGGCTGGCCTGGACCGGCGAGCCCTTCGAGTGGCGCGGGCGCCGCTGCCGGGTGACTCCGAAGCCCGAGCCCGCGCCCAGGATCCTGCTGGGCGGCGGCTCCGCTGCCGCCGCGCGTCGCGCCGCGCGCATCGCCGACGGCTGGTACCCCCCGCTCGACCCTCGCCTGTGGCCGCCCTATCGCGAGGCGTGCATCGAGCTCGGCCAGGACGACCCCGGTCCGTATCCCAAGCAGGGCCCCATCTTCCTGTGGATTTCGAAGGAGCCCGAGCGAGCGTGGGATCGGCTGATGCCACACGTGTTGCATCAGCTGCGTTCCTACAGCGAGTGGACCGTCGAAGCCTATGGGCGACCGGTGGGGCCCTACGCCAAGGACATGACCGAGGAAACGGCCAAGCAGAGCCCGGCCTATCAGGTGCTCACGCCGGAAGGGGCGATCGCTCTCGGCGAGCAGCTCGGCGACGACAGCGTCTTTTTCTTGAATCCGCTGCTTGCCGGCATCGAGCCCGAGTTCTCGTGGGAAATGCTCCGGCTCTACGAGCGCGAAGTGCACCCGTATCTTCGGCGCGGCTGATCGCGCCGCTTGCCCGAAGGCGCAGAGGATTCATGTCCAGCGAAGCCAACGGGCAGGCCGTCGAAACCATCTGGAATGCTGACGAGCGGGAAGCTCTGCCATGGCGAAGGCACCGACGGACGCGGCGGGGAGTCGACAAGACCCTCGCCCCGGGGCTCCCGACTCGGGGCGAGAGCTGGCCTCTGCCACAGCACACAGCCGCGTCTATGCGCTCTTCGCCCGGGCGCTCAGCTATCCCGACGACGAATTCTGCCGCTGGATAGCGGAGGGCGGTCTCGTCGAGCCCCTTCGCGAACAGCTTGCGGTCATCGAGCCGGCCCTGGCGAAGGACGAGTCCGTCGACTGGGAGGCGCTCCGGAACGCGGGCAGCGCCGACGACCTTGCGGTCGAATACACGCGGCTCTTCGATGCCGGGGCCAGCGGCCCGCCGTGTCCCCTCTACGGCGGGCTCTACGTTGGAGCCCGGATGAAGACCATGGAGGAGGCAGTTCGCTTCTACAATCATTTTGGTCTCACCCTTTCGGACGAGCAGCGCGAGCTGCCCGATCATCTCGTGACTCAGCTCGAGTTTCTCCACTTCCTCGGCTATCGCGAGGCAGAGGCCCTCGAGCAAGGCGCTGACCCCGGGCCCTACCGCCGTGCCCAGCGCGATTTCGTCGCGCGCCACCCGGGTGCATGGCTGCCCCGGCTCTGCGAGAAATTGCTCGAGCAGGGGGCGGCGCCCTTCTTCGGGGCGCTGCTCGCCGCGTTGAATCGCCTGCTCGCCGCCGAGAGCAAGCGGCTGGCGGCCACGCCCTGAGGCCCGGCCGCTCCACTCGCCCAACGGTTGTTGGAGACCGCCCACTTCATGGCAGAATTCACCCACGCCCCCGGCTCCTCGAGCCACGCAGTCGAGGCATGAGAGCCAGAGGAGATGTGAGATGAAAGCAAGCTACGTGAGCGCTGCGGCGCTCGGCACGCTTCTCGACCCGGATGCGCCCATCTGGTCCAGTCACTCTCCCGAGCGCGTTTCCATGCTGGGCACTCCCGCCGGCATGCAGCCCTCGGCCGCCATTCAGGTCGCGTGGAAGGGCAGGAAGATAGGAGCCATCGAGCGCGCGGAGATCAAGGCGCTGCACAACGGCGAGGAGCTCGCGTTCCGACTCGAGTGGGCGGACGCGAGCGAGGATGCCGAGCTGCCGGACAACGACTCCTTCCCCGACGCCGCGGCGATTCTGCTCCCGGCAGCGAAGGGCGCTCCGCTCATGACCATGGGTGCACCGGAGCTGCCGGTAAACGCCTGGTACTGGCGCGCCGACGAGCGCGAGAGCGCGCGGCACCTGGTCGCCACGGGGCTGGGTACCTCGCATACCTTCGACCGCACGGGGGTGCGAGGCCAGGGGCATTGGAAGTCGGGGCGCTGGCGTGTCGTCATGGCGCGCGCTCTTCGCATGGAGAGCGATCAGCCTCTGGCCCAGCTGCCCCCCGGCGCCGAGACGGGCTTCGGCATCGCCATCTGGGAGGGGAGCAGCGCCGAGCGAGGAGGGCTCAAGTCCTTCTCGGGCAACTGGCTCCCGCTACAGCTCGAGCCGACGACTAGCGGGAGAAATGGCTGATGGAACGACAGCTCGCGATGGTTCTCGACCTGAACAAGTGCCTCGGATGCCAGACCTGCACCATCGCCTGCAAGCGGCTCTGGACGCGCGACGAGGGCATGGAATACATGTGGTGGAATAGCGTGAACACCCAGCCCGGGCGCGGCACGCCACGCGATTGGGAGGATCTCGGCGGCGGCTTCCGAGAGGGCATCCCCGAGCCCGGCAGGATTCCGACCCGCCGCGAGTTCGGTGAAGCCTGGGAGTACAACCACAGGGAAGTCTTCTACGGCGAGAACGCGAGCGGCTCGGGGGGCGGCGCCGGTCAGCATCTCCAGATTCAGGGCGAGAAGCCGGACTGGGGCCCGAACTGGGACGAGGATCAGGGGGGCGGCGACTACCCCAACTCCTACTACTTCTATCTGCCGCGGATCTGCAATCACTGCACCCACCCTGCCTGCCTCGAGGCCTGCCCGCGAAAGGCCATCGAGAAGAACGCGGACAACGGAATCGTGACGGTCAACGAGGACCGCTGTCGGGGTTACCGCTTCTGCATGGAGGCTTGTCCGTACAAGAAGATCTATTTCAACCAGGCAAAGAAGATCTCCCAGAAGTGCATCTTCTGCTTCCCACGCATCGAACAGGGCGTGGCCCCCGCCTGCGCGAGGCAATGTCCGGGTCGGGTGCGCTTCGTCGGGTATCGGGACGATCGGGATGCGCCCATCTACAAGCTCGTCGACAAGTGGCAGGTCGCCATCCCCCTGCACCCCGAGTACGGCACGGAGCCCAATGTCTTCTACGTGCCCCCGATCGCCCCGCCTCGCTACGACGAGAACGGGGAGATCGACGAGCTGAACCCACGAATCCCCGAGGCCTATCTCGTCTCCCTATTCGGACCCAAGGTGATCGACGCCCTGGTCGTACTGGGTGAGGAGATGGCCAAGGCTCGCAAGGGAGAGAAGTCCGAGCTGATGGACCTGCTCATCGCCTACAAGTGGAAGGAGATGTTCGGAGGCTTCGACGAGGACCCGGCGGCGATCGAATGGGTGAAGAGCTGAAGGTGGCGACCGGAATCAAACGTCGCACCGTCATCATCGGAGGCGCGGTGGGTGCAGCCACCCTGGCGGGCGGAGGCCTGCTGCTGCGCACACTGAAGCCGATGGAAGAGCCGCACGCTCCGCTCGCGGGGAGTGCCACTCCTCTCCCCCGGCCGAGCTACACGGACTGGCACGACGTCTACCGCGAGCGTTGGACCTGGGACAAGGTGGTTCGCTCCAGCCACTTCGTGAATTGCTGGTACCAGGCCCACTGCGCGTGGAACGTCTACGTGAAGGATGGGCTGGTCTGGCGCGAGGAGCAGGTCGCCGAATATCCCCAGACCAACGCCGAGGTGCCGGATCCGAACCCCCGTGGCTGTCAGAAGGGCGCGTGCTTCAGCGAGCGCATGTACGACCCCGCCCGAGTCCGCTACCCGATGAAGCGCGTGGGAGAGCGCGGCTCCGGACGCTGGCGGCGGGTCTCCTGGGACGAGGCGCTCTCCGATATCGCCGACAAGATGCTCGACACGATCACCGAGCACGGCTCCGACCGCATCGTCTGGGACATCGGTCCCCTGTACACCGAGGGCACGATGTCGGCGGCGCACCAGCGCCACATCATGCTCCTCGATTCGACCAGCCTGGACCAGAACTCCGAGATCGGAGACGCCCATCGCGGCGTCGCCGAGACCTTCGGCAAGATCGGCTTCGAGCGCTCTGCCGACGACTACATGTACTCGGACCTGATCCTGATCTGGGGCAGCAATCCGCTGTACACCCAGATTCCCAACGCCCACTTTCTCACGGAGGCCCGCTACAAGGGCGCGCAGATCGTCTGCATCGCCCCCGACTTCAGCGCCTCGTCGATCCATTCGGATCTCCACGTGCCAGTCGAGCCTGGATGTGACGCGGCGCTCGCTCTCGGCATAGCGAGCGTGCTGGTCGATGAGGGCGCGGTCGATCTCGATTTCATTGCCGAGCAGACCGACCTGCCACTCCTGGTGCGCGAGGACACTCGGCGCTACCTGCGCTCTTCAGATCTTCGCAAGGGCGGGAGCGACGAGCAGCTCTACTTCCACGACGAGCAGCAGGGCATCTCGCCCGTGCCGCGCCGATCCCTGGCCCTGGGCTCCCTGACTCCCACGGTGGATGGGCGCTTCGAGGTAGAGCTCGCCTCGGGCGAGACCGTGGGCGTCCGAACCGTCTATTCACTGCTGCGCGAGCAGCTGGCCGACTACACGCCGGAAAAGGCGTCCGCTCTGTGCGGCACACCGCCGGCAACGATTCGCAGGCTCGCGCGAATGCTCGCCCGGGCCCGAGCAGCCGCCATGGTCACCTCGTCCAACATGGACAAGTACTACCACGGCAATCTGATGGAGCGAAGCCAAGCTCTGGTATTCGCCCTCACGGGCAACTACGGCAAGAAGGGCAGCGGCTTCGTGGGGTTCCCCTGGCTCGACCACGACGCCCTCGAGAAGTTCATTCGGAGCATGTTTGGCGTCGGCGACATGCTGAACCCCACCGCGATCAAGACCGTCGGCGGCATGCTGGCGAAGCAGCTCAAGTGGAAGGCGCAGGGCTACACCGATGAGATGATCGTCTACGAGCAGGGACGCTCCGTGATCTCCGAGGGTCGGATGGCCTGTGGCGCGCTCTTCTGGTACGTGCATGGCGGCCTGCTCGAGGCCAGCGAGAAGCTCCAGGAGTGGGATCCCTACCTCGAGCGCCCCGTGCGCGAGGTCCTCGAGGAGTCGCTGTCAAAGGGCTGGCAGGAGGTCTGGCCGAGGCCGGGTAACGACCCGAAAATGCTCTTCGTGTTGGGGGCCAACCCGCTGCGCCGCATCCGCAGCTATCCGCTCGTACTCGAGCACCTGTGGCCGAAGCTCGACCTCATCGTGACTCTCGACTGGCGCATGACGTCCACCACCGTCGCGTCGGACTACGTGCTGCCCGCTGCGGCGTGGTACGAGCGCGACGAGCACAAGTGGGTGACGCCCCTGATGCCCTTCATCCACTCGGGAGAGAAGGCCACCAGCTATTACGAGGCAAAGTCGGATTGGGAGATCATCTCCCGACTCACGGAGAAGGTCGACGAGCGCGCTCGGGCGCGTGGCATCGAGAGCTTCGTGGACCGCCGCGGCGACGAGCTCCCCCTCCACAATCTCTACGCGAAATTCTCCAGCAACGGCGAGTACGGGCACACCGACGACGAGAAGGTCTGCGCCTATCTGATCGACAACGCCAGCAACCTGGGAGACCTGACCTGGCCCGAGCTCAAGAAGAAGGGCTTCGCACGCTTCGAGAAAATCGGGCATGGGGCGGTGGCGATCGGCAACGCGACGGAGATCGAGCCCGGTGAGACGATCACCCCGCTCACCAAGCACGTCTTCGACAAGATGCCCTACCCCACCCTCTCCCGGCGCATCCAGTTCTACATCGACCAGGAGCTCTACCTCGAAATGGGAGAGCAGTTGCCCATCCACAAGGCACCGCCGCTGGCGGGGGGCAACTACCCGCTGATCCTCACCGGTGGCCACACGCGTTGGAGCATCCACTCCGCCTGGCGCGACGACAGTCTCATGCTGCAGCAACAGCGCGGCGAGCCCGTGGTCTTCATGAGCGTGGTCGATGCCGCGGAGCGGCGGATCCGAGACGGCGGCATGGTCCGGATCTTCAACGATCTCGACGAATTCGAGATCATGGCCAAGGTCTCGCGCTCCATGCGCAAGGGTCAGCTCACGATCTATCACGCCTGGGAGAACTTCCAGTTCAAGAATGGCAAGGGGTTCCAGAACCTCATCCCGACGCCCTTGAATCCCGTCGAGCTCGCGGGTGGGCAATTCCATCTGCGCCCCATGGTCATCGCGCTGCAGCCCGGCCACACGGACCGGGATACGCGGGTGGAGGTCGAAGCCACCTCCGACGGGGCGAGCCGGTGAGATTCATCCGCTAGCAGGATGCCGGGGAACCGGGCCTCCGCGACGCTGCCCAGGCTCGTTGGTCGTGTATCATGGCTGGGAGCCCTTTCCATTCGCCAGGGGACGGTCTCACCCATCCTCGATACCCAACCCGATGACAGGCTGACGGCCACGCCGCGCAGGCGTCGGATGGCCCCCTCGAGTCCAAGAAACCATAGGAAGAAGCTCTCATGACCGCAGACGATATCGATGCCGGCCTCACGGGCGAGATGAAGGAGGTGCGCGACACCGTGCACCGCTTCGCCGCCGAGGTTCTGCGCCCCGCATCCATCGAACTCGACGCCATGCACGACCCCGCCGACACCATCGCCGAGGGCTCCGTGTACTGGGATGTCGTCAAGAAGTACGAGCAGCTCGGCATCGGCGACTCGAGCCGCTACGGGGACGATCTGACGCCCAGCCAACGGGCCCTGCTGCACTCGGTCGTGCTCGAGGAGTTGTCCTGGGGGGACGTCGGCCTGTGCATCTCGCTGGAGCTGAGAGACACCATTGCGCCCTGGGCGCAGGGCTTCGGCAGGACAGAAGCCTACGAGTTCTTCTCCGCGCGCAAAGATGTCGGCTGTCTGGCGCTCACCGAGCCCGACCACGGCAGCGACACGATGGCCTTCACGGAGCCCATCTTCAGCGACCCCAGCGTGCGGCCCGGCTGTCGGGCGCGCCGGGAGGGCAAGGAGTGGGTGATCAACGGCCAGAAGGCGGCCTGGGTTTCGAACGGCCCCGTCGCGACGGCGGCCGCCCTCTTCTGCACCCTCGAGGATTCGAAGGATGGGTTCAAGGGCGGTGTGGCCTTCCTGGTGCCTCTGGAGCTGCCGGGCATCAGCCGGGGCAAGCCGCTCGACAAGATCGGGCAGCGCACCCTGCCCCAGGGCGAGCTCTTCTTCAAGGACGTCCGGATTTCCGAAGACCTGATGCTAATCGAGGGCCCGGACGCCTACCCGATGGTCTGGGAGATGGTGCTCACCCTGGCGAACAACTCCATGGGTCAGCAGTTCGTGGGGGTTGCCCGGGCGGCCTACGACTACGCCCTCGCCTACGCAAAGGAGCGCGTGCAAGGGGGCGTTCCCATCATCCAGCACCAGAGCGTCAAGGCGCGGCTCTTCAAGATGTTCGCCCAGGTGGAGGCGGCGCGTTCCCTGGCGCGCAGGGTGGCCATCGCGCACGAGAACGGTGGCGTGCCGTTTCAGCACGCGGCGGCGTCGAAGGTCTTCTGCACCCAGACCGCCTTCGAAGTGGCGAGTGACGCGATCCAGATCTTCGGCGGCAACGGCCTGTGCAGGGAGTATCCGATCGAGAAAATCTTCCGCGATGCGCGCGCTTCGCTGATCGAAGATGGCGAGAACGAGGTGCTCGGGGTGATGGCCGGCGCGCGCCTCTAGGCGCCGGATTCAAACAAACGATTCAAAGGTCAGAGAGAAAAAATGGAACTCAGAGAAGTCATTGGAAATCGTCGCTCGATTCGTTACCTCGATCCCGACAAGCCGGTCGAGCTGGAGAAGATCCAGCGCATGCTCGAGGCGGCGCGGATCGCCTCGCACTTCGGCAACAACAACGCCGTCCAGGCGCTGGTGGTGCACCGCGACACCGCCACCGACGAGCAGATCGCATCGTTGCCCTCGCCGGTCGGCGGCTTCCAGATGCAGCTCGCTCCGGTGGTGATCCTCTGGTACATCCAGGGCGACGCCATGGACGAGGCCGGCGCGCGCCTGCGCGAGCTCGTCGCCTGCGGCGCGCTGGGTTACGGACCGGACAAGAACAAGGAGCTCGAGGAGACGCTGGTTCCGCTCTTCGACAACATCGGCGAGGCGCTCAAAGCTCCCGGCATGGTGGACATGGATTGCGGCCAGGCCGTGGCCCAGGCGACCTTGATGGCCTTCGAGCAGGGCCTCGGTACCTGCTGCCAGGGCTCGGGCGGCTGGGACAAGGTGGAGGCGGCCTTCGACTTCCCCGCCAGCTGCCGCATCGTGGTGGCCCAGACCGTGGGCTACCCGCTCGAGAATCCGGACGCCGGCGGACAGCGTCCGCGCCTTGCCTTCGACAAGCTCTTCCAGCTCAATTCCATCGGCAACCCCTTCCCGCGTTCCCAGGAGGTGTTGGACGAGCTCGAGCAGGACAAGTTCTTCCAGCCCGCAGCCCCACTGCCGAAGCGCGAGGAAGAAGTGGAGGCGATTCGGAAGAAGTACAACCTGCCGCGCTCGGGGATGATCTGATGCCCCGTCTCAGCACGGCTCTCGGCACAACAGGGAGAACCCAATGCGATTGAATGCAGTCGTAGCCGGCGTGGCCATGACCCGCTTCGGCAAACACCTCGATAAGAGTCTCAAACAGCTGGGCGGCGAACCCGTCCTCGAAGCCGTGAAGGATGCCGGCATCGAGCTCTCCGACATCGAGGCCGCCTACGTGGGCAATTGCGCGGCCGGCACGGTGACGGGGCAGGAGTCGATTCGCGGACAGGTGATCCTCAGCTCGATTGGCCTGGGCAAGGTGCCCATCATCAACATCGAGAACGCCTGCGGGAGCAGCAGCACCGCCCTCAACCAGGCCAGCATGATGGTCTCCGCCGGCTACTACGACGTCGTGTTGGTCGTCGGCGTGGAGAAGCTCTACCACGAGAACAAGGCCATCACCTATTCGGCCTTTTCGGGAGCGGTGGACGTCGAGGAGCGGGACAAGTTCATCGCCGAGGTCACCGCCGGCCAGTCCGAGGGCTCCGGACAGACGCGCTCCGTATTCGCGGACTTCTACGGAGTGATGGCCCGCGATCACATGAAGGAGTACGGCTCGACCCCCGAGCACTTCGCGATGGTCTCGGCCAAGAACTCCTTTCACGGCAGTCTGAACCCCAAGGCGCAGTTCACCCAGGTCATGACGGTCGAAGAGGTCCTCGCCCAACCGATGATCACGCCTCCGCTGACGCGGCCCATGATCTGCCCGGTGGCGGACGGGGGCGCCGCAGCGGTGATCGTGAGCGAGCGCAAGGCGCGCCAGCTCGGAATCGCGAAGCCCGTGCGACTCGTGTCGAGCGTCGTGCACTCCTATTTCGACCACCCGCCGGGTGCCGAGGAGAATGTGAGTAGCCTCTGCATCGAAGAGGCCTACTACGAGGCGGGCGTCGGGCCCAGCGACCTCGACGTGGTGGAGCTGCACGATTCGTCGGCTCCCTGCGAGATCCTGGTCTACGAGGGCCTCCACCTCTGCACGCCCGGCGACAGCGTGAAGCTGCTCGCGGACGGCGAGACGAAGCTCGGAGGCCGCATTCCCGTGAACACCTCGGGCGGTCTGCTGCGCAAGGGACATCCCGTCGGCGCCACCGGGGTCGCTCAGATCCTCGAGCTCACCCATCAGCTCCAGGGGCGCGCGGGCAAGCGGCAGGTCGAGGGGGCCAGCGTCGCCCTGGCCCACAACGGCGGAGGGACCATCGACGGAGAGGTCGCTGCGATGAACATCAACATCCTGATTTCCTAGCGAGACGCACCTGTCTCGGAGAGCGGCGATGCGGCAGCTGAACCAATTCATCCTCGCAGATCTGATCCGGCTGCGCGCCGAGGAGAAACCCGATCTCGACGTGCTCACCTTCGAGCACCTGAGCCTCGACGATTGCGCGACTCCCGACGAGGTGCGCAGCTACGCGGACCTGGCGGAGAACGCCAATCGCATCGCCGCCAACCTGATCGCGCGAGGTATGCGCAAGGGTGATCGCTTCGCGGTCATGATGCGCAACCATCCGGAGTTCGTCGAAGCCATGATCGCGGCTTCACTCGCCGGCTGCATCTTCATTCCGATCGATCCCCGAACCCGGTCCGACAAGCTGGCCTTCTTGCTGCGCAACTCCGGCTCCCGCGGGGTCTTCTGCAGCGACGACAATGCCGGGCAGATCCTGGCCATTCGCGAGCAGGTGCCCGATCTCGAGTGGCTGTTGGCTCTCGAGAGCGGTGAAGCCGACGCGCCGGCGCTCGGCGACCTGGCGGGCGTCTCGCCGCTGGCCGAGGTGCTCGGCACTCCAGCCGAGAGCGTCGACCCCCGTGTGGACGACGTCGGCCAGCCGCTGCAGATCATCTACACCTCCGGCACCACCGGCGATCCGAAGGGCATCGTGGGCGACCATATGCGCTTCGGGGGTACGGGCATGCTGGGAGGCGTCTTCGGCTACGCAGAAGACGAGCGGCCCTACACGGGGCTCTCCTTCACGCATAACAACGCCCAGGCGACAGCCCTGGCCCCCTCGCTGATGTCGGGCTACCGGGCGGTGCTCAGCCGCCGCTTCACGAAGAGCCGTCTTTGGGATGTCTGTCGCCGCTACGGCTGCACGACCTTCTCGATGGTCGGCGGCATGGCGACGGGCATCTACAGCGAGCCACCGCGGGAGGATGACGCCGACAACCCGGTTGCCATGGTGGTGAGCGGCGGCATGCCGTCGGCGATCTGGGAGGCCTTCGAGAAGCGCTTCGACCTGCGGATCTTCGAGTTCTACGGCGCCAGCGATGGCGGCGGCATGGCCTACAAGCCCGTCGGCGTGGGGCCGGTGGGCTCCTTCGGCAAGCCGATGGACAGCGTGACGATGAAGATCCTCGACGGGGAAGACAAAGAGTGCCCCCCCGGTGTGATCGGCGAGATCTGTTGTCGCCCCGCCACCGGCGAAGACGCCACGGTGGAATATCACGAGAACCCGGAAGCTTCGCGCAAGAAGATCTCCCGCGGCTGGAACCGCAGCGGCGACATGGGGCACCGCGACGCAGAGGGCTGGCTGTATTTCGACTACCGCGCGGGGGCCGGCATCCGGCACAACGGCGACTTCGTCAGCACGAGCGCGGTGGAGAAGGTGGTCGCCGAAGACCCACAGGTCTCCGATGTCTTCGTCTACGGCGTGCCGGCCGCATCGGGGGCGCCGGGCGAGAAGGACGTGATCGCCGCGATCGTGGCCAGCGATGCGCAGAGCTTCGACCCGCAGGCCGTCTTCGAGCACTGTCGCAAGGGCCTCGAGCCCAACTGCGTCCCCAGCTACCTGCAGCTGCTCGACGAGATCCCGAAGACTGCCTCCGAGAAGCCCCAGGAGCGCTTTCTGCAGGAGCGCTTCTCGCCGCAGGCGGACGACGTCTTCACGGCCCAGCGGGCCGCTTCGCGCTAGACCCCGGCCCGAAGCGCCACACACGGGTGGGCAGGGACACCCGGGGGGTCGGGCCCGCTCTCTAGAGTGTTCGGGCCCTTTCGACGAAGTCGCGGGCCAGCTCCTCGATCAACGCGTAGAGCTCCTCGGCGCCGCGGATCACGCGGTCGCGCCGCATCGGAGCGAGCACGAGCTGCTCGATGCCCGCATCGCGGTAGCGCGGCAGGTCTTCGGGCTCGACGTGGAAGTTCACGGCCATCATGGAGGTGCGGAAGCCCTGCATCTCGAGCCCGGCCTCACGACGCATCGCGGCGATCTGCTCGATTTGCGAAGCCGCCTCCGCCGGGTCGAGGTTGATCGCGACCCAGCCATCGCCCAGGGTCGCGGCGCGTCGCAGGGCCGGGGGGGACACGCCGCCGACAAGGATCGGCGGGTGGGGCCGCTGTACTGGACGGGGAGATTGGACGCAGGGCCGCAGCTGGTAGTAGTCGCCCGAGAACTCGACCTGGCCGCCGGTCCAGAGTCTTCGGATCACCTCGATGTATTCGTCGCAGCGCGCGCCGCGCTTCTCGAAGGGCACGGCGACCGCCTGGAATTCCTCGCGCAGCCAGCCCACACCGATGCCGAGGTCGAGTCGTCCATTGGACAGGACATCGACGGTCGTCGCTTCCTTCGCGGTGTAGACGGGATTGCGCTGGGGCAGGAGAAAGACGCCCGTGCCGAGACGAATGCGCTGCGTCTGCCCCGCAATGAAGCTCAGCAGGTTGAGCGGCTCCAACATGTTCGAGTCGGTGGTCATCGGAGGACGTCCACCCTCGGCGTAGGGATAGCTGGCCTCGTAGTCCTCGAAGAAGACGACGTGCTCCGGCACCCAGATCGACGAGTAGCCCGCAGCTTCGGCAACCTGCGCGCAACGCGTGATCATCTCCGGCGGCCCGCCGGCGCTGATCAATCCGATTTCCACGATTCACCTTTCCGCGGCCGCAGGGTGCACCCGACGAGCCTGTCCTGTAGGGGGGAGCTCTAGCAGCAAGTAGTCAGATCATTTTCCTTCATCACACGCCTTCTTTGCAGCCATCCACTCTTCATGCATCTTGGCCAGGGCGGCGGGGTTGTACTGATCCTCTGCCTCGGACCACATCCCGTTTCCGGCATACTTGTAGCGAGAGTAATTCTTCTGTTCGTAGATCCGACCGTCACCAGGATCGACCATTCTATTGAGGAATTCGCACACTACCCATCCCCTCTCCTCATCGACGATGTACCAGGGGCATGGGTAGAACTTCTGTTCCGATTTCCTGAAATGCGCGATCGAGCTCTTCTCTGCTCCACTTTCCCATGACAGTCTCCTCTTGATTGTTGGTGATCACGACTTGCTGGCCCACGGACGCCCTGCATGGCCAACTCGCTACCGCCGTCCGACAGAGACCCGCACGGCGTCGGGGCACCGCAACACGGCGCGGCGGGGAAGCGCTGCCTCCAGGTCCAGCAGCTCGATCTCCGGCAGCCGCTCGAGCAATACCTCGAGACCCACTTGCATGTTGCGGCGCGCCAGGTGCATGCCCGGGCAGCTCTTCACGCCCCGGCCAAAGGTGAGTCCGTCCTTCCGCTTGCGGTCCAGGTCGAAGCGATCGGGGTCTGTGAAGACCGCGGGGTCGCGGTTCGCTCCGGTGATGGCGAACAGCACCCAGGTGTCCGCTGGGATCTCCATGCCGTGAAACTCCACCGGCTGGCTGGCGGAGAGGCGTGGCACCAACGCGATGGAGGTCTCCCAACGAAACAGCTCATCCACGGCATCGCCCACGCGTGCGGGGTGCTCGCGCAGCAGCTGCCAGGATCCTTCGTGGCTGAGCAGCGCATATAGGAGATTGCCCAGCGTTGCGTGGTTGCTCTCACCGCCCGTGGGAAAGAGCAGGGCCACGTGGGCTCGAATCTCCGCGTCCGTGAGCCGCCTCCCGTCCGCCTCCGCCAGGATCAGCTCGGAGATCACGTCGTTGCGCGGCTCGGAGCGGCGCGCTTCGATGATCGGTGTGAGGTAGGCGGTGAACTCCTTCGAGGCCTGCAGTGCCAGCTGGGGCTCTTCGCGATAGCGGAGCAGTGCCAGGGCCCAGGCGTGGAATTCCTCCTCCCGTTCCCGCGGCAGCCCGAGTAGGCGCGTGATCACGAGGTAGGGAAAGCGCGCGGCGAAGTCGGCCATCAGGTCCACCTCGCTGCGGCCGGCGAGACCGTCGACGACTTCGTGGGCCAGGGCGGCCAGGCCCTCCCGCTCGTAGCTCGCCACGGCGCGCGAGCGGAACGCCGGCGTGGCCAGCTTGCGGTAGAGCAGGTGCCGCTCGCGCTCCGGCATCGAGATGAAGCTCTCTCCGATGGCGGGCTCGAGGGAGTGCTTGTACATGAGATGCGGCGGGAACCGCTCGTTGTCCAGGAAGGCCTCGAGCAGCACGTCGTAGCTCGAAATGACGAAGGCGGGGTTCCCCTGGAACCGGGTGGGCTGCACGGGCCCCTGTGCGCGGAATGCGTGCAATACGTCGTGCAGCTCGCTGCCAGGCAAGTCGTCCAGACCCAAGTCCACTCGTGAAAGATCTCGTACCATGGTCAACCTCTATTTGTGAATCGATGCGGACTCGACGGACACCGGCCTTTCGTTCGTGACTAGGCGGGTCCGCCGCCGTGAACGTAGATGCGCTGGCCGTTCACGTAGGACGCATCCTCCGACACCAGGAAGCGTACGACCGAAGCCACCTCCTCGGGCTGGCACACGCGACCGTACGGTGCGAGTGCGACGACCGCGTGCGCGTTCCGGCCGCCCATCCGCGCTACGTAGTCGAGCCCCATTCCGGCCTCGACGAGCCCGGGGGCGACGACATTGACGTGGATGCCGTGCTCGCGCTCCTCTTTGGCGAGGACGAAGGCCAACGCCTCGAGGGCCGCCTTGCTCATCGCATACGGTGCGTAGCCGGCACCGAGCATCTCGGTCACATTGCTCGAGATCATCACCACGTCACCGCGGGGGCGCTTGCGCATCTCGGGCAGCACGAGGCTGCACAAGTGGTGGGGCGCCAGGGCGTTGACGTGCATCACCCGCAACAGATCCTCGGGATCAGAATCGGCGACCAGCGTGCCGTCCCAGTCGTAGCCGGCGTTGTTGACGAGGATATCGATGGGTCCGAGTTCCTTCTGGATGCTGTCGACGAGCCGGTGCTGGGCGTCGCCTTCCTCCGCGGGGGCGCGGGTCGCCAGACCGCGTCTGCCCTCAGCGTGAATCGCATCGATGCAAGCCGTCGCCGAATCCTCGTCGCGCGCGTAGCTGATGGCGACGTCCGCCCCGTCTCGCGCCAGAGCCAGCGCGATGGCGCGCCCAATGCCCCGGCTGCCACCCGTCACGAGGGCAATCCGACCGTTCAGTGTCACGAATCCCGCCTCACGATTCTGCCGCCGGGTCAGAATTTCTCAAAATAGTTCTATTATTAGAATTAATAGTTCTGTAACATGAATCCTATGCGACGGAACCCTGCCCTGTCAAACCTGGGCCCGGCCGCGCGTGGCGCATCGCCCCCGACCGAGCGCGTCGTTGCAGTGCTCGAGCTGCTGGCGGCTTCCGACACCCCGGCGCTCTCGGGGGCTGAGATCACGCGCCGGCTCGGGCTGCAGAAATCGACCTGTCACGGCATTCTGAAGAGCCTGCAAGAATGCGGCTATCTGGCGCGGTCGAGCTCGGACCGAACCTACTCACTGGGACCGACTCTCATCGCGCTGGGTCGCGCCGCGGGGTCGCGCTTTCAGGTGACGCGAGCGGCACGTCCGGCGCTCGACGAGCTGCACCGTGTGCTCGGTCTCGGCTGCGCACTCGCGACCATCGATGAAGGCAGCCTGGCGGTGGTCGATCGGGTCGGGGGCGACGAGCTCTTTCCGACCGGTCTCCAGATCGGGGACCGCTTCCCGTTGGTAGCACCCTATGGTGCGGTACTTCGGGCCTGGGATGACAGCGACACGTGGCGCACGTGGCTCGAGGGTGCGCCCGATCTGGGCACCGCTCAGGTGCGGAGATTGCGCCGCGCACTGGGGACGATTCGCAAGTGCGGATACGGTGCCTGGGAGATCGCCGACATGGCTTCGCGGCTCGCGGAGCTCCACGCCACTGTTAGGGCCCTTCGGGAGAGCCCGCGCGGCGAGGGGCTGCGCATCACGCTCGTGCAGGCGTTCGCAGGGCTGGCGCGAGGTTCGGATGTCATCACGTCGAGAGTCGGCCGGGAGCGAGTGTCGGTAGGCATCGCAGCGGCCCCCGTCTTCGATGAGAGGGGCCGCGCGGCACACGAGGTCGAACTCCACGTCTACCGTGAGAACCTGCGGGTGGTCGAGTTCGAGCAAATGATGGAGCGACTGCTCGCCACAGCCGAGGAAATCACTCACGCGGTCGGAGGAAGCTGGCGGATTGGCGGGAACGCGGGAGCGTCGGCGTGAGAGAATTCAGGCGTCAGATGGCCGTGATTGGGTCGCGGCGGTTAGGGATGCTCTGACGCCGAATGGAGCTGATTCTCTGTGCGCTTGGAACGACGTCGCCGGGCTACAGAAGTCCGCTCAGCCCTCGAGCCGAAGCGCCTGGCGCGGGCAGAGCCGCACGGCCTCCTCGGCTTGCGCGCGCAAGCGTTCCGGAATCTCGGCCACGAGCAGCGTCAGGCTGTCGTCCTCTTCCACGCGGAAGACGTCGGGACAACTCTTCTGACAGACCGCGTTGGCTTCGCACAGATCGTAATCGACGATGACCTTCATCTTGCCCTTCCTCATGTCTGCCCTTGTCCGAGTCTCTGTGGAGCGAGTCGGATCGGTACGCGACGGATGTGGTTCTAGCGCTGCCCTCTAACCGAGATAGCCGAGTCGAAAGCCCTCGGCGACGAGCGCAGCCCGCGTGCTGACCCCGAGCTTGTTGCGCATCTTCTCCACGTGGGTCCGGAGAGTGGACTCACTGACTCCCAGGAGGGTCGCTGCACCAGGCGTCGTCTCGCCTTCCGCGAGCAACTGCAGCACTTCTCGCTCCCGAGCAGTCAGCGACTGCCACTTCTCGGGCCGCCCTCCTGTCCCACGGCCCAGGGTGCACACGACGACGTCGTCGACCGGAATGCAGGTGAGATGGTGTCGCTGACCCGCAATCGTGGGGCGCGTGTGCTGGGAACGCTCCATGCCCGAGTTGAGCAGGCCGCCGACGCAGTTGCGCTGACACGGGAGGCCCACTGCATTCTCCAGGCCGCCGAACATATCCCAACAGCTCTTGCCGGTCCCCGCCCCCATGAGCAGTCGGGCGGGGGCGTTCTGGGCCACCACATCGCCATTCCTCTTGGCCACGACTACGGCAGGAACTTCATTCGACATTGCGTACCTCTCCGCGTCCCCGTCCAAATCCGGCGCTTCTTCCACCGGAACGATCGGGAGCAACCGCAGCATAACCGTTGCCGGCCACCCAGGTCATCGAATTTCTCCTTGCGGCGTCAGAGGTTCGGCCGCACCCAGAGATCGCGCGGCCCCCGCAGCACGCACCCGAAGAATTCCACCGGGCGCTCGGGGATGAGCTCGAGGTCCGGGAAGCGCTCGAAGATGAGCTTGAGCGCGGTCTCGAGCTCTCGACGCGCCAGGTGGGAGCCGGGACAGAAGTGCTCTCCGTGACCGAAGGCGAGATGCTCGTTCTTGTTGGCGCGATCCGGATCGAAGCGGCGCGGATCCGGGAAGACGTCGGGGTCGGCGTTGGCGGCCGTGATGCCGAAGAGCATCGGCGTACCGGCCTTGAGCGCCACTCCGCCCAGCTCCGTGTCGGCGCTGCACCTCCGCGGCAGCAATGAAGTGGGAGGCATCCAACGCAACCCTTCGAGCACCATGTCATCGCGCGCCTGATCGCTCTCCTTGGCTCGCTCCCGCATGCCCGGGGTGGAGAGAATGGCATAGAGCAGGCTTCCGAGATTCTTGTAGGCGGTGTCCGAGCCGGCCGGGAAGAGCAGCATGCAGAAGGCGAAGATCTCTTCATCCTCGAGCCGCTTGCCCTCGAGCTCGGACGTCGCGAGCAGGGAGAGCACGTCCTCCGCGGGGTTCTCGCGTCGCAGTTTCACGAGCGGCCGCAGGTAGTCTTCGAACTCCCGACGCGCCCGCAGCGCTCCCTCCGGATCCCACGGAAAGTCGATGATCTTGAGGGCCCAACCGAGGAACTGGGCCTCGTCGTGGACGGGCAAGCCCAGCAGTCGGGTGATCACCGAGAAGGGAAAGGGGCGGGCAAAGCCCTCCACCATTTCGATCTCTGACTTGCCGTCGAGGGCGTCGAGCCGGCGTGTTGCCTCCTCGGTAATCAGGCCCTCGACGTAGCCTCGGACTCTGCTGGGCAGGAAGGGCTTGGACATGAGCAGGCGATTGACGCGGTGCTCGTCCGCTTCCATCACCTGCAGCGTTCGGCCCATGCTGGGCTCCGCGATCACCTCGTAGCCGGCCCGGGAGGCGAAGTGTTCCTCGTCCGCGAATGCCTCCCGCAGCTCAGCGTGGCTGTTGATCAGGTAGGAGATCTCGCCGTGGTACTGGACCGGCACGACCGTGCCGAACTTGCGGGTCTCGTCTAGCAGCTCGTGCAGGTTGGGGGCGTCGGCGAGGGCGAAGTCGATGTCGGGGAGTACGGGGGTGACGCTCACGACGGTCTCCTTTTCTCGTGCCTTGAATTCCAGGAGCTGAGGGCAGCCTACTGGAGGGAGTCGGCTTGATCTATCGGTAATATAATTTATACTAATAGTATGTCATATTTAACCGTATCGCAATCGTCACGGGTCGGCAAATACCGCTGCGCCACGGGATCGCGATGAGGCCGGTCTCGAATCCGGCGCGCCGGATCCTCGCCGTCCTCGACTTCTTGACGGCGAATCCGGGGGATGCCTTCGGGCTGACGGAGCTCTCGCGCCGTCTCGGTCTCAACAAGCCCACCTGCCACGGCATTCTCAGCACCCTGGCGCGTGCGGGCTATCTCAGCCAGGACGCCGCGACGAGGGCCTACCGCCTCGGCCCATCCATCCTGGCGGCGGGAAGTGCGGCCTCGGTGCAGCTGCCCTTGCTGGACCGCGTGCGCGAGGAAATGCGCTCACTGGGGGAGAATCTCGCCGTGGCCAGCGCCGTGATGCTACGCGCACGCGACCACTACGTGATCGTCGATCGATTCGCCCTGCCCGACCCTCTCGTGGAGATCATCCACGTGGGGCTCCGCCTTCCCCTGATGGCACCCCTCGGTGCCTTCTTCATCGCCTGGTCGAGTCCGGCCGTATTCGAAGCGTGGTTCGCCTCCGCTGCTGAGGAAATTTCGCACGGCCCGGCTGCGGTGCGCGCACGTTTCGCCCGTTCGATCGCCGTCGTGCGCTCCCGAGGCTTCGACGTCACGATCAAGACGGCCGCGGAGGCCGACCTCCTCGACGGCCTGCGGAGGCTCCACTCGGGCGGAGAGGCGCCGGATCTCCAGGCGCTGGGCAGGCGCTTTGCGACCGCACTCGAGGATCAGACCTATCAGCTCGACGAGATCGATCCGCGCGCCCACTACGCCGTGAGCGCGATTGCCGCCCCGGTCTTCGGGACCGCGCCCCATCCGGAGTTGGCGCTCACCCTGGGCACGCCCCATCGCGACCTCAGCGGACGCGAGATTCTCGACTTCGGAGCGAGCCTGGTTGAAAGTGCTCGACGCGTGAGCGAGGCAGGGGGAGGGCGCTTCCCGCCGCTTCCGAGTGCCTGAAGGCCTCCCCCGGCAGCATGCGGGGACGGTGTTGCTTTCTTGCTTTTTTCGGCTGAGCGGTGGCGTTGGCGAGCAGGTCCTGAAAAAAGCAAGAAAGCAACACCGTCCCCGCTACCTCGGGTTCATGCTGTCCAGGCTCTGCTGCAGGTCGAAGTAGTCCCGCCACTGCTGGATCTTGCCATCCACGAACTCGAAGATTCCCATCACCTTGAATTCAGCCCAGTGCCCCCCCAGGCAGTAGCGATCGGTGCGCTCGGTGAGTACCCGGCCATCCTCCGCCTCGGCAATGTTGTGCACGACCCAGTCGATCTCGCTGGCGACATCGTGTGCCGGCGCCAGTGCGGCCCAGATCTGCTCGTGTCCCACGGCGGGGTCCATGGGAATGTTGTGGAACACGGCATCCGCGTGAAACCAGGAGAGAATGTCCGCCTTGTTGTTGGCTTCCATCGTCTTGATGAAATCGAGCACGCGCTGGGCATTCGACATTGGAGGGCTCCTCGACTTTCAGCGGTCAGTTGTCGTGTTGGTGAACGAGGCCGACCCGCACCGCATCCTTGCCCGGTACTTTGCGCGCCAGCATGTCCAGGGCCAGGTCGAGCTGATCCAGCGTGTACACCTCGCCCCTGAGAACGTCCGTTGGTAACTGGCCAGCCATCAGCAGCTCCGCCGCGCGCCGGTGGCTGGCGGGCGTCATGCCGGCACCGCCAAAGACAGATAGATCCTTGAGCACGATCAGGTCGCTGACCAGGCCCTCGACCTCCGCGAAGTGCTTGAGACCCGCCAGCAGGATGCGTCCACCGGGCCGCGCGAGCTCCACGGCCAGCGGAATGGTCGCCGTGCTACCCGGCGCCATGTCCACGACTACATCCGCCATGGCCCCGTGCGTCACGGCGGCGAGCTCTTCTCGCACATCCTTGTCTTCGATATCGACTACGGCATCGGCGCCGAGTGCCAGCGCCGCCTCGAAGCGCAATCGATCGCTGCCCATGCCCGTGACGACGATCTTTCCCGCGCCCATCGTGCGCGCCAGGGCGGTGAGTGTCAGGCCCATGTGACCGGGCCCCTGTATAACGATGGTTTCCCCCGGCACCAGGCCGGTCTTGTCGAACCAGTTGATGGCGCTGGACAAGGGTTCGAATAGGGTCAATTCCGCGGCTGGAATGTTTTCTGGCAAGGGCGCCAGATGGGTGCCGGCTTTCAGGGCCATGTACTCGCCGTATCCGCCCCAGAGGCCGGCGCCTTCATCCAGGCCAAAGCCGTAACCGTAGACTCGCATGTTCTCGCAGTGGGGGCGTTGGGCCTGGCAAGCGGAGCAGCGGCCGCAACGCAAGACCTGGTCCACCGCTACTCGGGTGCCCACAGCCATGGGCGATTCGCAATCGTCGGCTTTCGCGAATATGCGCCCGACGATTTCATGACCGGGCACCACCGGAGAAGTCTCGCCCGGAACGTGGGCCACGCCATCCAGCTGCGCCAGGTCGCTGCCGCACATGCCCACGGCCTCGACCTGCAACAGCATTCCTCCCGGCGGCGGTGACGGCCTGGTGAATCTCTGCAGATCGAATTTTCCGTTGCCGAAGAAGACGCCGGCCCGCACCTCGCTCATCAGCGAACTCCTCAGAAGGGCGGGCCGGCGAGCAGACCGCCGTCGGCGAGATACTCGCTGCCCGTGCAATAGGAAGCCTCATCACTGGCCAGAAACAGCACCAGGTTTGCGACCTCCGCGGTTTCCGCGGCACGTTTGAGAGGCAGGTCGTCCAGGGGGTTCCGGGTGGGCTGTGTCTGCTCCGCCGCATCGAAACCCTCCACCATCATGGCGGTATTCATCGCACCCGGGTGTACCGAATTGACCCGTATGCCGAACTCGGCCAGCTCCAGGGCCGCCACCTTGGTCATTCCCCGCACCGCAAACTTGCTGGCGACATAGGAGGAGGCGCCCCGCAGCCCCTCGAAGCCCTGGGTGGAAGAAATATTGACGATGGCGCCGCCGGTCTCCTTGATCAGGCCAGCCCCCTCACGCATGCCCAGGAAACAGCCCTGCTGGTTGACATCGATGATGCGTCGATATTCGGCCAGGCTGGTTTCCAGCAGGGGCTTGATCTGAAACACCCCGGCGTTGTTGACCAGGATGTTCAGCCTCCCATGCGCCTGTGCGATGTCCGCCAACACGGACTGCCAGCTCTCCTCGCGCGCGACATCGTGCGCAACGGCAATGACGTTGGGGCAGTCGGCGGCCAGGCTCTTCGCAGCATCGTGGTCGATATCCGCCGCATAGACCGTCGCGCCCTCGAGCGAAAAACGTCGCGCAATGGCCTCGCCCAGCCCGCGCCCCGCGCCCGTTACCAGGGCGATCTTTCCTTCCAAACGCATGGTCCACTCCCTGCAGCTGGCTGGCGATCCACCCGGGTCATCCTCGAGCAGGCAGGGTGACGCGTCGAGCCAACGGGCGGCGCACCCTCGCTGCAAGGATGCCCGAAACCGCGGCCGAAGAGAAGGGTACCGACTTGCTCCAGCGGAGGGATCTCCGTCTCCGCGTCTGCAGTGCCGGACCCTCGCCCGCTCGACATAGCAAGGGCTCGTCCGACCCGCGCCGAAGAACGGCCGGGTGATCTCGGATATGCTACCTGGCAATGCCATGGCGACGCATCCACGAGGTACTCCATGTTCACAGTCACGCGCGATCTCGTACTGCCCACCACCATCACCGGCTCGCTGCCGCGGCCGCACTGGTACACCGCAAGCCTCGAGGGCCGAAGTTTCGGCGAGAGGCGCATGCAGGTCGAGTTCCAGGAGCAGTACATGGATGCGCTCGCGGCCTACTTCAGCGACCAGCGACGCGCCGGGCTCGACATCGTCGTCGACGGAGACTGCCGCTTCGATCGAGACATTGGGGGACGCGCGTGGATCTCCTATCCGCTCGAGCGCATGGAGGGGCTGGAGGGCCACTCGCGTGAGTCGAAGTTCGAGTCGCTGTCCCAGGCGCCCGTGGGGCACATCATGCGCGAGCTGCTCGGCGGGCAGCAGTGGCCCGAGGTCACGGGGCCTCTCGCTCCCGGCGAGATGCAGTATGCGACGCTCTGGAAGCTCGCCCAGCAGCTGTCTCCGAGTCCCGTCAAGTTCGGAACGATCTCCGCCCAATGCCTCGAGCGCTTCGTGGGCAATCGCCACTACCGTGACGACGACGAGCTGCTCGCCGCGCTCTGCGACACCATGAACGCGGAGCTTCGGGAGCTGGCGGCCGCGGGCTGCGGCATCGTCCAGATCGAGGACCCGGTCATCCACTTCGCCGCGCTGGACCCCGCAGCCACGCCCCGGGAGATCGAGAAGTGGGTCGACGCCTTCAACCGCGAGGTCCGCGGCGTCGACGCCGAGATCTGGTACCACGCTTGCTGGGGCAACCCGAGCCAGCAGCGCATCTCACCCGAGCCGCAGAGCTACGAGCGCGCCCTCGAGTGGATGCTGCAGTGCGACTGCGACGTCATCACCCTGGAGACGGCCAGCACGCAGGGCGCGGACCTCCCCCTGCTGAAGACCGTCGACACCACCAAGAAGTTCGCGATCGGCGTCATCGACCACCGGAACATGCAGGTGGAGACGCCCGAACAGGTCGCGGGACTCATCCGCAAGGCGCTGGAGTACGTGCCGCAGGAGCGGCTCATCGTCACCACCGACTGTGGCTTCGGTCGCGAAGGTGTGCCGCGGCGCAACGCGCTCTACAAGATGATCTCCCTGGTACAGGGCACCAACCTGGTGCGCCGCGACCTCGGGCTGCCCGAGGTGGAGGTGCCCGCGGCGAATCCGCAGCTCGCGCTCTAGCTCCAAGTTTCCAGCATCGCGTCATCACTCCGGACAGCCGCGGCAGTGGGCCCATCCGAGTCGTCAAAGATGACGGCGTGCGTACGCCAACGCGACTGGCCAGCGAATCTGCGGCTCTGCTCGATGTCCTGACAGGGCCGAGGCCTGCGCCGTGTTCACGACGCCCGTGATCGGAGTCGTCAGAACTGGACGCGCCGTCGGCGACGACGCGCCAGGCTCACCAGGCCGAGGCCGACGAGCCAGGCGGAGCCGGGCTCCGGGACGAAGACGAGCGCCACCCGGTCGGTGAAGTCGCCTAGCGCACCGAGGTCGACTCCGTAGAAGACGTCGAAGCTCCCGAGGCGCCCGCCGCTGGCCACGTTGTCGAAGGCTCCCGCGACTGCCCGATCTCCCTGAAGGACGGTGAACCCGTCACCGGGCGCGAGCGTCGCTGCGAAGGTCGGGTCGACGTGCACGTCCAGGATGCCGTCGAGCAGCACGTCGCCCACCACGCTGACGAAGTCGAATCCGACGCCGGCGGTATTTCCCTCGAGCAGGATGTCGAACTCCGCGCTGTCGTCGAAGGTGAGTGCCCCGACGATGTCGATCTGACCGACCGCGCCGCTCAGGCCGGGCGAGAGCAGCGCGTTCAGATCGACGGCTGCGGTGATCGACCCGCTGCCCTCGACAACGCCTCCCTGGATGTCGAGGACGGCGAGGCCGGTGATGTCGCCGCCGTCGAGGCGGGTCGAGGAGCCTCCCCCGCTCTGGGTGTAGGTGCCGTCGAGGTCGAGGATGCCCTGCTGCACGTCGACCAGGCCCTGATTCGCGAAGTCGACCGTGACCCGGGTGGTGTCGTCCGTCCCCTGCTTGCGGAAGACACCCTGGTTGTCGAAGCTGGCGCCGGCCACGCTGAAGGTGAGCCGGTCGTTGAGGCCGGCCGCGGCGACGAAGGTGCCCTCGTTCTGGAAGGTCGTGCCCACGCCCTGGAGGTAGAGGTCGCCGTCGTCCCAGGTGGTCGTCCCCTGGGTCACCAGCGTGTGGCCGCCCGCCAGCAGCTTGTTGGCGGTTCCGGTGAACCCGAGGGCCCCGGTCAGCGTGGTGGTGCCCGTCCCGCTGAGGGTTCCGCCCGTCCAGGTGCCGCCGCTGGCCGTGTTTGCGCCGGTCACCGAGGTCACGCCGCCGTCGATCAGCAGGGTGCCGAAC
>JAFDDG010000124.1 GCA_019310965.1 Deltaproteobacteria bacterium
CCATCGTCCAGCTGCGCGAGGGCGAGCGGGCCGACGAGGCTGTGCTCTCAGCCACCGCCAGCGAGCACATCACGCGCTACAAGCTCCCCAAGGTCTACGTCTTCGTCGAGCGGGTCCTGCGTGCCCCGAGCGGCAAGGCCGACTACCGCTGGGCGAGGGAGACAGCCGCCGAAGCGCTCGGGCTCGAGGGGCCGGAGGCGTGATCGACAACGCGTTTCGCGAGCTGCTGCCGCGCTTCGCGTCGCCCCTGGTGAAGCTATACACCCGGCTGGGGCTCACGCCCAACGGTGTGTCCTTCGTCGCCCTCGGCATCGCGCTGCTGGCCGCGGGCTGCGTCGCGATCGATTGGCCGATGGCCGCTGTCATCCTCTGGTGGCTCGGGCGGCTGGCCGACGGCACCGACGGCATCTACGCGCGGGCGACGGGCCAGGCTACGGACTTCGGTGCCTACCTGGACATCCTGCTCGACATGGCCGCCTACGGCGTCATGGTGATCGCCTTCGACATCGCGCATCCGGAGTGGCACGGGCGCTGGCTCGCCATGCTCTTCCTCTACATCCTCTGCATCACAAGCGCGCTCGCTCTCGGTATGCAGGAGGCAGGTCGGGCGATGCCCAAGCGCGACGATCGTGGGCTGCGACTCGGGGCGGGACTCGCCGAGGGGGGCGAGACGGGGATGGCGTATACCTGCTTCCTGCTCTTCCCCGGGCAGCTCGGCGTGCTGACCGCGATCTGGATCGCGGTGCTCGCCACCACGGTGGTGGCGCGGACGGTTCTCTGCCGTCGGCTGCTGGCCGACTGACGAAGCCGATCAGTCCCCGTCGAAGAGGGCGCGGACCTTCGGGGGCGCAGTTCGGCGCCAGCTCTCTTCGACCAATACCCCGATCCGCTTCCAGCCCAGGCGCTTGTCGAGCCGCACCCCAAGCCAACCGCGCGGGCCCATGTAGGGCGGCACGAAGAAGCGATTCGGATCGCCCGAGACCAGCGCGTAGCGCTCGTCGGCGTCTGTATTGCACCAGAGGGCGACGCGGTCGTCGCCGTGATGGTTGTCCATGTACATCACGAACATCTTTCCCTTCACGCGGAAGGTCGGGCCGCCCCAGGCCTCCTTCTCCGAAGTCTCGGGAAACGAGAGGCAGAGCTCGCGCACCTTCTTCAGGACCTCGGGTCGGGTCACGCTGCGCGGGGGATGGGACATTCTTTCGGCCTCCTTGGTTCGTCGCAGGTCAGTGTCGCCGAGTCGGTGGGTGACCACCAGCCAGCGTTGCGCCCCAAGTCGGAGCGGATGGAGTACCCTCAGCGCGATGCGGGTCTTCGCACGATATCTGGCCTTCCAGACGGCGAGCTGGGCGCTCGGCGTGGCTGTGCTGGGTTGGCTCGCGCACGCGGAGCTGTTGCAGACCTGGCTCGCCATCACGCTCTTCGGCGCGTTGGTGCTGAAGGACCTCGTCCTCTTTCCGATCACCCGCAAGGCCTACGAGCACGGACCCGAGCACGGCGCGGTGGAGTTGCTCGGCGCGGAGGTCCTGGTGGAGACGGCACTCGCGCCGGACGGCTACGTGCGCGCGGGGCCGGAGCGGTGGCGTGCCCGGCTCTCTGGAGAAGGAAGCTTGCCGCTTGCGGAGGGCGAGGTGGCCCGCGTTCGCGAGCTCCGCGGGCTCACGCTGATCGTCGAGCGACTGGAACGGGTCGAGTAGCTCTCCCGGGGAGGGCGTGGCGAGGCTGCGGTCGGCTCGGCGCTGCCCTCGTCGATGGTCGAGCGCCATCGATCCGGCCCGCCATCTGGTACGGTTCCCGCCCGAGAGGAGCGAGACGGACAAATGCCCCGGTTCAGCAACGCTGCCGCGCTCGAGTGGCTGAGGGATGGCAACCAGCGCTTTCTGGAGCGCGTGAAGGCGGACGAGCATCGACCCGCTGACCTGGTGCGCGGCCAGGACCCCGAGGCAGTCGTGCTCGGCTGTGCAGACAGTCGCGTGCCGCCGGAAATCGTCTTCGACGTGGGCCTCGGTGAGCTCTTCGTCATTCGGGTGGCCGGGGGCGTCGCCAACACGGCTTCCATCGCGAGCGTCGAGTACGCCGTAACGCAGCTAGGCACCCGGCTGGTCGTCGTGCTCGCCCACGAGAAGTGTGGGGCTGTCTCCGCAGCGATCCAAGGGGGAGACGCGGGCCGAAACCTGAATCGACTGATGGAGTACATCGAGCCCGCGGTGCAGCGCTGCCACGAAGGCGACGTGAACGATGTCGCGCGCATGAACGCGAAGCTCAACGCCGAGCGGCTCGTGGCCGAGTCGGAGATCCTGCGAGAGGCGGCGGAGAGCGGCGATCTGCGGATCGCCACTGCCTTCCATCGATTCACGACGGGCGCCGTCGAGTTCGATTGAGCCGGGCCCGGCTCGAAGCTGGGCGCGCGGCCCCCGAGCCGGCTGGCTCAGGAGTTGCCGGCCTGCTCGCGCAGCTCTGCCGTGTAGACGCGAATCCGATTGGCATTGGCGCCGAGATCGCCGCGCCCGTCGCGCGACTTGGAGCGCACGTCGATCCGGGAGCCTTCTCCTTGGGGGAGAACGCGCACCGTGATGTCATCGACGAAGCGGAAGATGCGCGTCGTATCTGTCGCGTCGAAGCTGCCCAGAGGCTCGCTCTGGTGGGTGATCTGCCAGCCTTGTGCGCGAGCGGTGCCGAGCGCGAGCGCGAAGGCCTCGCTGGGCGCCACCGCCAGATCGAGGGGTGCGAGGTCCGGGTAGGCGCCGCGCACCTGCTCGGCGAAGCCGTCCGGGTAGGTCATGTCGCGACCGGCGGGATCGGTGCGGACGGTGTCGGGGTGGAAGGCCGGGGGATTCGTCACGTCGGTGGCGATGTCGTTGATTCGCGGCAGACCCTGCCCGTCGCGACCCGCGTAGAAGACGGCGCCCAGCAGTGCGGCGCCCACCACGATGCCGGCCAGTGCCTGACGTCGGCGCCCGCTCTCGAAATCCCGTCGCGCGGCCACCCAGCCGAGCAGGCCGAGGAGCGTCGCGGAGAGTCCTGCCACCACCGTGCCGAGCGCGAAGAGCGCAAAGCCACCCATGGGCGGGATCGCGCCCGCCTGGATGAGCCCGATTCCCCCCAACGCGGCGATCGCTCCGATGCCGCCGATCTGAAGGGCCCACAGCCCGATACGCGTGCGCCGATTCGCCATGGCCACCTCCTGCCAAGTAACGTAACACGCGTGCCGATTGTGAGGTACGAGGTACGGGGGAGGAGGCCGCGCTTGGAGTGGGTTCGAGGCACGGTGGCCGGACTCGTCGCTTGGGGGCTGCTGGCCTGCTCCCAAGGCTCGCCGCTCGTCGAGATCTCGGAGCCCGAGTTCGGCGCCGGCACGGCGCACTTCGCTCTGCAGGTACCGCGCACGGCGAAGCCCGCCTCCGTCGAGATCCGGCTCGACGGCCGGACTCTGAAGGAGGGCAGGGGGCTTCGCCTCCACGACGACGGTCGCCACTTCGAGCTGACTGTCTCGAGCGGCGCGCACGTGGTGACGGCCAAGGTAGAGTTCGACGCACCCAGCCTTCGCACCCGCCGCTCCCACACACGCCACTTCGTGGCACCCGATGGCGCCCCGCGTTTCAGGGCGGCTCGTCCGAGGCACGGTCGGATCGACGTGCCGACCGGGTCGTGGGTCGAGCTGGTCTTCGCAGGACCCGTCGATGCGGATGTGCTCCGGACGCTCGAGCTCGCGTGTGACGAAGCGACACTAGACCGTGTGGTGCATCGGATCGCGCGCGGCCGCATCGCGATCGATCCCAAGGGCCGATTGCCTCACGGCGCACTCTGTCGGGTCGCCTGGCGCGGCCAGCGCGGACCGCGCAACATCTCGTTCACCACGGTCTCCGATGGACCCGCGGCCCAGGTGGTCTACGAGCGCAGGCGGGGGCGCGTCACGATCCCCTTTCCCGACGACTACTGGACGCGGCCCGATCCTCGGAGCCCCACCGGGCTCCGGGTGCGGCTGCCGCGCCCTCGTGACGAGGCCACGGCGCGTATCGTCGACGCGCTGCGCGCCGACGTGGATGGTCTCGATGGCTGGAGCCCGATCGCCCACCTCGTCGTCGAGTTCGACCAGCCCGTGGCCCCGCGCTCGTTGCCCCGAACGCCGAGCGACTCGCTCGATCCTCTGGCTTCCGTGGCGTTGCTGGACCTGGACCCTACCAGCCCCTACTACGGCAGCCGCATTCCCTTTCGCAGCGAGCTGCACAACGGCGAGCGCGTCGGTGAGCTCGTCAGCCACACGCTGCTGATATTCCCTTCGATCCCGCTCTCGCCGGGGGGCCGCTACGGGCTCGTACTGAGCAGCCGCGTGGTTGGCGTGAACGGCCGCTCGCTCGCTCCCTCGCCGGTGATGGAGGCCGCGCTCTCCAAGCGCACGCGCACGGGCGGTGGTGGCGTTGCGCGGGTGCGCGCGTTGATCGCGCCCGTGCTCGCGGCCAGCGAGCAGCGCCTCTTTCCACCGATTGGACGCGAGGACATGGCGCTGGCGTTGCGCTTCACGGTCCGGAGCCTCGAGGAGCTGCCCGACGACATGCTGGCCGTGCGCGAGCAGATCTTTGCCGCCAGCGCGCCGCACGTGAGGATCGACCGGATCGAGGCCTCGCTCCAGGCCGACAGCCCGCTCGCGGCTGTGATCTACGGGCACTGGTCCGCGCCCAATTGGATGGAGGAGTCTAACTGGGCCCGCGACGAGGAGGGCCGGCCGAGGCGCACCGGCGAACGCGACGTGCCCTTCGCGCTCGCGCTGCCGCGCCAGGCCGAGACGGGCCCGGTACCGGTGGTGATCTACCAGCACGGCAACCCCGGCAGCGCAGAGCAGGAGGTGCCGAGCCCAGCGCGCGACCACCTGCTTCGAGCCGGCTTCGCCGTCGTGGGCTTCACCGATCTGCTGAATCGCGAGCTCGCGGTGGGGACCGATGACCCCCACATAGCCGTGGCCAAGCAGGTGCTCCATCTACTGGTGGCCACGTTGATCGGCGGGCGTGTGCCGGACTACTGGGCTCAGACCCACGCCGAGCAGCTCGCCTTCATAAGGGCGCTCGAGCCGCTCGGCACCCTCGATTTTCTACCGGTGGGCGCCCCCGACGGCGTGGCGGAGCTCGACCTCTCGGCACCGCTGGGATACGTGGGCGTCAGCGAGGGCGCGAACCTCGCACCGGCGATGCTCGCCTGGGCACCCGAAATTCGCGTGGCGGCGCTGGTCTCGGGCGGCGCGCGGCTGACCGAGATGATGATCCACCAGCAGAGTGACACCCTGCTCGAGGACCTGCCGCTCTTCTTCCGCGGCGTCCGTCCGGCCGACGTGTGGTCGGGGCTGGCGCTCTTCCAGACCGCCTTCGACCGGCAGGACGGCCACATCCACGCACGCTTCATCCACCGCGACCCGATCCCGGTCGCGGGCACGACCCGACGGGCGAGCGTGCTGCTGATCGCGGGGCTGGGCGACGGTCTCGTTCCCAACCACGCGACGGACTCTCTGGCGTGGCAGCTCGGCAACCTGCCCGTGCTCGGGTCCCTGGCCCGGCGCGCCCCTTTCCTACGCCCCGCTCGCGGGCCGCTGCGCGCGAACCTCGGTCCCGAGACGACGGGGGGATACCTACGGCTGGCGCCCATGGGCCTGCGCGGCGTGACGCCGACCCGGGGCTGTATGCCGCCAGCGGTGGACGCGCTCTCCTCCGTGGAAGGGCACTTCTGCGCCCAGCTGGCCGAGGAATCGCGGCTCGGGCGAGCTAACTTCCTCATCTCCGCGCAGACGAGTGGGGCGCCGGTCATCGAGGTGCCCGACGCGAAGCGACGCTCGTCCCGGAGCCCCTGACCCAACCTCACCGCACCGCAAAACAGGAGATCCCCGCCGCCGTGACCGACCTCGTCCGCAACGAACGCAGGGGCGCCATCGCGCTCCTCACGCTGGACCGCCCCAAGGCACTCAACGCGCTGAGCTCGGCCATGCTGGAGGCACTCTCGAGCGCCATCGCCGAGGTCGCTGGCGACCCCAGTGTGCGAGCGCTCGTGCTGACCGGTGAAGGCCGGGCCTTCGCGGCCGGCGCCGACATCGAGGAGATGAGCGCGATGACGGCGTTGCAGGCAGAGGCCTTCTCGCGCCTCGGCCATGACAGCTTCGCGGCTCTCGAGGCGCTCTCAGTGCCGACCATCGCAGCGGTGAACGGCTTCGCGCTCGGTGGCGGCTGTGAGATGGCCCTCGCATGCGACTTCATCTACGCGTCGGCCAAGGCGACCTTCGGCCAGCCCGAGGTGGGGCTCGGCCTGATCCCCGGCTTCGGCGGCACGAGCCGGCTGGCCCGGCGGGTCGGCGTTGCCTGGGCCAAGGAGCTCGTGCTCACGGGCTCGAACATCAAGGCCGACGAGGCACTCCGCATCGGCCTCGCCAACCGGCTCTTCGAGCCCGAAGCCTTGTTGGAGGGAGCCCTCGCCGCCGGTCAGACCATCGCCGAGAAGGGACCGGTCGCGGTGTCCGTGGCCAAGCGTGTGATGCAGGAGGGGCAGGACGCAGACGTGCGCACGGCCCACGCGCTCGAGCAGAACGCATTCGGGCTGGTCTTCGCGACCGACGACAGGGTGGAGGGGACGGGCGCCTTCGTGGCCAAACGGGATCCCGAGTTCAAGGGCCAGTAGGGAGGCGGGCGCGCGGGCCCGTGGGCTAGAGGTCGAGTAGCTCGAGCACTTGCGGCGTCGCGTCGCCGAGGCTGGCGTGCACACCCGCCAGGGCAGCGCGGGTGTCGGGCACGGGCTGCTGGAGGTCGGGCACGACGATCACCTGCATGCCCGCGGCGAGCCCGGCGGTTGCGCCGGCCTGCGAGTCCTCCAGGACGATGCAGCGTGCGGGCGCGGTGTCGAGCCTGCGCGCGGCCTCCAGGAAGATGTCGGGCGCCGGCTTGCCGTGCTCCACCATCTCGGCCGTCACGCGTGCGTCGAATGCCGTGCCGATGCCGGCGCCGTCCAGCGTGGGAGTGACGAAGGACTCATCGCTCGAGGTGCCGAGTGCGATCGGCACGGCTCGAGCGGCCAGCGCGTCGAGCAGCGCGAGCGCGCCGGGCTTGGCCACGAGCTCACCGGCCCGGACCGACGCGAAGAAGCGCGCCACCCACTGCTCTCGAAACGCGTCGAGCGGGAACTCGCCGCCGTAGTGCTCACGCACGGCCAGCTCGGCAGAAGTGAGCGTGGTCCCGGTGAGCGAGTGGTACCACTCGTCGCTCATCGGATAGCCGAGCGATGCGGCAGTGGTCTGCCAGGCGCGTTGGTAGACGCACTCGCTGTCGACCAGCAGGCCGTCCATGTCGAAGATGACCGCGGTCGCGCGCGGCATCTCCCGACTCAGTACCCGTTTACGTAGCTGAGCCCGCTGGCCGTCTTCTCGATGGCGTCACCCGCGTCGAGCAACACCGAGGTCGCGTCCCAGCTGCCGTCGAGCAGCCGATTGCGGGTACCTTCGGGGATCGAGCCCTGCATGACGCCGGCCCGGGAGGTGACGGTCTCGGCGGCCACGTCGATGTTCAGCTCTTGCGCGGGATCGAGCTCGACGCTGCCCATCAGGTTATCGAGATCGGCGGGGTCGAGCGTGATATATGGCAGCCCGAGCGCCGTGCAGTTACCCGCGAAGATCTCCGCGAACGAGCCGCCGACGAAGGCACGAAAGCCGAAGCGCATGAGCGCCTGGGGGGCGTGCTCGCGCGAGGAGCCGCAGCCGAAGTTGTTGCCGACCACCAGGATGGAGGCGCCCGCGAACTTCTCGTCGTCGAGCGGGTGGTCGCCCTTGGCCTGCTTGCGTGCGTCCTCGAAGAGGTGGTGGCCCATGTCGTCGAAGGTGATGACCTTCATGAAGCGGGCGGGGATGATGCGATCGGTGTCGATGTCGTCGCCGCGAATCACGCTGGCGGTGCCGTCGATGCGATCGAGCTTGGTCGGGCTGGAGCCCATGGTCAGAGTACCTCCCGCACGTCGACTACCTTCCCGGCGATGGCGGCGGCCGCCACCATGGCGGGTGACATCAGCAGGGTGCGACCGGTGGGCGATCCCTGTCGCCCCTTGAAGTTGCGGTTGCTGGAGGACGCGCAGACCTCGCGTCCGATCAGCTTGTCGGGATTCATGGCCAGGCACATGGAGCAGCCCGGCTCGCGCCACTGGAAGCCGGCCTGGCGGAAGACCTCGTCGAGCCCCTCCTCCTGAGCCTGCTGCTGCACTTCCATGGAGCCCGGCACCACCAGGGCGCGCACGCCCCCCTTGACGGTGCCGGTCTTCGCGACCCTTGCGGCCTCGCGCAGGTCGGAGATGCGTCCGTTGGTGCAGGAGCCGATGAAGGCCACGTCCACCGGCGTGCCGGCGATGGGCTCGTCCGGTGCGAAGTCCATGTACTCGAGGGCCTCCTCCACGCCGGCGCGCTCGCCGTCGCTGACCTCGTTCGGCTTCGGAATGCGCTCGCTGCCGCCGAGGTTGTGCCCCGGGTGGATGCCCCACGTGATGGCGGGCTCGATGGCGCTGCCGTCGAGCGTCACCACGTCGTCGTAGTGTGCGCCTTCGTCGCTGGCCGTGGCGAGCCACTCGGCGGCTGCGCCGTCGAAGGCTTCGCCCTTCGGCGAGAACTCGCGCCCGCGCAGATACTCGACGGTGGTCTGGTCCGGGTTCACGTAGCCGCAGCGCGCGCCGCCCTCGATGGACATGTTGCAGAGCGTCATGCGCTCCTCCATGTCCATGGCTTCGACCACCGGCCCTGCGTACTCGTACGCGTAGCCGACACCGCCGTTCACACCGAGCTCGCGGAT
>JAFDDG010000153.1 GCA_019310965.1 Deltaproteobacteria bacterium
ACGACGCTCAGCTTCCGAGACGGCACGCTGGTGTCGCGCCCCTACGTGGAGCTGACCCTCGAGCTCATGCGCGCTTTCGGCGCGGAAGCCGATTGGACGAGCGAGGGCGGCCTGCACGTGCGCGCAGGCCGCGGCTATCGCGCGCGCGAGTACGCCATCGAGCCCGACGCGTCGGCGGCGGCCTACCCCTTCTGCGCCGCCGCCATTGCCGGCGGCCGCGTGCGGGTGGAGGGCATCCCGGCCACGTCGATCCAGGCCGACATGGCACTGCTGCCGATCCTCGAGCGCATGGGCTGCCGGGTCGAGCGCGGCGCGGACTACGCCGTGGTCGAGGGCCCGAGCGACGGCCTCCAAGGGGTGGACGTCGACATGAACGCGCTGCCCGACGCAGCGCTGGCCCTGGCCGTGGTCGCCCTCTTTGCAAAGGGTGAGACGTGCATTCGCAACGTCGCGAATCTTCGCATCAAAGAGACCGACCGTCTGGCGGCCCTCGAGACCGAGCTGCGCAAGCTCGGCGCGCGGGCCCAGGCCAGCGCAGACACCCTGTGCATCGCGCCCGGCCCCCTGCGCGGCGCAGAGATCGCGACCTACGACGACCACCGCATGGCCATGGCGTTCTCGCTGGCGGGCCTGCGCGTGCCCGGCGTCGTCATCCTCGAGCCGAGCTGCGTCACCAAGACCTGGCCGGATTACTTTGCAGTGCTGGAAGAGCTCTAGGATGCTCCCCGCATGAGCGAGAGCACAGGGAACCCGCTCGCCATTCGCTGTCGCGGGCTGACTCGCCGCTTCGGCCCGCACGTGGCGGTCGACGGCCTCGACCTCGACATCCCCGCCTGCCGCAGCTTCGGCCTGCTCGGCGCCAACGGCGCCGGCAAGACCACCTTCATCCGCCTGGTGACGGGCTTCCTGCTGCCGAGCGCAGGCAGCATCGAGGTGTTCGGCGTATCGCCAGCCCGCTCGCCGGCCGCCGTGCAGCGGCGGCTCGGCTTCGTGATGGAGACCTCGCGGCTGTATCCGGAGCTGCGGGTGCGCGGCTTCCTGCGCTTCTGTGGCGGCGCGCGGGATCTCGCCGGCGAGGCCCTCGACGCGGCCATCGAGCGCGTGGTCGAGCGCTTCCAGATCGGCGCGGTCATCGACCGCCTGGTGGGCCATCTTTCGAAGGGCTACCAGCAGCGCGTGTCGTTGGCGCAGGCCTTCTTGCACGAGCCCGAGCTGGTGATCGTCGACGAGCCCACCTCGGGCCTCGACCCGGTGCAACAACGCGAGGTGCAGGACATGCTGGCGAGTCTGCGCGGCGAACGCACGGTGCTGGTCTGCACCCACGACCTGCACGAGGCGGAGGCCCTCACCGAGCGGGTGGCGGTGCTGCGCGGCGGCCGGCTCATCGCCGAGGGCGAGACGGCGAGCATCCTGGGCTCTGCCGACGCCCTGGCGCTCTTCCGCGGCGAGGCCAGCCCCGCGTGAGACCGCTCCTGGCACTCGTGCGCAAGGAGCTCGCAAGCCTCTTTGGCGCACCGACCGCCTACCTCACGCTCACGCTGGTGGCACTCGTTACGGCGATCATCTTCTTCGAGCGCCTCAAGGTCTACAACCAGATCCTGATCGTCTTCGCCACCAACACCATGGGCGGCTTCGACACCGACACCATCCCGGATCACGTGAACCTGTGGGACACGGTCTTCTTTCCGGTGATGGAGGCCCTCGGTGTCACGCTGCTGGCGGCGATCCCGATCATCACCATGCGCGTCTTCGCCGAGGAGCGCGCCCGGGGCACGGACGAGCTGCTCGCCACCACCTACCTCGCCCCGTGGCAGATCGTGCTGGCGAAGTTCCTGGTGACCTACGCCTTCGTGGCGCTGCTGCTCGTCGCAAGCTTCGTCTACCCGGCCGCGGCCATCGAGCAGGGAGGCCTCGGGGTCGAGCACCTGGCGGCGGTCTTCGTCGGGCTCCTGCTCCTCGGCTTCGGCATCGCGTCGTTGGGCCTCGTCTGTTCGGCCTTTGCCGGCAGTCAGCTGGTGGGCGCCGTCTCCGGCTGGGCGGTGGCGTTCGTGTTCTGGGACTTCGGCTGGTCGTACTCCTTCGTGAGCGAGGCCAGCGCGAGCGTGCTCGACCAGATCGCCCTGCACCCCCGCTATGGCGCCTTCTCCGAGGGCATCGTCGCCCTCGAGAACATCGTCTACTTCGTCTCGCTCTCGCTGGTCTGCATGGCAGTGGCGCGCTTCTCCTTCGACCTGCGGCGAGTCGGGGCGTGAGCGGGGCGGGCGGCGTGATGGCGGGGGCGGGCGTCTGATGCGCGAGCTCGCACTCAGCGGATTGATCGCCGTGCTGGCCGGGATCGGCTCCTACACCGCGATCGGCGAGATGAGCGCGTTCAGCGGCGTCAACCTGGTCGCCGGAGGCGCGGCACTCGCCGTCGCACTCGGTCTCGGCGCGCGACGCCTGCGCTACGCGGGCGGGCCCGACGCCCGCGCCGTCGTCCTGCGCGGCCTCGGCCTGATCGCGGCAGCCCTCGTCTTCGGCGTCGCGCTGGAGCGTGCGGCCGCGCTCTCGGAGGTGCACCTCGACTGGACGCTCGAGGAGCGCTTCGAGATCTCGCCGGCCGTCCGCGAGAAGCTGGCCGAGATCGCACGCAGCGACATCGGGCCCATCGGGGCCACGCTCTACTTCGATCCCGAGGATCCGCGCGTGCGCCGCTCGCGACTGCTCCTCGCCGAGATCGCGCGGGTGTCGGACGGCGCCTTCGTGCCCGGCGAGCGCAACCTGCGCGAGCACCCGGAAGACGCGGACGCCTTCGCGATCGGCTCGTCGAACACCGTGGTGCTGACCCTCGGCGACTACTTCGAAACGGTGCC
>JAFDDG010000072.1 GCA_019310965.1 Deltaproteobacteria bacterium
CGCCGGCGGGGCCGCGTCGCCAAGCCCCTGCGGCCGCCCGTGCGCCGGGCGACGCGGCCGCGCCCCAGGGCAAGGTCGGGCGCAACGATCCGTGTCCCTGCGGCAGCGGTCACAAGTACAAGAAGTGCCACGGCGCCGCGGCCTGAAGCCTTGAAGCACAGCGTTCCGGTCGTGCCCGGCATGCGTGCCGCCGGGGTTCACTGTGGCATCAAGGATGCGGATCTCGATCTGGCCCTGCTGGTGAGCGACACGCCGGCGAGCGTGGCCGGCGTGTTCACGCGCTCCACGGTCGTCGGTGCACCGGTCTCCCTGTGCCGCGAGCGCGTGCGCCGGGGCACGGCGCGTGCGATCGCCATCAACAGCGGTATCTCGAACGTCGCCATGGGCAAGCGCGGCTTGCGCGACGCCGTGAACATGGCGGCGGCCGCCGCGCGTGCGGTGGGAGTGGCCGAGGAGGACGTGTTGGTCGCCTCGACCGGTGTGATCGGGGAGCCGCTGCCCATGCGCAAGATCCGAGCGGGCGTTGCACAGGCGGCTGCCGCGCTCGTGCCCCAGGGCCTTCCCGCTGCGGCGCGTGCCATCATGACGACGGATACGGTGCCGAAGCTCGCGCAGCGCGTGGTGCGTATCGGGCGTCGCGAGGTGACACTGGCCGGCATCGCCAAGGGTGCGGGCATGATCGAGCCCGACATGGCCACCATGCTGAGCTTCCTGCTCAGTGATGTGGCCGCGACGCCGGCCTTCCTGCGCCGCACGCTGCGCGAAGTGGCGGATCGCACCTACAACCGGCTCACCATCGATGGCGAGGGCTCCACCAGCGACACGGTGTTGCTGCTCGCGAACGGCGTTGCCGGCCACGCGCCCCTGCGAGGTCCGGGTAGCCCCGGAGCGGCTCGCTTCCGGGACGCGCTCGGCGACCTGGCGACGCAGCTCGTGCGCGCGCTGGCCAGAGACGGCGAGGGTGCCACCAAGCTCATCACCGTGCGGGTCAGGGGTGCGCGCAGCCATCGCGAGGCGCAGGCCGCGGCCCGGCGCATCGCCAACTCCGTGCTGGTCAAGACCGCGATTTTCGGGGGAGATGCGAATTGGGGGCGCATCCTGCAGACCCTGGGTGCCGGCCGCACCGCGCTGCGGCTCGAGCGGACGCGGGTCACACTCGCCGGGGTGACGGTATTTGGCAACGGGGTCTCGGCGGGACCGGCGGCTCGGCGCCGTGCGGCGAAGCGCCTCCAGGCTGCGGAGGTCGATATCGAGGTGGCCCTGGGTGCCGGCAGGGGTGCAGCGGAGCTCTGGACGTGCGACCTGACCACCGACTACGTGCGCATCAACGCGGAATACACGACCTGAAAGGGCCCGGCTGACGCCCGCCCTCGGGTCTGCTAACTCTGTGCGACTTCACACGTTCCGGGCTCCCACGCGGTGCTCGTCCGCTGCTGCGGTCGGGTTGTTGGGAGGGCGGCGGTCTGGGAGAACCCAGTCGGCGCTGGGAGCGGTGGCACAACCGCGAAGGAGAAGACATGTCCGAGCCCACGTCCGAGGCAGCTGCCTCGGCGTCCGATGCCCCCGCGAGCGTGACCGCGGAGGTCCTCCAGAAGCAAGAACTCAGCATTCGCGAGCTGATCGAAGCGGGCGTCCACTTCGGGCACCAGACCCGGCGCTGGAATCCGCGCATGAAGACGTTTCTCTTCGGGGAACGCAACGGCGTGCACATCGTCGACCTGGATCAGACGCTCCCGCGTTTTCGGGAGGCTCTCGACTTCATACGTGAGGTGACGGCGTCGGGCGGCAAAGTGCTCTTCGTTGCCACCAAGCGTCAGGCCCAGGAGCTGGTCAAGCTCGAGGCCGTGCGCTCCGGTCAGCACTACGTCAACAACCGCTGGCTCGGCGGGATGTTGACCAATTTCAAGACGGTCAAGAAGTCGATCGAACGCTACAAGGCGATGCTCGAGACGCGTGCGGATGAGGAGAAGGTGGCGGAGCTGTCGAAGAAGGAGCTCTCGCGCCTCAACCGCATGATCGACAAGTACAGAAAGTCGCTGGAAGGCATGCGCGAGATGACGCGGCTGCCCGACTGCATGTTCGTGCTCGATGTGGGCCGCGAGCAGATCGCGGTCAGCGAGGCGCAGCGCCTGGGCATCCCGATCGCCGCCGTGGTCGATTCGAACAGCAACCCCGACGACATCGACTTCGTGATTCCCGGCAACGATGATTCGACCCGCGCCATCCTGCTCTACTGCAGCCGGGTGGCCGATGCCTGCATCGAGGGCGACGCCGAGAACCAGGAGCGCATCAAGGCGGAAGTCGTGGAGGCGGATCGGCGCCAGGCCGAGGCGGCCGAAAAGGCGACCACCGCGTCCGGCCGCAAGGTCGTCGATATCCAGTCCGAGGGGACAGCCAGTCGCGGCGTTGCGTCGTTCGGTGGGCGTCGCGACGAGGACGAGAGCGCGGCGCCCTCGCCGGTCGTGGCGGCTCCCGCCCCGGAGGCGCCGGCCCCTGCCCCGGAGGCCCCGGCCCCCGCTCCGGATGCCCCGGCCTCCGATGAAACCCAAACGGAGCCGGCTCCGACCGGCGCGACCAAGGAGTAGGAGTTCGTGGCCGAGATCAGTGCAGCAGCGGTTAAAGCGCTCCGGGACAAGACCGGCGCCGGCATGATGGATTGCAAGCGGGTGTTGACGGATGCCGACGGGGACATCGACAAAGCCGTCGAGCTACTCCGCGAGCGCGGATTGGCCAAGGCTGGCAAGCGCGAGGGGCGTGCCACCAGCGAGGGCGTGATCGCCATCTCGCTGGTCGGAAGCGCTGGCGGTATGGTGGAGATTGGCTGCGAGACCGATTTCGTCGCGCGCACCGATGACTTCTCCGCCCTGGCCACGTCGCTGGCGGAAGCCATTGCGGGTGACGCGGCCATCGACGCTCCCGACGCGCTGCTCGAGCAGGAGATCGGCGGTGAGAAAGTGGCAGATCGCGTGAGCGCCGCCATCGCCAAGCTCGGAGAGAACGTGGTGGTGAAGCGCGTGGCGCGGCTCGCCGTGGACGGCGGGCACGTCGGCGGCTACGTCCACGCCGGTGGCAAGCTCGGCGTGCTGGTGGGTCTCGACTCTGCTGCCGGTGACGCCGAGGCGCTCGCCAAGGATCTGTCGATGCATGTGGCGGCCGCCGATCCGTCGCCGGTCGCCGTGAGTCGCGACGACGTGCCGGCGGAGCTGCTGGAATCGGAGCGCAAGATCTACCGCGCCCAGGCCGAGCAGGAAGGCAAGCCCGAGAAGGTGATCGAGCGCATCGTGGATGGGAAGCTCAAGAAATTCCTGGCCGACGTCGTGCTCGTGGAGCAGGCGTTCGTAAAGGACCCCGACAAGGCCGTGAAGGATCTGCTGGGCGACGTGAGCGTCACCGGCTTCGAGCGCTTCAAGCTGGGAGAGACGGGGGAGGCGTGAAAGCGGCGTACCGCAGGATCCTGGTCAAGCTCTCTGGCGAGCGCCTTGCCGGGGAGGGCGGCTTTGGCATCAGCCCGACCGTCATCTCGGACATCGCACAGGATCTGCGGGATGTCCACGAGCTCGGCATCCAGGTCTGCGTCGTGATTGGCGGCGGCAACGTGATCCGCGGCATCGACGCGGCTTCCCAGGGTCTCGACCGCACCAGCGCCGATTATATGGGCATGCTCGCCAGCGTGATCAACGCCATGGCGCTGCAGGACGTGCTCGAGAAGCACGGGCTGGCGACCCGTGTGCTGACCGCGCTCGAGATCTCATCGGTGGCCGAGCCCTACATCCGGCGCCGGGCCGAGCGGCATCTCGAAAAGGGCCGCGTCGTCGTGTTCGCCGGTGGCACTGGCAACCCCTATTTCTCGACGGATACCGCCGCCGCCCTGCGCGCAGCCGAACTCGGCTGCGAGATCATTCTGATGGCCAAGCAGGGGGTCGACGGCGTCTACGATGCCGACCCGAAGCTCAACGCCGAGGCCAGGCGCTACGACAAGGTCGGCTTCGACGAGGCCATCTCCCGCAACCTGCGCGTGATGGACCAGACGGCGTTGGCGCTGTGCCGGGAGAATGACATCCCGATCATCGTGTTCGACAGCGGTGTGGCCGGCAATCTCCAGAAGGTGGCTTCGGGAGACAAGGTCGGCACGCTCGTAGGGGAGTAACGGAGCGATGTCCCAAGAAGACGTGGCCCTCGTCGAAGAGGAGGCCAGGCAGGCGATGGACAAATCGGTGCGCAGCCTGCGCGCCGAGCTGCAGAAGGTGCGTACCGGCCGAGCGAGCACGGCGTTGCTCGATGGCATCCAGGTCGACTACTACGGCACGCCCACGCCGCTGAACCAGATGGCGAATCTCACCACGCCGGATGCGCGCCTCATCGTCGTGAACCCGTTCGACAAGAGCGTGATCCAGGCCGTCGAAAAGGCGATCCAGGCGTCGGACCTGGGGCTCACGCCCTCGAACGACGGCAAGGTCGTGCGCATTCCAATCCCGGCGCTCACCGAGGAGCGCCGCAAGGAGCTGGTCAAGCACGTGAAGGGTCTCTCCGAGGATCACAAGGTCGGCGTGCGGGAAGGCCGCCGCGATGCCCTCTCGATGTTGAAGGATCTCGTCTCCGATGGCTCCGTGCCCCAGGACGAGGGCCGTCAGGCGGAGAAGAAGGTGCAGGGCCTGACGGACGATTTTGTCAAGCAGATCGACGCCATCCTCTCGGCCAAGGAGGAGGAGATCCTCGAGGTCTGATGCCGGCCAGCCGTCTCGATCCGAAAGCGATTCCGCGCCACGTCGCCATCATCATGGATGGCAACGGCCGCTGGGCCGAGGAGCGCGGCATGTCCCGCATCGAGGGCCACAGGCAGGGTCTCGAGTCCGTGCGCGCCGTGGTGCGTGCGGCGCACGAACTCGGCGTGCAGACGCTGACCCTCTACGCCTTCTCTCTCGAGAACTGGAATCGGCCCAAGCGCGAAGTCGACGAGCTGATGAGCCTGCTGGAGTTCTACATCGACGCAGAGCTTCCGGAGGTGCAGCGCAACGGCATCCGGGTGACTTCGATTGGGCGGCTCGAGCGGCTGCCGATCTCGACGCGCGCCAAGCTCGAAGAGGCCGAGGCGGCCACCCGTGACAATCGCGAGATGCAGCTCGTCTTCGCCGTCTCCTACGGCGGGCGCGCCGAGATCGTGGACGCTGCGCGCAAGCTGCTGCGGGATGCCGAGGTCGGCAAGGTCGACCCCGAGCAGCTCGACGAGAAGAGCTTTGCCGCCTATCTCTACCAGCCCGAGCTGTCGGACCCCGATCTGCTGATCCGAACGAGCGGCGAGCGGCGGGTGTCGAATTTCCTGTTGTGGCAGATCGCGTACACCGAGATCTTCGTGTCCGACGTGCGCTGGCCGGACTTCCGTAAGACGCATCTGGTGGATGCCATCGTCGACTACCAGGCGCGGGAGCGGCGTTTCGGGCTCACCAGTGAGCAGGTGCGCAGCTGATCTCTACCGTCGCCCGCCGGGTCGGGCGAGAGGTGCCATGCAGCCCAAGCGACTGACACTCCTCGGCAGCACCGGCAGTGTGGGCGAGCAGTCCCTCTCCGTTGCCGAGGCCTTTCCGGAGCGCTACCGGGTGGTGGCTCTCGCGGCCGGCCGCCGCATCGAGAAGCTCGCGGAGCAGGTTCGCCGCTTCCGCCCGGAATTCGTCTCGGTGGCGGAGGCGGCAGGTGCCCGGGAGCTGCGCGAGCGGCTCGGCCCCGACGCACCGGAAATCGCGACGGGCGACGCGGGCTTGGACGCCGCGGCCGCACACCCCGCGGACCTGGTGGTCTCCGGCCTGGTGGGTGCCGTCGGGCTGGCGCCCACGCTCACCGCGATCCGCGCCGGACGCGATGTGGCGCTCGCCAACAAGGAAGTGCTGGTCACCGCGGGGGCTCTGGTGCTGCGCGAGGTGCGGGCCCACGGTGTCACGCTGTTGCCGGTGGACAGCGAGCATTCCGCCATTTTTCAGTGCCTGGCGGGTCAGCGCCTCGAGGATGTCGCGAAGCTGATCCTGACCGCCTCAGGGGGGCCGTTTCGCACCTGGGACCCGGGCCGCATCGCGCGCGCTACGGTCAAGGAAGCGCTGAATCATCCGAACTGGGATATGGGCCCAAAGATCACGATCGACTCGGCCACCTTGATGAACAAGGGGCTCGAGGTGATCGAGGCGCGCTGGCTTTTCGATCTGGGCCCAGAACGCGTGGAAGTGGTAGTGCATCCGCAATCGATCGTGCATTCGCTGGTGGAATTCGTCGACGGCTCCGTGCTGGCGCAGCTCGGGCTGCCGGACATGCGCGTGCCGATCGCGGTGGCGCTGGCGCATCCGGAGCGGCTGCCGCTGGAGTTGCCGCGGCTCGATCTGGCGGCGCTCGGCCAGCTCGACTTCGAGGCGCCCGACACCAAGCGTTTCCCGTGCCTCGAGCTCGCGTTCGCGGCGCTGCGTGCCGACGAGGCCGCGCCGGCAGTGTTGAACGCGGCGAACGAGGTGTCGGTGGCGGCGTTCCTGGACGGTCGGCTCGCGTTTCCGGAGATCGCCGCCGCCAACGCCGCGGTGCTCGATGCGCACGCGCGCAAGGTTGGGGCGACGGCGTTGCGGGATCTCGACGATGTGGCCGAGGCCGACCGCTGGGCGAGAGCGCAGGCGAATGAGTGGCTTGCCGGTGCAGGAGGTGTTGCTTCGTGATCGGCGATTACGTGGTCCCCGTCATCTTCTTGCTCTCGGTGCTGATCTTCGTGCACGAGCTCGGTCACTTCTGGGCGGCCAAGGCCTGCGGCGTTCGCGTACTCAAGTTCAGCATCGGCTTTGGCTCGCCCATCGGCTTCGGCCGCTACCGCATGTGCTGGGTGTGGGGCGATACCGAGTACGTGGTCGCGTGGATCCCGCTCGGTGGCTTCGTGAAGATGCTCGGCGAAAACCCGGATGAAGAAGAAGGTCCCGAGGCCCAGGCCAGCCCCGAACAGACCCTCGGGGCCAAGGCGCTGTGGCAGAAGCTGCTGATCGTGTCGGCGGGCCCGTTGATGAACCTGATCCTGCCGGTGCTGATCTTCGTGGGCATGCAGTGGGTTGGGCTGCCGCGACCGGAAGCGGTGGTGGGCCTGGTGGAGGGGAGTTCGCCGGCCGCGGAGGTCGGTGTGCAGGCGGGCGACCGGATCGTGTCGATCGACGGCGAGCCGGTCCACTGGTGGAGCGACATCTACGATGCGGTGCACGCGGCGGCCGGTCGCACTCTCGCGTTCGAGCTGGAGACACCGCAGGGCGAGGCGCGAGGCGTGTCGGTGCCGGTGGTCGCGCGTGCCGGAGTCAACGCCTTCGGCCAGTCCGAAGAGGCGGGCTGGATCGGCATCGCGCACTGGCGGCCTTCGGCGCTCGTCGCCATCGCGCGCCCGGACGCACCGGCGCGGGAAGCTGCGCTGCGCTCTGGGGACCGGATCCTCGAAGTGGCCGGTGAGCCGGTGGCCGACTGGTACGCCTTTGCAGCGGCCTACGCGGCGGCGCCGCCGGGGATCGTGGAGCTCACGCTGGAGCGGGAGGAAGAGGCGGAGCGTCTCGAGCTCGGCGTCCCCGCTCTCGGCAGTCTCGAAGCGCTCGGTGTGATGCGCGCCAGCGCCCGCATCACGGGGATCTCGGAAGATTCGCCCGCGGCGGGCGCCGGGCTTCAAGCCGGCGACGTGATCGTTGCCTACGACGGCGAGGCGATCACCACCTTCGATTCCTTCGCGCTGGCGGTCTCCTCCAGCGGCGGCGAGAGCAAGAGTCTGAGCTACCTGCGCGACGGCGTGCCGCACGAGGTCACGATCGCCGCGGAGTCGATGGAGACCGAGCGGGATCTGGCCGGGCCGCGCTTCCGCCTCGGCGTGATAGGCGCGAGCGCGTTGGTGCAGGGCGTGACGCGCACGGATCGCCAGCGCAATCCGATGGTCAGCGTGCCGCGGGCGGTCGAGATGACCGTCGGCATCACGCGCATGTTCCTGCTCGGCTTGTCGAAGCTCGCGACCGGCGAGGTCTCGCGCAAGAACCTCGCCGGCCCGATCGGCATCGCGCAGATGACTGGCGATGCGGCGAAGCAGGGCTGGGTCGCCTTCATGCGCCTGATGGTGCTGATCAGCATCAACCTCGGCATCCTCAACCTGTTGCCGATCCCGATTCTCGACGGTGGACAGGCCTTGCTCTTCCTCGTCGAGTCGCTCAAGCCCACGCCGCTCTCGCTGCGCGCCAAGCTCGCCTTCCAGCAGGTGGGACTCACCGTGCTGGTGATGCTGATGGGCCTCGCCTTCTGGAACGATCTGTCCCGCCTGTGGGCTCAGTTGATGCGCTCCCTCTAGCGAGGACCGGAATCCTGCCTGCGTCGTCGCGCCTGCTGCTGGCGCTCGAGACCGCCTGTGGCGGCCCTGCCGTGGCGCTGCTGCGCGGCGACGCCGTGCTCGCAGAAGCCAGCGGTCCGCCGGGCTCCCGCGGCGCGGAGAGCCTGCTGCCCTGCATCGACTCGGTGCTGCGCGAGGCGGGCGTCGGGCTCGCGCAGGTCGAGGCGTTCGCCGTCTCGATCGGCCCGGGTTCGTTTACCGGGCTGCGCGTCGGCGTCGCCACCGTGAAGGGATTGGCGTTTGGCGACGCGCGCCCGGTGGCCGCCGTGCCGACCCTGACAGCGCTCGCGTACGCCGCGGGCGCCGCGGGTGCCGGCGTGGTGGCGCTGCTCGACGCCCAGCGCGGCGAATTCTATGCCGCGGGTTTCGAGCGCGCGGCGGGTGCGGGGCCGCCCACGGCGTCGGCGCTGGCCGAGGGCGTCTACACGCCGCACGAGCTCTCCGGGCGGCTGCCCCCCGGCTGCGTGCTGGTCGGGGCCGGAGCCGAGGGCTGCGCCGCTGCGCTCGGTGGCGCCGCGCCGCGGATCGTGGGCAGCAAGCTGTCGCTGGCCCTGGCCGTGGGCCGGCTCGGGCAGCGTCGGGTCGACTCGGCGGATACGCTCCAGGCGGCGGAGCTCGTGCCCCGCTACCTGCGCCGCGCCGAGGCCGAGGTCCAGCGCACCGGTCAGCGCTTCGAGTAGTGCCGCCTGGGGGGGACGGGTCAGCGTGCCTGGTGCCATCGGGCGGGCAGCGATCCCCGGGGGAATCGGCCATACTACGGGGCCATTCCCAGCCCCAGGAGAACTCTGCCCCCATGGCTCTCAACATCTACTACGACAAGGACGCCGACCTCGGACGCCTGGACGGCAAGACGGTCGCTGTCGTCGGCTACGGGAGTCAGGGCCACGCCCATTCCCAGAATCTGCACGCCTCGGGAGTGAACGTCGTGGTCGGCCTGCGCAAAGAGTCGCCGAGCTGGGCCAAGGCCGAGGCCGCCGGCCTGCGCGTGCTCACCCCCGCAGAGGCGGCGCGCGAAGCCGACATCGTGATGATGACGCTGCCGGACGAGACCACGGCGCAGATCTACCGCGAAGAGATCGAGCCGGGCCTGCAGTCCGGCAACTACCTCGCGGTGGCCCACGGCTTCAACATCCACTTCGAGGCGATCAGGCCGCCGGAGGGCCTGAACGTCTTCATGGTGGCGCCGAAGGGACCCGGTCACACCGTGCGCGCGCACTACGAGGAGGGCCGCGGCGTGCCGGCGCTCGTGGCCGTGCACCAGGATCCCAGTGGGGACACGCTGCAGATCGCGTTGGCCTATGCCAAGGGCATCGGCGCCGGCCGCGCGGGCATCATCGAGACGAACTTCCGCGAGGAGACCGAGACGGATCTCTTCGGCGAGCAGGCGGTGCTCTGCGGCGGCCTCACCGCGCTGATGCAGGCCGGCTACGAGACGCTGGTGGAAGCCGGCTACGCGCCGGAGATGGCGTACTTCGAGACGATCCACGAGGTGAAGCTGATCGTCGATCTCATCTACGAGGACGGCATCGCCAACATGCGGTACTCGGTATCGAATACCGCCGAGTACGGAGATCTCAGCCGCGGACCGCGCGTCATCGACGCCGACACCAAGGCGCGGATGAAGCAGATTCTCGAGGAGATCCAGACCGGTCAGTTCGCCAAGGAGTTCATCCTCGAGAACCAGAGCGGCGCGGTTTCCTTCTCCGCGCTGCGCAAGCGCGGCGCGGGACACGAGATGGAGGAGGTGGGCGCCAGGCTCCGGAGCCTCATGCCGTGGCTCAAGGAAAAACGCCTGGTCGACCGCAGCAAGAACTGAGATATGGCCAATCCCCAGGTGGATGCCAGCGCGGTGCCCGAGGCGCCGATCTTTGCAGAGCGCCCCACCGAGTACGTCGTGCGCGACGCGATGTCGCTCGGGCTGATTCCGTTCCTGTTGGCGGGTGTCTGCGGCTTTCTCGGCTGGTTCGGGGTCGGCACGCTGATGCTCGGTCTCACGGTCTTCGTGGGCTGCTTCTTTCGCAACCCGAAACGACTGATCCCCGGTGATGCCCGCACGGTGGTCGCACCGGCGGACGGCAGGGTGCTCGAGGCGGCAGAGGTGGAGCTGCCGAACGGCGAGAAGGCCGTGCGCGTCGCGATCTTCCTCTCCGTTTTCAACGTGCACGTGAATCGCGCGCCGGTGCCGGGGCGTGTGCGCGCGATCGAGCGCAGCGGCACGAAGTTCCTCGCAGCCTTCAACGAGCGGGCCGCCAGCCACAACGTGCGGCTCGACATGACGCTCGAGACGCCGCAGGGCGAGCACGTGGTCGTGAGCCAGATCACCGGACTCATCGCACGCCGGATCGTGTGTCATCCGCAGGTGGGCGAGTTCGTCGAGCGCGGGTGCCGCTACGGTCTGATCCGCTTCGGCTCGCGCACCGATGTGCTGTTGCCGGCCAGCGCCGAGTTGCGGGTGAGCCGCGGACAGCGTGTGCGCGGCGGATGCGACGTGATCGCACAGCTGCCGAGGTCGTGATGGAAGAGCACGAATCCAGCACCAGCGGAGTCGAGCCCCGGCGGTCGGGCCGCCGTCGTCGTCGGCGGCGCAAGGGCGCGCGCGCGTCGCGCATGTACCTGCTGCCGCACCTGCTGACCACGGGAAACCTCTTCTTTGGCTTCTACGCCATCGTCCACGCGTTCACCGGCGATCCCGACAAGGCGGCGCTCGGGATCATCCTGGCCGCCGCGTTCGATACCCTCGACGGCCGCGTGGCGCGCATGACGCACTCCACCAGCAGGTTTGGTGTCGAGTACGATTCGATCGCGGACACGGTCTCCTTCGGGGTGGCGCCGGCGATGCTGGCGTTCAGTGCCGGCAATCTCCAGGTGCTCGGCCGCGCCGGCTGGGTGCTGGCATTTCTCTACCTCGCCTGCGGCGCGCTGCGACTCGCGCGCTTCAATGTCTCGCCGGGTCGTTACCGGGGGCACTTCGAGGGGATGCCCAGCCCAGCCGCTGCCTGCGTGGTGGCGTCCACCCAGTGGTTCGTCTCCTTCCTGGGCGACTACGGCATCCATTTCGCGGCGCCGGAGTGGTTGCTGGCCGGCGGCGTCGCGACTCTCGGGCTGTTGATGGTGAGCGCCATCCCCTACCGCAGCTCGAAGGAAATCGACGTGCGCCACAGTTACGGCACCCTGGTCTTCGTGGTGGTGGCGCTGGCGTTCGTGGTCGCCGAGCCTTCCGTGAGCCTCTTCGTCATCGGCATCGTGTACGTGTTCTCCGGGCCGGTGGAGTGGTGCTGGCGCAGGCTGAAACACCGACCGTTGGAAGAGCTGCCGGCGTCTGCGCCGACCGAGCAGCCGAGCGAGGGGTGACGGTATGAACGACAGCATCCGCATCTTCGACACCACCCTGCGGGATGGTGAGCAGTCGCCGGGCTGCAGCATGAACCTCAATGAGAAGCTGGCCCTGGCACGCCAGCTCGAGCGGCTGGGGGTCGACGTCATCGAGGCGGGCTTCCCGATCGCCAGCGAAGGCGACTTCGAGGCGGTGCGCGCCATCGCTGATCAGGTGCGCGGCAGCCGCATCTGCGGCCTCGCTCGCACGGGTCGCGGCGACATCGACCGCGCCGCGCAGGCCCTGGCGAAGGCCGCGAGCCCGCGCATCCACACCTTCATCGCGACCAGTGACATCCACCTGGAGCACAAGCTGCGCATGAGCCGCGAGCAGGTGCTCGCGGAGGTGGAGCGCGCCGTCACCCAGGCGCGCGGCCACTGCGACGATGTGGAGTTCTCCGCCGAGGATGCGACGCGCTCGGACATCGAGTTCCTGGTGCAGGTGTTCCAGGTGGCCCTCGGCGCCGGCGCCTCCACCCTGAACGTGCCCGACACGGTGGGGTACGCGCAGCCCGACGAGTACGCACGGCTGATCCGCACGCTGCGCGAGCGACTTTCGCCTGCGGACGACGTGGTCTTCTCGGTGCACTGCCACAACGATCTGGGGCTCGGTGTGGCCAATAGCCTCGCGGCGGTGCTGGCGGGTGCGCGGCAGATCGAGTGCACGGTAAACGGAATCGGCGAGCGCGCGGGCAATACCTCGATGGAAGAGGCGGTGATGGCGCTCAAGACGCGGCCCGACGTCTTCGGCGGGCTCGATACGAACATCGTTACGACGGAGATCTATCCGGCGAGCCGGCTGCTGGCCTCGACGATCGGCGTCTCGGTGCAGCCCAACAAGGCCATCGTCGGCGACAACGCCTTCGCGCACGAGGCGGGTATCCACCAGGACGGCGTGCTCAAGGCCGCCATCACCTATGAGATCATGACACCCCAGTCGATCGGCCGCGCGTCGAACGAGCTGGTGCTCGGCAAGCACTCGGGCCGCCACGCGTTTCGCGATCGGCTCGACGAGCTGGCCCTTGCTCTGGACGGTGAGGCCTTCGAACAGGCCTTCCGCCGTTTCAAGGATCTCGCCGACAAGAAGAAGACCATCTACAACGAGGACATCGAGGCCATCGTCGCGGATTCCGTCACGCAGTCGGACGATCGCTACGAGCTCGGCGATCTCTCGATCCTCTCCGGCACCTTCGCGAAGCCCACCGCTACGGTGGAGCTGCTGGTGGACGGTGAGGCGCGTCGCGCCACGGCCCTGGGCATCGGCCCGGTGGACGCCGTCTTCAAGGCCATCGCGGAGCTGACGGAGACGAAGATCGAGCTGCTGCGCTTTCAGGTGAACGCCATCACCGGTGGCATGGACGCTCTTGGCGAGGTCTCGGTTACCGTCGAGGAGGGCGGTCGCAAGGTAATCGGTCACGGCGCGCACTCGGACATCATCGTGGCCAGCGGCAAGGCATACGTGCACGCCCTCAACAAGTTGGCCTGGCACAAGCAGCGGCACGAAGTCGCCGAGCCGAAGGGCATCTAGCAGTCATGACGTCGAAGATCCTTGTGCTGCCGGGAGATGGCATCGGGCCCGAGGTGACGGCGCAGGCACGTCGCGTGCTCGAGGCGGCCGGGGAGCGTGCCGGCCTCGCGTTCGATTTCTCGGAAGAACTCATCGGTGGCAGCTCGATCGACGCGCGCGGAACCCCGTTGGCGGACTCTGCCATCGAAGCGGCGCGCGGCTCGAGCGCGGTGCTGCTCGGTGCCGTGGGCGGGCCGCGCTGGGACGCACTGCCGGTGGATACGCGTCCCGAGAAGGGCCTGCTGCGCATCCGCAAGGAGCTCGGGCTGTTCGCCAACCTGCGCCCGGCGGCCGTGTTCCCCGCGCTGGCCGACGCGTCGTCGCTGCGCCCCGAGGTGGTCGCCGGCATCGATCTGCTGGTGGTGCGGGAGCTCACGGGCGGCATCTACTTCGGTGAGCCGCGCGGCATCGCCGCCACGGCGGCCGGCCGCCGCGAAGCCCGCAACACCATGGTCTACGACGAGGACGAGATCGCGCGCATTGCGACGGTGGCCTTCGATTCGGCGCGGCGCCGCCGCAAGCTGGTGACGTCGGTGCACAAGGCCAACGTGCTCGAGGTCTCCCAGCTCTGGAACGAGGTGGTGGAAGAGGTCGCGAAGGACTACGACGACGTGACCCTCGAGCACCAGCTCGTCGATTCGATGGCGATGCTTCTGCTCAAGGAGCCCGGGCGTTACGACGTGGTGGTCACCGGCAACCTCTTTGGTGACATCCTTTCGGACGAGGCCGCCATGATTACCGGCTCCCTTGGCATGCTGCCGTCGGCGAGCCTGGGGGAGGGCGGCATCGGCCTCTACGAGCCCGTGCACGGCTCGGCTCCCGACATCGCCGGGCAGGATGCGGCGAACCCACTGGCTGCGATCCTGTCGGCGGCGATGCTGCTCGAGCATTCCCTCGATGCGCCGGATGCCGCGCAGGCGATTCGCAGCGCCGTCGAGGCGGCGCTCGATTCGGGTGCGCGCACAGCGGATCTCGCCGGTGAGGGCGAGACGCCGATGGGCTGCGTCGCCATGGGCGACCTCGTGCTCGCGAAGCTCGAAGCGTGAGCGGATCCCTGCGCATCGGCGTTATCGGGGCCACTGGTGCGCTCGGCGGCCAGGTGCTGGAGCTGCTGTCGGAGTCGTCCCTCGACATCGCGGAGCTGCTGCCGGTGGCGACGGAGCGTTCTCTCGGCAGCGAGGTCGAGTTTCGCGGCAACACGTTGGCCGTGGAAACGCAGGCGCCCAAGCTGCGCGGGCTCGACTGTGTCTTTCTGTGCACGCCGAGCGAGGTCTCGCGAGACTTCGTGCGCGAGGCGCTCAAGCTCGAGGTGCTCTGCATCGACGCGGGCGGCGCGATGGCCGGCGTGCCCGAGGCGCCGCTGCGCGTGGCGGCCTTCGGCGGGGCGGGGGAGCGCGCGCCGCTGCTGGTGGCGCCGCCAGGGGCCGCTCTCGTGCTGGCACTGGCCTTGCGCCCGCTGGAAGAGGCCGCCGGGCTGCGTCGTGTCGTCGGCACCTGTCTAGAGGCGGCCTCTTGGGGGGGGCGAGAGGGTATCGAGTCGCTGTTCAACGAGTCGATCGCGCTCTTCAACCAGGAGGAGGCACCGGAGCCCGGGATCTTCGCGCAGCCGGTGGCCTTCGATTGCGTGCCGGCACTGGGCGAGATCGACGCCGCCGGTGTCAGCCAGCGTGAGTTCGAGATGGCGACGTCCCTCTCGCGGTTGCTGGCCGCAGAGCCGCGCCTGGCCCTCAGCTTCGTGCAGGTGCCGATCTTCATGGGTTTTGGCGCAAGCCTCGCCGTCGAAACCGAGCGGCCCCTCGATCCGGCGTTGGCCGAGGGGCATCTCGGCCAGGCTCCGGGCATCGAGCGCTGGGACGGGTTTGCCGACGGCGTGACGCTGCGGGCGGCGGCGGGTCGCGAGGTGGCGTTGGTGGGACGCGTGCGCAGGGACCCCTCGTCTCCGGAGAACGGGCTCCTGCTGTGGGTCGCGGCGGACGTGTTGCGGCTTGCCGCAGCGAACGCGGTGCAGCTCGCGGTGCGGCAGCTGAGCCCCGTGCACTAGAAGGCGGCGTGGCGACTTATCGGCTCACCGTCGAATACGACGGGAGCGGTTTCGAGGGCTGGCAAGTGCAGCTCGGCGATCACCGCACCGTGCAGGGGGTGCTGGAGGCCGCGATTGCCCAGGTGACCCGTGAGACGGTTCGTGTAATGGGTGCCGGCCGCACCGACTCCGGAGTGCACGCAGAGGCGCAGGTCGCGGCGCTGGTGCTGGAGACGCCCCGCGAGGCGGACGCCTTGCGCCGGGCTCTCAACGGGGTGCTGCCCGAAGACGTCGCCGTGCAGGCGTGTGCCGAAGTGCCGGACGGCTTTCAGCCCCGTCACGCCGTGAGGCGCAAGCTGTATCGCTACCGGATCTGGAACGGCGCAGAGCGCTCGCCGCTGCGCCGACGTCGCTCGCACTGGGTGCGCGCCGCGCTCGATATCGGCGCCATGCGCGCCGCCGCGGCCGCGCTGCAGGGAAGCCACGATTTTGCGGCGTTCCAGACAGCCGGCTCCGAGGTGGCGTCGACCCGGCGTCGGCTGGATCGCGTGGAGGTTCTCGGGAAAGCGGGCGGAGAGCTCCTCATCGAGGTCGAGGGCCCGGGCTTCCTGCGTCACATGGTGCGGATCATCGCCGGCACCCTGCTCGAAGTCGGGTTCGGGCGCCGCAGCGCGGACGAGATGCTCGAGATTCTGGCGAGTTGCGATCGCGCGCGGGCCGGTCGCACCGCACCGGCGTCAGCGCTCACGCTGGTCCGTGTCGACTACGACGACGCGTCGCGGGCGGGATCGGGCGGCCGCTCGAGCCGGACCCCGACCCAGGGCTGACGCGCCGCCAGATGCCGACGCTTTACGGCTGGCTGCGGTGCGCTCAGTCGCCGCGACAAGTTGCTGAAGCAGCTCGGTGAGCGGTGCCAGGGCCGGGTGCGAAGGCGGTGTCGTGCTCATGCGCCGGCGTAGGCCTTTCGCATCCCCAGTGGGGCGGCAAGCGGGGACGGTGTTGCCTTCTTGCCTTTTCCGGCTGAGCGGTGGCGTCAGCAAGCAAGTCCTGGAAAAGGCAAGAAGGCAACACCGTCCCCGGCACCGGCGCCGTCCCCGGCACCGGCGCGCCACCGCCTTCGCACCCGGCACGCTCCTCCGTGAGGCCCGGCAGCACTCTTACGCGGCCAGCGCGCCCCAGGTAGTTGGCTGTGCCGGCTGCTCCTGCCGGGTGGGCGAGGCTGAAGCTCGGGTGCAGGCGCTGACCTCGGGCGCCCGCGGGGCGGTGGGGGCGCCCCTGGGGGTTGCAGAGCGGCTGGCCTCGCTCGTGGCGAGGCCGGATTCGCCTGGAAATTCGCCTGCTTTCCGGGTTGGCGCGGCTTGACGCAGCCAGGTCGCTCGGGTACCCATTGCCGGCCCGGAATCCCCGGTTTCCCAGAGGAGCGCATCCGGCATGGCCGCCCGCGTCGAGAGAGCCACAAAGAGTGCGAAGGCCCACGAGGTCGAGCGTCGTTGGTACATCATCGACGCCAAGGACGTGGTGCTCGGGCGGTTGTCCACCCGCGTGGCCTCGGTGCTGCGCGGCAAGCACAAGGCGATCTACACGCCGCACACCGACGCGGGTGATTTCGTCATCGTGGTCAATGCGGGCGAGGTGAAGCTCACGGGCCGAAAGCGCGAGCAGAAGACCTACTACCGACACTCGGGTTACACCGGCAACCTGAAGGAGATCACCGCGGACAAGGTGCTGGCGGGGCCCCACGCGGATCGGGTGGTGCGCCACGCCGTGCGTGGCATGCTGCCGAAGAACGCTCTCGGGCGGGACATGTTCCGCAAGCTCAAGGTCTACGCCGGACCCGATCACCCCCACGCTGCACAGCAGCCGGAGGAACTCAGCCTTGTCTGAAGCCGGGGTCATCACCGCAACCGGCCGGCGCAAGAGCGCGATTGCACGCGTGCGCTTGAAGCCGGGCAGTGGTCAGCTGCTCGTCAACGGTCGGCCCATGACGGAGTACTTCCCGCGGGAGGTGCTGCACATGCGCATCCAGAATCCGTTCGAGGTCGCGGCCAACGAGGGTCGCTGGGATGTCGTCGCGACGATCCACGGCGGCGGGGTCTCGGGCCAGGCCGATGCGCTGCGCCACGGCATCTCGCGGGCTCTCGAAAAGGCCGACGAGTCGCTGCGCGGTTCGCTCAAGCGCCATGGGCTCCTCACGCGCGATGCGCGCAAGAAGGAGCGCAAGAAGTACGGGCAGAAGGGTGCCCGTGCGCGCTATCAGTTCTCCAAGCGGTAGACCGAAACAGAAACACGCAGAGTTTCAAAACGGGAGGCCGCTTCGGCCTCCCGTTTTCTATTGGTGGTCAATTCCCTCGAGTGGGTGAGGTTTCGCCATGAGAGTCGGCGTATTCGGTGCCAGTGGTTACACCGGGCTCGAACTGCTGCGTCTGCTGCTGCAGCATCCGGAGTTCGAGATTGTCGCCGTGACGTCCGAGCAGCGCGCCGGGCAGCCCGTGGGTGAGGCCTTTCCCGCGCTGCGAGGCCGGCTCGATCTCGCCTTCGAGCCGGCGCGGCCCGAGCACATCGCCGAGCGGCTGGATCTCGCCTTCACGGCGCTGCCCCACGCCGCCTCCGCCCCCACGGTGGCGGCGTTGCGGCGGGCCGGTGTCCGGGTAGCGGACCTCTCTGCCGATTTTCGGTTGCGTGACCTGCCTCTCTACGAGCAATGGTACGGGACGCATGCCGCCCCGGAGCTGGTGGGCAAGGCCGTCTACGGGTTGCCGGAGCTGTACCGCGATGCGTTGGCCGGGGCCGATCTGGCTGCCGTCCCGGGTTGCTACCCCACCAGCGCGCTGCTGCCCCTGGTGCCATTTCTGCGTGAGGGGCTGGTGGAGACCAGCGGCATCGTGGTGGATGCCAAGTCCGGCGTCTCGGGCGCCGGGCGCAGCCTCGATGCGCGCTACCTGTTTGCCGAGCTCGACGCCAACGCGCACGCCTACAAAGTGGGCGCGCACCGGCACGGGCCGGAGATGGAGCAGGAGGCCAGCCTGGCCGCGGGAGAGGCGGTACGGCTCACCTTTGTCCCGCAGCTGATTCCGACCACCCGGGGCATCCTTGCCTCGGTCTACTGTCGCCCGACCCGCGCACTCTCCGCCGAGGCGGCGCAAACAGTCCTCGAGGCCGCCTGGGGAGCCGAGCGCTTCGTGCGCGTGCTGCCCCAGGGCGAGATGCCGAGCCTGCAATCGGTGCGAGGCAGCAATTTCTGCGACGTCGGCGTGGTGCTGGACGAGCGCAACGGCACGCTGGTGCTGCTCGCGGCGATCGATAACCTGGTGAAGGGAGCCAGCGGGCAGGCGTTGCAGTGCGCCAACCTGATGGCCGGTCATCCAGAGGAGACGGGTCTGCTCGGCGGCGCCCAGCTGCCCTGAGTGCGTCACGGGTCGCCTCAAACGCCGGTTCAGGAGCCGTCGGTTGACGCTCCCCGGGTGCCGCGATACAAACCTCAAAACCAGTACGGCGCGGGTGGTGCTCCGATCCCATCGACCCCAGAGCGTTGTCTCTTCTGTTGCGACGCGGGCGCGCGCGGTTCCGGTTTGACGACATATTTGGCGAAAAATCCCACCGAGCTGCGGCTCTCGGTTTCGGCCGTCGTGCGTCGGGCCGAAGCCAAAGCGGTGGGTGCCGGGGTGTTCGAGATTCTCCTGATGCAACGCAGCGACAACGGGCAGTGGGGTTTGCCGGGCGGTCACGTCGAGCCCGGCGAGTCCGTTGCCGCCGCTGTCGCGCGCGAAGTGCAGGAGGAAACGGGCTGGCGCATTGCCGTCGATCATCTCATCGGCGTGTACTCCGATCCTGCCCGCCAGGTGATCGACTACGGCGGCGGCGATCGCGTGCACTCCGTGAACCTCTGCTTCGCAGCGCGTGCGCTCGCGCCGGGCGAGCCGACGACACCGGAGGAGAGCCTCGACCAGGGGTTCTTCTCGTCGGACGCGCTCCCCGAGCCATTCGTTCCGATTCACGCGATTCGCGTGGCTGATGCGTTGTGCAGAGGTGCTGTCGATGCGCTTGGCAGGGCTGAGGGGGTAGCTGTCCGATGAGGGGGGAATGGGTATGAGCGGCGACAGGCACACCAAACACATCTTCGTCACGGGCGGGGTGCTGTCGTCCTTGGGCAAGGGGCTGGCCTCCGCATCGATCGGGGCGCTGCTCGAGGCCCGGGGGCTGCGCGTCACGTTCCTGAAGCTCGACCCGTACCTGAACGTCGATCCGGGTACGATGAATCCGTTCCAGCACGGGGAGGTCTACGTGACCTCCGACGGCGCGGAGACGGATCTCGACCTCGGCCACTACGAGCGCTTCACCCGCGCCAAGATGGGCCGCGTCAACAACGTGACCGCCGGCCGGGTCTACGATGCGGTGCTCGCGAAGGAGCGCCGTGGCGAGTATCTCGGCGGCACGGTGCAGGTGATCCCGCACGTCACGGACGAGATCAAGGCGTCGATCCACAAGGCCGCCGAGGGCGTCGATGTGCTGCTCACCGAGATCGGCGGCACCGTCGGCGACATCGAGTCGCTGCCGTTTCTCGAGGCCATCCGTCAGATGCGCGCGGAAGTGGGTCGCGACAATTGCTGCTTCATCCACATCGCGCTGGTGCCGTACATGGCGGCGGCGGGCGAGCTCAAGACCAAGCCCGTGCAACACTCCGTGAAGGAGCTGCGTACGGTGGGTATCGCGCCCGACATCATCCTGTGTCGCACGGACCGCTTCCTGCCGAAGGCCGTCAAGCAGAAGATTTCGCTCTTCTGCAACGTCGACGAAGACGCGGTGGCCACGGCCAAGGACGTGGAGTCGATCTACGAGGTTCCGCTGGTCCTTAACAAGGAGGGCGTCGACGAGAAGATCACCTCGGTGCTGAATATCTGGACGGGCACCCCAGATCTGCGCCACTGGGAGGAGATCGTCCACCGGGCGCGCAATCCGGAGTGCGAGGTCACCATCGGCATGGTGGGCAAGTACGTCGACCTCACCGAGAGCTACAAGAGCATCAACGAGGCGCTGTATCACGCGGGCTTCGCGAATCGCGCGGGGGTGCACCTTCGATACTTCGACTCGGAGAAGCTCGACGACGCCAGCGAGCTGGCCTCGGTGGATGGCTTGGTGGTGCCCCACGGTTTCGGATCGCGCGGTGTCGAGGGCAAGATCCAGGCCGTGCGCTTCGCGCGCGAGCAACGCGTGCCGTTTCTCGGTATCTGCCTCGGCTTGCAGATTGCGGTGATCGAGTTCGCGCGCAACGTGGCCGGCCTGGCCGGGGCGAACTCCACCGAGGTGGACGCCGCGACGCCCCACCCGGTGATCGACCTGCTGCCCGAGCAGCGCGCCGTGGAGGACAAGGGCGCCACCATGCGCCTGGGCGACTGGCCCTGCGTGCTCGAGCCCGGCACCCGCGCCTTCCGCGCCTACGGGCAGGAGCGCATCGCCGAACGACATCGGCATCGCTGGGAGGTGAACCCGGAATACAAGGAGCGCCTGGCCGAGGCCGGCCTCGTGATCGCCGGCAGCTCGCCGGACGGCCGGCTGGTCGAGGTCATCGAGATCGAGGGTCACCCGTGGTTCGTGGCTTCCCAGTTCCACCCCGAGTTCTCCTCGACGCCGTTTCGACCGCATCCGCTCTTCGTCGATTTCGTCGCGGCAGCGGTGCGCCATGGCGAGGATTCGGACTGATCCGGGTGTCCGTGGCCGTCGAAGGCGATCGCTGGGGAGAGTTCCTCGGCTTCGAGCTGCTCGAGGCCACGCCGGAGCGGGTGCGGGCGCGCGTCGTGATCGACGAGCGCCACCATCAGCCCTACGGCATCGCCCACGGTGGTGTCTACAGCTCGATCGTCGAGGGCGTGGCGAGCCACGGCGCGGGCCGGAACGCCCTCGCGCGGGGAATGTCGGGCGTGGTCGGAGTGACGAACACCACCCATTTCCTGCGCGCTCACGATGCCGGCGAGCTGCTGGCGGAGGGCCTGCCACTGCACGAGGGCCGCAGCCAGCAGCTCTGGGAGGTGAAGATCACCCGGAGCTCGGACGGAGCGCTGGTGGCCCACGGGCAGGTGCGCTTCCAGAGCCTCGACCGGCCCCTGCGGCGGTCGAGCCAGTAATTCGGGCTGGCGCGGAGCACGCGGCCGGTCGTTCTTGCTAGATTTCTCGCTCGCTCGAGACGGTCGAAGAGAGAGGATGAGCCTTCTGCCCGGCAGCGGGCGAGTTTGTCTGAAAACGAGTTGGCCCTTCTGCTTTGCGGCGGGCCAGAGGGTCTGTCTGATTGGGGGCGTTAGCTCAGCTGGCTAGAGCGCCGTGTTCACACCGCGGAGGTCGGAGGTTCGAGTCCTCTACGCCCCACCAATCAGACGAGAGTGGCCGCTGCGAAGCAGAAGGCCCAATCTTGATCAGGGATTTGCCACTGCGAAGTAGAAGGCCCAATCTGGGTCAGACAGACGGCCGCTTCGACGGCCCGGTAGCTCAGCTGGATAGAGCACGTGCCTCCGGAGCACGGGGTCGCAGGTTCGAATCCTGCCCGGGTCGCCAGTTTGTTTCCTAGGCCCGGCAGGGAGTTGCCCTGTCGGGCCTCTGCGTCCTCGGGCAACCAAATCGGCTCTGGGCTGCCAATGTGCTGCCATTGAAGCTGTGACGCTTGAATGCGCGGCCTAGAGCATCGTCCCGAGCCGCTCCATCGCCGCACTCACGTTCCCGGGCACGCTGTCGGCGTATAAGTCCAGCGGAGCTGCGTCTCATAACATTCTGGAGCGCGGCCGTTGCAATAGCAACGACCCCGAACTCGCCTCGCCGACGCATACGCCGCATTGCGCGGTCCGATTCTCTTTCATTCGTTCCTCGCGAGCCGTTTTTCGCGAGGCGGAAAGCTTCCGAGTGACTTCTTCGCCGGTCCCAAAGAACATCTCATTCGGAGTCTGCCCCTCGAACGCGGAATGCGGCATTACTTCGTTGTGGGCTTTGACGTAGAACTCGATGAGGCGATGAAGCGCAGCAAAGCTGTCCAGCGTATGAAGGTAGAGCCACGAGTGCTTCAGAGATCGCCAGAATGCCTCGATCATCGAATTCGAAAAAGTCACCTCGACTTTGGCCAGAACGCGCGTCAATTCCTCGCCGTCTAGAAAATCATCGACGGCTCCGTTTACGTTCTCGCTTCCCGAGTCCGCGACCACGATCGCATGGTAGGGGCAATCGTTCAGCTGAACGACGGCTTCGCGCAGTATCCGACAGGTCCCGCCGCCAGCGAGCCGTTCTTCGAGCGTCCAAGACAAGATCCGTCTGGAATAGTTGTCGATCACCGCATGCAGATACGCTCTCGTGCCATCGAGCAATTTGATGATCGTCACGTCCAGATGGAGGAGTTCACCGGGAGCCTTGGCTCGGATCCCGACCTTCGGTTTGGCCGGGTAGACGCGGTTTCGAGGGCGTCTCCAGCCCGCATTCTTGACCAGCCGATACCACGTCGAGGGTGAAGCGAGGACCTTCCCGATTCGCTGAGCGTGAAGAGCCAACGCTCGCAGCGACAGGTGTCGGTGATCGTCACTCTCGACCATCTCCCGCACGGTTTCGACCTCGCTGGGAGTCAAGCGTGTCGGAACGATTCGCGGGCAGCTCGTTTGATCATCCAGTTCGCACCCAGCCTCGGCGCGGCACCATCCGTGGTAGCGCGATGCCGAGAGCCGTGCGATTCGGAGCGCCGCGCTGAGCGGCAAGACCTTCCTCGCCCGCTCGATCGATCGCAGGAGGATCTTCTTGGCGTCGCCGCCCGGAAGGCGCTCGTAATCGAGTCGGACCTTCGATACCCGAAGCATGGCGACCATGAGGCCAACTACCGCTCCGAGCAGAGCCGTTCGACGCCGGAGCCTTTCGAGCTCGGCGGGCAGCTCGGTACGATCATAGGCAGCGAGATCGCAAGAAATCACGTCGGGCACGCCACGGTGAATCCAGCTTCGAATGGTTGAACGCGGGATGTTCAACTCGGGAAAGAGG
>JAFDDG010000073.1 GCA_019310965.1 Deltaproteobacteria bacterium
GCGAGGGAACGATGGCTGACGAGTTCGAAGGCTTCGAGTTGAGCTCCGAAGACCCCGCGGAGGTTCGGCGTGTGCTCGCCCAGCGGGGCTGGGGCGATGGCCTGCCCGTCGTCGTGCCGACCAAGAAACGGGTTGCCGAGTTCCTGACCGCCGTCGATTGCGATCCCGAGGCTCTGGTCGGCATCATTCCCCCGCGCCTGGGCGAGGCCAGCGAGCGGCTGATCGCGGTGAACGCCGTGATGGCCGGCTGCACACCGGACCTCTTTCCCGTGGTGAGGGCGGCCGTTCGGGCCATGTGTCGCCCCGAGGCCAACCTGGCTGGCGCCCAGGCGACGACCGGTCCCGTCGCTCCCCTTCTCGTCGTGCACGGCGAGGCCGTGGAGAAGTTGGGATTCAACTGCGGCCACGGCACCTTCGGCCCGGGCTGGGTGCCCAATGCGACCGTGGGGCGCGCCGTTCGCTTGATCCTGATGCACATCGGGGGGGCGCGCGCCGGCGGGGCGAGCATGACGACTCAGGGCCAGCCCGGCCAAGCCGGTCTCTGCATCGCCGAGAATCTTGCTGCGACGCCCTGGGAGTCCTATCCCGCCTCGGTCGGCATCGAGGCGAGCAGCGCGCTGACGGTCTTCTTCTCCGAGAGTCTGCACAATGCCCAGGATCACACGAGCAAGGAGCCGAACGGCGTTCTCGGGACGATTGCCTCGATGGCGGCAGCGCATGGCAGCAACGCCACCTACGCCTGCGACGCGGAATCGTTTGTGATCCTGTGTCCCGAGCACGCGCAGCTCGTGGCGTCGAGAGGTTGGAGCCGGCGCGACGTGCAGCTCTACCTCTACGAACACGCGAGATTGTCGCGCCGCAAGCTCAGCCTCGGGGGCTGTGCGGGCATGGATAGCTGGCGTCCGTGGATGCACGCCGACTCCGATCCCGATCAGCGAATACCCGTCGTCGATCATCCCGATGATTTTCGGATTCTGGTTGCGGGCGGCGGAGGCAAGCATTCGTCGGTTCTCACCAGCTGGGGTCCCACGCGCAGCGTGACGCTGCCCTTCGAATGTTGAAACGCGACGGTGGGGACGGTCTCTGCCGGCAAGCTCCAGGCAAGGGAGCGCGAGCCGTGCTCGAAGCGATCGAGGCGGCCGGAGTAGAAGAGGAGGAAGAATGATCTGGGCATATTCACCCGAAGGCGAACGAGTCGCCTCTCTGCCTCAGCGTGCCGAGCGGCCCGATCTGCGGGGCGGCTCGCTGACGATCGGCCTGTTCAGCAATCGCAAGGCCAATGCGGGTCTGCTGCTGGACGGGATCGGGAAGCATCTCGAGGAACGCCTGGGAGCATCGATTCGGAGATACGACAAGCCCAACGCATCTCACGCGGCCTCGAAGGAGCTCGTCGATCGAATGGCAAAGGAGGTCGGACTCGTCGTCGCGGCGAGCTCGGATTGAGGCTCCTGCACGTCGTGGAGTCTCCACGACCAGATCGAGCTCGAGCAGCGCGGCATCCCCTGTATCGTGATCGCGACCCGGCATTTCGAGCAGCTCGCGAGAGAGCTCGGCGAGCTCAAGGGCTTTGCGCCGCGCGTGGCAGTGATCGAACATCCCCTTGGAGGCGTGACGCAGGATGAAGTCGATTCGCGGGCCCGTCAGGTCATCGAATCCATCATTGCCTTCACGCAATAGGCGGGCGTCCTCGGAGCAGGCGGATCCGCGGCGGTGGAGCCAGCCATTCGCCTTCAGGTTGCGCCCGACAGCACCTTCGCGGCCTCCGCCTCGACCGCAGTGCCTTTGAAGAAGTCGGGGTTCATCCCGCCGTGGAGACGCACCGTGTTCGCGAAGACGAAATCCCGGAAGTCCTGCGAGGAGAGCAGGCCCTCTTCGCGGAGCTCGTCCATCTCTTCCACCACCTTCGTCATGTCGGGAACGTCGAAGTGCCCGATGTCGCTGCCGAAGGTCGCATTGAAGCGCACGCCGAAGGGTGTGAGGCGCGTGTCGAACGCCAGCGCGGTCGCCCGGTCGTCGGCCTCACAGCCGAAGAACAGGCGCTCGACGTAGCGGTCGACGAAGTCCTCCTTCGTCTCGATCTCCATGGCGGCCCACTCGTCCATATCCGCGGGCTCGACCGAGCCGCTGAAGTAATTCGCGAGCCCCTGCTCGAACTGGTCGATCTTGCCCTCGGTCAAGCGGCCCCCGTAGCGAGCCACCAGATCGACGTAGCCCTTGCGGTCGAGCGCGGAGGGATCCGTCGCGGCGAGACCCGCTACGCTGCGTTTCTCCCACAAGCCCACCATCTCGATCAGCTGCTGAAAACCCCAACCCATGCCGCCCTCGAGCAGCCCGAAGTTGAGAGTGGGAAAGCGCCGCGTCACCCCGCCCATCACCAGCGATTTCGCCAGCCCCGCCTGGTGCATGGCATGGTTCCCGATGTGGTTGAAGCTGTAGCTCGATATCGAGCGGCCCGACCACGGGACGACGGGCACCGTACCGGCGTGCGACGTCACTGCGACGCCGAGCTCGACACACCTCGCAAAGAAGGGGTCGTAGTCGTGTTCGGAATCCACCGCGAAGTGGTCCAGCCAGTGTGCGTCGGGAAACGCCTGCGGCGCCGTCTCCTGCAGCGCCGGGATCGGCCGTGGAATGCCGGCGGGAATCATGATCACCTTGTGGCCCAGCTGGCCGACCGCGTAATCGAGCTCGTCGATCGCCTCCTCCGGCGTGTGCATCGGGATCACCGCCACCGGCGTCATGCGATCGCTGTATTCGCTGAACATGTCCGCCTGCAGCGCATTGAGGGCGCGCACCGCGATGCGGCGCTTCTCGTCCTCGGGCTCGACCGGGAGGTAGAGGCCGAGGCCGCCGTACACGATCGTGTAGTCCCAGCCGAACTCCTCCATCCGCTCGTAGAGCAGCCCGGGCGAGGCCGTCGTCGCGGCGTCTCGCAGGTCGCGGGTCGGCAAGCCCCACCACGCCGGGCGGCGCGTACGGTGCCTGCGCCGCTCCTCCCAGGTCTGGTCGGCCCAGCCGGCGAAGTCGCCGCCGCGGACCCCCCCGCTCGTTCTGTCGTCGGAAAAACCCGCGCGATAGCGCCTGGCAAAATCCCCTCCGCCCACCTTCTCGATGTACTCGAGGAAGCCCGGGTAGAACTCGGTCAGGTGCGCGTCGCCGTCGATGATCGGATGATCGAGCCCGGCGCGAATGCGGGCCGAGCGCGTGGCGGGTGTGGTGGATGCCATGGCGGTCTCCTTCGAGCAATGGGGTCAGGGTCGTAGCAGCGCCGGGCTCAGCAGCCCTTCCCGGGTTGCGGCGTAGCGCTCCATCGCAACCCTCAGGCGGATCATCTGCAGCGCCATCTGCTCTTGACTGGTCAGGACGTTCCCGAAGTCGATCCGCACCGCCTCTTCGCCGAGGATGCGGTCGACTTCGGCGCGCAGCACGTGCCACTCGCGGTCGGCGATCTGGAGCATGTCCGAAATGGCGCGCCCGGAAATTCCGCGCGAGGGATCCATCGCTTCGATCACGAGCGGCACTTTCCTGACGCGCTGCATGGTGGCGTCGTACGTATTGCGCGCCTCGCGCAGGCGTACGATGTTGGTCTCGCGCTCGATGCCGGCATAGACGAAGACGAGCGCGGTCACCATGCGCTCCGACAGCAGCTGCGGAACACCGTTGATGGCCTGAACCCGGCAGAGCGGATACTCATACTTCAGACACTCCTTCAGGTACAGTGCCAGCAGGGTCTCCGCGGCCTCTCCGAGTTCCGTGCTGAGTTCGGAGAAGCGGCGCACGAGCAGCGGATACATGGACAGGGTTCGCAGCGGGCCCCACTTCGCGTCGATCCGCTCGATCGCCGCGTGGATCTCGGGGGTCGGAGGCTTCGGCACCCACTGATCCGTCCGCCCGTTCGCCAGCTTGTCGAGAATGCGATCCATCTCGCCGGCGCTGTCGACGATATCCTGCTTCGTCACGTTGCCGAGGCGCAGCTGGTACAAGAGGTTCTGCTTGCTCAGCTGCTGTGCGGTCACACGGACCCAGTTGGTGTCGCGCATCGCACCGTTGAACTCGTGAGAGGGGATGTGGGCGTCTGCGACGCCCGCCGTCGGCGATAGGAGGACGACGAAACCCACCAGGAGCAATGTCCCGACGAGTTTCGAGTCGAGCTCGGTGTCGGTTCCTCGCATGCTCCGCCAGAATACGCCAGCGCGCGGCGCCGCGACAAGCTCTAGTACCGACCTCCCTCGGGTCGATCCAGCCAGCTCGCGAGGATCGCGGTGAGGTGAGCCCTCTGCACAGCTCGATCCGAGCCGCGCTCGAGCTTCTGCCGCCCTGGTGTGGCCGACAGTCTTCGTGGCAGTAGGATACGTGGCGTGGCGAAGCACGAGCTGGCAGATGTGTGCGTGATCGGGACCGGTGCTGGCGGCGGGGTCATGCTGCAGGAGCTGACGGAAGCGGGATTCGACGTCGTGGCGCTCGAGCGCGGGCCGGGGCTGTCGCCGTCTCAGTTCATGAGCGACGACGAGCTGTCGGTCGTGCTGCGGGACGAGCTCTTCTCGCCCGATCAGCTCGAGACCTGGCGGGCCGACGTCGCTTCCAGCACTCGGACCGGACGCTTTCACGGAATTGCTCATTGCCTCGGCGGAACCATGACGCACTGGGCGGCATGGTCCTGGCGCTTTCGACCGGACGAGTTCAAGGTACTTTCGACGGAGGGGCCGGTCGCCGGAGCGAACCTCGCAGATTTTCCTTTCGGCTACGACGAACTCGAGCCCTTCTATGAGCGCGCCGAGTGGGATTTCGGAGTGGCGGGCAAGGCGGGTTCGAACCCCTTCGAGGGCAAGCGCAGGCGGGGCTACCCCAATCCCCCGCATCCTCCGCGCGTCACGAGCCTGCGGCTGGCGAGCGCTGCCAAGAAGCTCGGATACAGCGAGTTCCCGGTGCCCATGGCGATCAACTCGCAGCCCTACCGGGAGCGTCCCCAGTGCATGTATGGGGGGGCCTGCCAGGCCTACGGCTGTCCGATCCACGCCAAGGCTACGACCTTCTCCGTGTCCATCCCACGCGCGCTCGCGACAGGGCGCCTCGACTTGAGGACCAACGCCCGCGCCACCGAGATCGTGCTCGGCAAGGACGGGCTCGCGCAAGGTGTGCGTTATCTGGACTCGGCCGGGAGCGAACGAGAAGTGCGGGCGCGGCAGGTGGTCGTCGCAGCGGGAAGCATCGGCACACCGCACCTCATGCTGTCGTCGACCTCGAACGCCTTTCCGCAGGGCATCGCGAACTCGAGTGGACAGCTCGGACGAAATCTCACCTATCACCATTTTCCCGTTGTCAATCTGGTATTCGACGAGCCGGCGCAGTCGTTCAGCGGTCTCGAGGTGCACGGTGGCATCGATGACCTGCACCCCAGCGACCCCAAGCGGGGCTTCATTCGCGGCGGCGTGATCGCGGACATGAATCCGATCGTCAAACAACCGATCGCCTATGCGCTGATGGCACACATGGGCAATCAGGAGGCTGTGCGGGGCTGGGGAAGCCCGATGATGAAGTACCTGAGCGAATTTCCGCGTGCCGCGACCTTCGGTGCGATCTGTGAAGACCTGCCCATGGAGAAGAACCGCGTCGAGCTCGATCCCGAAGTTCGGGATGCGCAGGGCATACCGGTGCCGAGGACGACCCACTCGCATCATCCCAACGACGTGGCCATGTTCCTCTGGTATCGCGACAAGCTCGAGGAGATTGCCGATGCGGCCGGCGCCGTAAAGCGCTGGCCGGCCGACGCCGTCACGCTGGAAGGCGGAGCCTCGCCGCCGGGTAGCGCCCACCTTCACGGAACCTGTCGCATGGGCGACGATGCCTCGAAGTCGGTCGTCGACGGCTTCGGTCGCAGTCACGATGTGCGCAATCTGTGGGTCCTCGATTGCAGCGTGTTCCCGACTTCGGGTGGTTACAACCCGACCCTCACGCTGCTGGCGATGGCCTACAGGAGCGCCGATCACTTCGTGGCCGCTGGCAAGAGGCACGAGCTGTGACCGAAACGAAGACGCAAGAAGCCCTGGATGCGGCGCTGTCGCGCCGCCGCTTCCTGGTGGGGACTGCCCTCTATGGCGGAGCGCTCGTGGCTCTGCAATTTCCGAAAGCCGTCCGCGCAGCGACGACCCAATGGGCTCCGCAGGTGCTGACGGCTGAGGAGTGGAGGGATGTCGAGGCCATCACCTTCCGCATCCTGCCTTCGGACGCTGGTGCCGGCGCACGCGAAGCCGCCTGCATCAACTTCATCGACAAAGCGCTCGCCAACGAAGAAGCTGCGATGCTTCCGATCTATCGAGCGGGGATCCCGGCGCTGAATGGCGCCGCCACGTCCGCGCATGGGAAGGGCTTTGCGGCGCTGGAGGGCGAGCAGCAGGACGCTCTGCTCCGGGACCTGCAGGACGGCGTCGCCGAAGGCTGGAGCAGTGCCGACCTGCCTTCGCCCGACTTCTTCGAGATGGTGCGAGTCCACACACTGCTCGGTTTTCTGGCCGACCCGAGCTACGGCGGCAACCGCGACTACGCGGGATGGAGGTGGGTCGGCTATCCCGGGCCGCGCCACGCCGTGGGCGGCTACTCCCCTGCCCAGATGATCGGCAAGGCCCCCATCCGCCCGATCTGGCAGAAGCGCTGATTCCGAGAAAGGGGGCTGGCTCTTCCTGCGAGCGCCCCAGCCTTTTCTGGAGGGCTCGACCGGCGGGCTCACAGGTAGGCGTTGGCTCGTCCGACGCGCAAGTACTCTTCGGTGAGATCCGTATTCGAAAGGTGGTAGCGCCGCAGGACCCGGGGCTTGTCGTTGGGCACGAGGCGCGCGTGCTGCAGGGTCAGGTTGTCCCAGATCACGAGGTCGTTCGGGCGCCATTGGTGCTCGTAGATGTGCTCGGCGTCGTAGACGTACTGGTAGAGCTCGCGAAGCAGAGCGTCGCTCTCGGCCCGGGGCATGCCGAGAACCCGCTGCGTGTACAGGCGACACAGGAAGAGGGTCGGGACCCCGGCGCCGTTGCGCCAGATGACCGGGTGGCGTGCGCGCCAGTCGTCCGAGCCCCAGCTCGGATCCCCGAGCCGATGCTGAGCATCTGGTTCGGCTTCGCGCTCGCCGGCGGCATCGAGTGCCTCGGGGAAGCAGAAATGGGCGGCATCGCGGCCCTCCACTTGTGCGAGGAGATCGCCGGGAATGCGCGACAGCACCTGGGACGAGTTCGCGAAGAGCGTCGGCGTGGCGGCTTCAGCGACTTCCAGGCCGTACAGGGAGATCGCGGGAATCGGTTCCGGGTCGTACGCGTAGTCGAAGTGGAAAGTCAGCTCGCCCTGCGGAGCGGACGAATCGGTGCTCTGGTTCGTGATGTGCAGCAGCAGCGGCTGGCCGTCGGCGCCGGCTTCGACCCGCCCCAGGCGCGCCATCAGCTGGGCTTGCCACTCCGGAGTGACCTCGTGATCCCGCAAGACGAGCAGTCCGTGCTCTGTGAAGGTGCGGCGCAGCTCGCTGGCCTCCGTGTCCGTGAGCGGTCGGCTGGTGTCCAGCTGGAGCTCGACGCCGAACGGCTCGATCGGCGTCGGTGACATGGCTCCCGCCCCCATCAGACCTCGCTCCCCGAGAGCCGGCGCTTTTCGTCGATCGAGGAAGGGGACACTGGGGAATGGACCTCGGAGCCTCTCGGGCCTGCTCGTGGCAATGGCTTGTCGCTCGCTTCGATTTGCGCGAGGGCCTCGCGCGTGGAGGCGAGATCCCGCGGCCCATCGAGTGTATCGAGCTGGATGAAGGGCGCCTGCCGGATCGCCGCCTCCAGTGGAATCGACGGAAAGTGGTGATCGCGCAGGCGGTGGATGAAACGGAGTGTGCGCAGGGCGTCGAATCGCTCGTGCAGGTGGCGGGTGCCCCGCCGTCGCCCGGCTTCGGCCGCGCCGACGGCGCCGAGCTCGACCAGGATTTCGTGCAGGAGCGCCGTGTCGACATCGGGGACGGCGGCCGCGTGCTCGGAGAGGCATTCGCGCAGGCTCCGCTCGCTCGGCAGCTTGCCTTCCCCGAGCGCGGTGAGTGTGCGAAGCCAGACACCCAGCCATGCGAAGATGCGAGGATCGTACGCGGGATAGAACGCGCCCGCTTCGACGCGCTCGAGCTCTTTGGCGATCCCGGCACCGGTGCCGAAGGGAACGCGGGTCGAAATGCGGCCGCTGAGCAGGATGGGTTCGCCGCGGAGTGCACGGACCGGCCCCAGCTTGGCGAGCTTCGCGAGCAGATGAAAATCCTCCGCCGCTCTTCGCCGCGGAAAGCCGCGCGCCATTGCGTAAGCCAGCGGAGAGAGCGCGAGGGTGCTGCCGATGGTGTGGAACGCATAGCGGGACCCCGCACTGCGAAGGCCGAGCACGGTGTAGCGGAGAAAAATCTCGTAGCGAAGCGCCGCCCGGGCGACCTCGGGGTCGGGCTCGGTCAGGTGGCGGAAGTCGTAGACGAATGCCGCAGGGCCATCTTCCAGCGGGGCGTCGCCAGCCGCGGCGAGCGGCCGACTGAAGTAGTCCGCCGGAAACAACACATCGGCATCACTGCAGTGGATCCAGGGCGATTCGATGCCCCCGGTCGTCCACAGAGCGAGGGCGACGTCCGCGCCGATCTTGCGGGCCAGCCCGACGCCCTGTTCGGCGGGTAGGAGAAGACCCGACTGCGTCCGATCGATGACCAGGAGATCGCCGCGCGGATGTTGCCGCCGCTGCATGGGGCTGCCGTGTCCCGCCGCCCCCGCCCCGCGCCCGCCCAGCGCGGCGAGTGAAACCTGATTGGCCTCGCGCACCCACTCGGGTGACGAGTTCGTTTCGTTGACGACGACGATGATCAAGATTCTTCCCCGAGGTCCCTCCGGAACGCTGGCAAGCGACTGGAGCAGTCCCTCCCCCTCACCGTGGGCGGGGATGCAGAGCACGTGGCCGTAGTGCGGCTCGGCAGCCAAGCACTCGTGGGTCCGTTCGGATTCGGGCTCGGCGTACCGGGCCAGGTACTTTCGAAGCGCCTTGCCGGCCGCGGGTCGCCTGGGCTGCTCTCTGCGGTTTGGCTGCATCGTCTCCGTGTCAGCGTGGGGGCCCGTGTGGCCTAGTGAAGTGCGGGTCGGCTCGTCAGGCCTTGGATGATCTTCGCCTCGGCGTCGACCAGCGCAGCGAGGCGTGCGTCGACGGACACCCGCGAGAAGTATGTCTTTGCCAGCTCGACGAAGAGAGCATCGTGCCTGGCCTCCGAGGCGGCGATCTCGCGATAGAAGCTCCGCAGGGAGGGGTCCGTCAGCGCCTGAGCGATCATGCCGAAGCGTTCGCATCCCCGTGCTTCGACGATTCCGCCTACGAGGAGCCTGTCGAGAAAGTAGTCGTCCCGGCCGTCGCGAATCTCGGCCCGCAGGGCCCCTATGTAGGGATCCTTGCTGTCGGATCCCAGAATGAGTCCTCGCTCCTCGACCCGAAGATAGACCTGGTAGAAGTGCTCGAGTTCTTCGCGCGCCAGATCCATCATCGTCGCCACCAGCTCCCTGCGATCGGGATAGTGGGTGATCAAAGACAGGGCCAGCGCCGACGCCTTGCGCTCGGCTGCGGCGTGGTCGAGTAGAAAGGCGTCGAAGTCCGCGAGGACTGCACTCAGCCAGGCCGGCGATGAAGCGGCTTGCAAAGTGATCATGCCGGGCAGGATAGTCCATGCTCCCGAGCCGAAGCGCCCGCACGGCCACGACCGTGGAGCCGATCCCTGAGCATGCCCTCATGCGGGCACTCGACCCGGGGTAAGCTTTCAAGCTCGGGCACGCCGCTCTGAGGAGAAGCGAGATGTCGGACCCTGCCTTTGCTCACCGCTATGGACCCTGGGCCCTGATCGCAGGGGCCTCCGAGGGGATTGGCGAGCACTTTGCGCGACAGCTGGCCGCGCGAGGACTCCATCTGGTGCTGGTGGCGCGACGCGCCGAAGTGCTCGCGACGCTGGCTGAGGAGCTCGCCAGTACCCACGGTGTCGAGGTTCGAACTCTTGCACTCGATCTCGCTTTCCCGGATGCAACGAATCAGATCCGGGTGGCCACCGCGGACCTCGAAGTGGGAATGCTGGTCTACAACGCCGCGGTGTCCCTCATCGGGCCTTTCCTCGACCACACGATCGAGGAGTATCGCGCCGAGCAGGAGGTCAACTGTCGTAGGCCGCTCGAGCTCGCGCACCATTTCGCGGCTGCCATGGGCGCGCGGGGCCGCGGTGCCATCCTTCTGATGTCTTCTCTGGCAGGCTCCCAGGGGTCGCCCTTCATCTCTCACTACGGGGCGACCAAGGCCTGGAGCCTCGTCTTCGCGGAAGGGTTGTGGGGCGAGTTCGCCGAGCGCGGCATCGATGTTCTCACCTGCCGCGCGGGCGCGACCCGTACCCCGAAGTACCTGCGCGATACCGGCGAGCAGAAGCGCTCCGCCTTCGTGCCCGAGATGGAGCCCCCCGCGGTGGTCGAGGAGGCCCTGGCGGCACTGGGCAAGGGGCCCAGCATGGTTCCGGGTCGCGCCAATCGGCTCGCGGCCGGGCTCCTGCAGCGACTGCTCCCGCGCCGGACGGCGGTCACCGTGATGGGTCGCGCCTCGCGCAGTGCCGGGGTGGGGCCGGGCTAGGCGGGCTCGATTGCGAATGCGCGACATTCCGGCCGCGACCTGCAGCGGGGCAGCCGATCGAAACGCACTGTGGCCGGGCGGTCGCAGTGTCGCGTTTGGCTGTTCGCTTGCCTGCTGGACACTCACTCGACGAGAGAGAAAGAGCAGTGCCGGCAGACTTTCTCCGATTCACGGTCCAAGCCCAAGAGGCGCCGGATGCGTTCCAATGGCCACCCGCAACGCGGACAGGCGAGTCTGGCCTCCCACACGACGACGCCGACCGCAGCGGCGACGTACAGAGCCAGGATCCAGCCTGCGGCCCCTTCGCCGACAAAGATGTAGAGGGCCATGCAGGCTGGGACGCAGGCGGCGAGCCAGCCCAGGAGAACGCGGCCTCGGAGGCGCCGCACGAACTGCACCCGACGCACGCCGTCCTTGATCTCGGACTGTATTGTGGGTCCCATCCTCTCCTCCTACTTTTCGTCGTGCTCGCGCGCGAGTATGCGTTCCGCCAGGGAGATCCACGGAGCTGTGGGCTGCCAGATCCCGCCGACGAAATCGGTGGCACGGTCTGGCGACCAGCCGAGTTCGAGCTGACCGTACAGTGCGACGAACGCAGAAACGCGCCAGTTGGCTGCGCAATGGACCCAGACCGGCGAGTCCGAATGCGCCTTCATGGCGGCTCGGAATTCGTCGAAGTTCTCGACCGTAGGAGCTTCGATGTCGATCGGGATGTGCACGTAAGCCATCCCGAGCGCAGCGACGATGGACGCCTCGTCCTCGAGCGCGTGCTGATTCTCCTCGGGAAGCAGGTTGATGACCGTGCGGTAGCCCGCCTGCGCGATTCGCTCGAACTCGTCGGCCGGAATCACGCCACTCGTGGCCAGAGTAGAGGTCACCCGCACGGTGTTGTACGCCCGGAACTCGGCACTCGGATCCACCACGATCGCTGCCCACCGATTCGGCCGCTCGGCTGCCGGCCCCGCGGGTCGGGCAAGCCGGAGCGATCACTTCCAATGGCGAGAGGCTACCAGGACCCGCCGTGGTGTGAGATTTCGCATCCCCGGGTGCGCTCGCGGGCGACATCTCGCACCCCTGCCAGCGCCGGGCCGAGCCATCATCGAAAAAAGCATTTGTAATCCGTTGGTTGGAGCGCAGCGCCCCTGCCGGCGACGCTGGCATGGACCTTGCGTGCTGGTGCAGTGGAGCCAGAGAATTTCGCACCCTACGCTCGAGGGGCCAACCCTTTGAGCCCAGGGGAGAGGAGAGCCATGACCAATCTGTTGATGATCAGCTCCGACTGCCACGCCGGTGCACTGCCGTCGATGTACAACGAGTACATGCCGGCGAAGTACCGCGCGGCAGCCGACGAGTGGTGGCTCAACTATGCGCGGGAGATGATCGCGCGGACCGGCACCTTCTTCGATCAGGAAGCGGTCGAGGCCTACGCGGAGCAGGCTGGAGACGCGGGCCGTACGAACGCAGCGTTGAGCCCGCCCGCGGATCTCAGCGACGACGCGTTGCGCGCGCTGCTGAACGACGGCAGCAGCGCGTTCGCACCTCGGCCCGGCGAGTGGGATGCGAACGTGCGACTCGAGGAGCTCGAGAACGACGGAGTCGCTGGCGAGGTCGTTTTTCCGCAGATGGCGCCCTTCGGAGCCGGGCTGATGCAGTACCGCTGGCCCGTGTCCCCCGACCAGAACCTCGAGGGCATCCGCTCGTACAACCGCTGGATGGCCGACTTCTGCAACACGAACCCCGGCCGCCACGCGGGTGTCGCGCTGATCAACGTCGACGACATCGATCTGATGGTGCAGGAGATCCGCAACGCGAAAGAGCTCGGCCTCTTCGGCGGAGTGATGTTGCCGGGCAGCACCGGAGACCACCCCTTCTATCACCACCCGCGCTACGAGCCTCTGTGGGCCGTGTGCGAAGAGCTCGAGATGCCGCTGCAGTCGCATTCCGGTTGGGCGCCGGACTACGGCGACGTCGAGAGCGCGACGGCCATGTTCATCAGTGAAGTCGATATGTGGGCGCATCGCCCGTTCACGGCACTCATGTGGTCGGGCGCGTTCGAGCGTCACCCCAATCTCCAGTACGTGCTCACCGAGCAGGGCTGCTCCTGGATCCTCGAGTGGCTGCGGGTTCTCGAGTTCAAGGCGGCGATGCCGATCTTCAAGTACTTCACCAAGGATCTGTCGCTGACACCGACGGAATACTTCCAGCGGCAGTGCTACCTGGGTGCCTCGTTCCTGCGCCCAGACGAGGGCGAGGACCGCCACGAGATCGGCCTGGACAAGCTGCTGTACGGGACCGACTACCCGCATCTGGAGGGCACCTGGCCGAATACCCTGGACGCACTGCGCGCCACGTTCGGCTCATACCCCGAGCACGAAATACGCGCCATCCTCGGCACGAACGCGCTCGCTGTCTACGATTTCGATCTGGATCAGCTCGGTCCGATCGCCGAGAAGATCGGTCCGTCGCTGGCGGACATCACCGCCACGGCATGACGGGAGGAGCCAGTATGGACCGCTACCTAGTCATCTCTTCGGACGGTCACGCCGGGCCCCGCCCGGAGGTCTATCGCGACTACCTCGATGCGCAGTACCGGGAGGAGTTCGACCGCCAGCACGTGGCGCGTCTGGAGATGCTGGCCGCGGCCGGCGAACGTCTCGAGATGCTGGCGGAGAGCGCCAAGTGGGCGGAAGACAAGAGCTACGGTCTGGCGGGCGCATGGGACCACGACCGGCGCAACGAGATCCTCGATGCCGACGGTGTTGCCGCGGAGATCCTCTTCCCCGACGGACTCACCGAGCAGAACTCACCGCCCTTCGGTGGCGATCTCGCGCTGTCGCCGCTGGGCGCCGATCCGGAGCTGCAATGGGCCGGTGTGCGCGCACACAATCGCTGGATCACCGAGTTCGTTTCGATGGCGCCCGAACGGCGCTTCGGCCTCGCGCTGGTGCTGCCGTTTTGGGGCGTCGACGAGGCCGTGGCAGAGATCCGCTGGGCCCGGGACCGCGGGCTCCGTGGGATCATGCTGCCGTGTATGTGGTTGGACCAGGCTCCGTACCATCACCCGAAGTACGAGCCCATGTGGGCCGCCTGCCAGGATCTCGGCATGATCATCCACTTCCACTCGGGGCCCGCGGCCATGCAGGATTACTTTGGTGCGGCCCTCTTTGGTGCGCATTCATCGGCGGAGCCGGCGGTGGAGATGCCCGGTGCACTGGGGGTCTACGTGACCGAGGTCGCGTGGTGGTTGACCCGACCGCTGTGGTTCATGATCTGGGCGGGCATCTTCGAGCGCTATCCGAAGCTGAAGACCGTCGTCACCGAGGGCAGCACGATCTGGGTGCCCGAGCTGCTCGAGCTGATGGATCACAGGTTCAGTGAGCACCACTTCTCGGCGAAACTCGGGAGCGGCTACCGCAAGCACCTCAAGATGAAGCCCAGCGAGTACTTCCGGCGCAACATCCGCGTCGGAAGCTCCGCCATGTCGCGCCGCGAGGCCGAGATGCGTCACGAGATCGGCATTCAGACGATCATGTGGGGCACCGACTATCCTCACCCCGAAGGCACGTGGCCGATCACGCGCGACATCATGCTGGAAACGTTCAAGGGCATCCCGGAAGAGGAGATCGAAGCCATGCTCGGCGGCAACGCTGCAGAGTTCTACGACTTCGACACCGAGAAACTCGCGCCGCTGGCGGCGCGCATCGGCCCGGAGCGCAGCTGGTTCCGCGAGGGCGCCGCCTGACCCGTGCCAGCCGGCCTCAGCCTGCCGCCCATCGTGCCGAAGGAGCCGCGGAATCCGGCGAACCCCTTCCTGCACGGGCAGGGGCTTGCGGCGGGCTCAGTTGCGGTCGAACCCGGCGGTCGCCGCAGAAATGCGTCGCGGCTCGAAGGCGTGCAGGCGCCCGGTGTCGAACGCTGGCTGGGGGTCGTCGCCGAGGAGGGTGACTCGGCTGATCACGCGCTCGCCCTCGTAGTCGTTGACGGCGCAGTGCTGGGTGCAGCGGTTGTCCCAGATTCCGACGGTCCCGGGTCGCCACGAGTAGCGGCAGCTCAAGTCGGGGTGCGTCGAGTGGGTGAAGAGAAATTCGAGAAGCGCCGCGCTCTCGTCGCGCGATAGCTGCAGGATACGGCGCGTGAACTGGCGATTGACGAACAGGAAAGGCCGCTCCGTTTCGGGATGGCGGCAGACGACGGGGTGTTCGGCCTGTTGCTCGGGGTGGGCGTAGTTTGCGGCGGTGTGCAGTGCCGTGAGCCCGCCGAGCAGCTCCCTGAGAGGTTGGCTGAGGCGCTCGTAGGCCAGGTACTGGTTGGCCCACAGGGTGTCCCCGCCGGCAGCGGGCATCTCGAGCGCGTTCAGCACCGACCAGACCGGCGGCGACGGGTTGAAAGTGACGTCCGCATGCCAGATGTCGGCGATGAAGCCGCTCGCGGCACGAAAGACATCGATATCCGGGTGGCCGTCGTCCAGCTTGGGGACGAACGGGTGGATCTCCGGTTCGCCGAAGCGGAGCGCAAAGCTGCGGTGCTCGTCGGGGGTCAGCTGCTGCTCCGGGAAGAAGAGCACGAGATGCTCCCTCAGCAGCTCGCGAACGAACTCGAAAGAATCCGCTGGGGTCGATCGGAGCGAAAGGCCGTGGACCTCGGCTCCCAGCGCCCCGGAGATGGGTCGAACGTCGACGGAGCTGGCGATTGACGCGGTCAGGGCTCGCCTCCCGGTGGTGACTGGATTCTACAGGAGCCACACGAGCCGCGCTGGCCGCAGGCGGGTATGCGGAGCGGGTGGCCCCGAGCAGGTGAGTGCTCGCTAGCGGCTCGCCTCGATCGCCTCGGCGAGGCGATACAGAGTTGCCTCGGCGAAGTGGCGCCCCACCAACATGGCGCCGACGGGCAAGCCTTCGCTGGTGCCGCAGGGCACCGAGATGGCCGGGTGTCCGGTGGCGTCGAACTGCGCCGTGTTGCGCACGCCGATGCTGGTCGCGGCCATCTGCTCGGCCAGGCTCGCGTCGGTTGGGCAGAGCGGTGGAGCGACGGTCGAGGTGGTCGGCATCAGCAGTGCGTCGACCTCAAGCAGGGCCTGGTCGTAGAGGGTGCGCGCTGCGAGGCACAGGCGCTTGGCCTTGGCGTAGAGGGCGGGGCCGCCGTGGTGTTCCAGCTGTGCTGCCGCGAGCCACATCGCCTTGAGGTTCGGTGGCAGCTCGCCGTTGCGCGACGCCACGGCTGCGAAGGCCTCGGGCAAGCCGAAGGGCAGCGTGCCGCCCATGTGGGTTGCGAACCCGCCTGCCCGGATGGCCTGCATGCCCCCGGTGATCAAGAAGGGGATGATGAGGGCGCCCGCCGTCGCGTGCATTGGAACCGAGACCCGTTGCAGCTTGGCGCCCGCCGCTGCGAGCCGCTCGCCAGCGCCCCGCACCGCGGTGTCGACGCCCGGGGTGCACTCCGCGAAGCCCTCCTCGAGGATTCCGATCCGCAAGCCCTGCGCACCACGTCCCAGGGCCTCGGTGTAGGCCTCGGTCTGCACACCCAGCTGGCGCGGGTCGATGCCGTCGGGTCCCGCGATCACCTCGAGCAGGAGCGCGTTGTCGGCGACCGTTGCCGTCATCGGTCCGGTGTGATCGATGTGCGCGTCGATGGAGAGGATGCCGGTGTAGGGCACCAGACCGTGGGTGGGCTTCATGCCCACGATGCCGCAGAACGAGGCGGGGATCCGAATCGAGCCCCCCTGGTCGCCACCGATGGCCATGTCGACCTCGCGCGCCCCGACCAGGGCCCCGCTTCCCGAGGAAGAGCCGCCGGCCGAATGGCCCGGCCGGTGGGGGTTGTGGATCCGGCCGCTGCAGCTGGTGTGGCTGCCGCCACTCGCGGAGAGGTACTCGCAGGCGGACTTTCCGACGATTTCGGCGCCCTCGTCGAGGGCTCGCCTGACGATGCTCGCGTCCTCTTCGGGCTGGAAGCCCTCGAGGAAGGAAGCGCCGCCGGACATCGGGACACCGGCGAGGGCCACGTTGTCCTTGAGCACCAGGCTGCGGCCCGCAAGACGGCCGACGCTGGACTCGCGCACGGAGGTCTTCACCACCCAGGCCCCCATGCTGTTCTCGTCACCCTCAGGGCGGCGCCATTCGCGCTGGGGCACGGGCGGCCGCGGCGGCTCCTCGAGAGCCTCGATCATGTCGAAGCTCGCCAGCAAGCCCGCGGTGATCTCGCACCATTGCTCGAGCTCAGCGTCTGCCAGCGCGAGGCCGCTGTCGGCGGCGAGTCGGCGCAACGCGTCCGGGTCGGGTCGGGGGATCGGCATCGGTTCTCCTTGCGGGTTGTCGCGCGTCAGTGGTTGCTACTTCGGAGCGGTCTGAATTTCGAGCCGATCGTCCTGCGCTTCCGGCAGACTGAGGCCGTGAGTGTCTTTGCGCTGGTACACGGATCGATGCACGGGGCCTGGTGCTGGAGGGACCTCGTTCCGGAGCTCGAGCGGCGGGGGCACCAGGCCCTGGTAGCGGATCTCCCCTGCGACGACGGCAACGCGGGCCTTGCGGAGTACGCCGCCGCGGTGGAGGCAGAGCTCGGCGCGGCGCGCGACGTGGTCTTGGTGGGACACTCGCTGGGCGGACGCACGCTTCCGGTGGTGGCCTCGCATCGTCCTGTCTCCCGACTGATCTTCCTGTGCTGCGTGCCCACCGCACCGGGTCCCATCGATCCGGATGCGTTCTCCGGCATGGTGACTGACGAGTATGCCACCGCCGAGTGGCTGGAACGCGCCGATGGGGCGAGCCGGATGGCGGCCCAGAGCGCGATCGGGATCTTCTACCACGACTGCGATCCGCAAACGGCCGATTGGGCGGCCGCGCAGCTGCGCTGGCAGGGTACCAAGCCGCTGTCCGAGCCCTCGCCCATCGAACGCTGGCCCGACGTCCCATGCGACGTGATTCTCGCGCGCGACGATCGCGTCGTGCGCATGACGTGGGCTCGCAGCGAGGCGCTCGAGTGGTTGGAGGGCCGCGAGCCCATCCTGGTGGACGGAAGCCACTCTCCTTTTCTGTCGAGACCCGCCGAGCTCGCCGACGTGCTGGCGCTCTGCTGCCGTGAGATCCCGCGATAGTGCGCCCAGCGCGAAACGGGCTGCATGGACGGGGCGGTTCCAGCTGGGGCCCGGACCCGCCTGCGAAATCGCTCTCGAGAATTTCGCGCTGCAGCCTCCAGCGAGCCCGACGCTCTCACGGGTCGGCGTTGGCGGGGCGGCTGCGCGAGAGGTGGGCGCCGGCGTCCGCCAGCACGAACTGGCCCGTCACACAGCGGGCCAGGTCCGAGGCCAGGAAGACAGCCATGCGGCCCAGCTCCTCGGGCTCGGTCATGCGCCGCAGCGGGTTCGACTCCCGAATGGCGTCCACGTGCTCCTGGCGAAAGGTCTCCCGCACGCGCTCGGTGAGGGTGGTGCCCGGTGCCATGGCCACCACGCGGATGCCCTGCGGTCCGAGTTCCGCGGCGATGGATTGGGTGAGATGGTTGATGCCCGCCTTTGCGGCTCCGTAGGGGATGAGCTGCGGCGAGGGGCGGGTGGTCTCGCCGGAGCTGACGTTGAGGATCACGCCGCCGCGGCCCTGGGCGAGCATGAGCCGCGCTTCGGCGATGCAGCAGAGCGTGGTGGCCACCAGATTCTGCTCCAGGACGTCGCGCACGTAGTCGCCGTCGAGCTCCACGAAGGGAGTGACCGGGCGTTGGGCGTTCATGCCCACGTTGTTCACCGCCACGTGGAGGTCGCCCAGCGCCCGGCGGGTTTCCTCCACCATGCGGGCCACCTCGGCCTCCTCGCGGACGTTGGCAACCACCGCCACGGCCTCGCGTCCCGCCGCCCGGAGCTCGGCTGCGCTCTGCTCCGCTGCCTCGGCATGGATGTCGTTCACCGCCACTCGGCAGCCCGCGCGGGCCAGCCAGCGGGCGATCTCGCGCCCGATGCCCGCACCGGCTCCGGTCACCAAAGCCACTTTGCCTTGCAGGCCCAGGTCGATGTCCTGGCTCGTCGTTTCTGACTGCACGTCTTCTCCTCCCAGTCGTGGCCTGTCAGAATGGGGTGCCGGATCCCCCGGCGAATTGCAAATCCGGAGGTGTCGCAGTGGTGCAGGAACTGGGTGTGTCCCTGGCGGGAGCCGAACTCATCGACCCGGCCCTCTATGCCCGGGACGGCTATCCCCACGAAACCTGGAGTCGTCTGAGGCGCGAGGCGCCGGTGTACCGCTACGAGGCCCACGACTATCCCTTCTGGGTGCTGAGCCGCCGCGCCGAGATCGTCGAGGTCTCCCGGCAGCCCGATCGCTTCTCGAGCCGGCCCCGCTTCCAGATCATGGTGGGCGCCGACTTCGCGAGCGACGACACCCGGGAGCCCGAGACCATCATCCAGATGGATCCGCCGCGGCACCGGGTCTTTCGGAAACTGCTCTCGCATCGCTTCACCCCGCGCGCGCTGCGCGCGGCGGAGCCGGAGGTCGCCGCCATCGCTCGCGGCATCTTCGACGCGCTGGCCGAGCGGGCGCAGGAGGGCGAGTGCGACTTCGTCAAGCAGATTGCGGCGCCCCTGCCCATCGCGGTGATCGCCTGGCTGCTCGACGTGCCGAGGGCGGACTGGCCGCAGCTCTTCGATTGGACCAACGCGGTGGTGGGGGCCACGGATCCCGAATACCGGAAGCCGGGGGAGGGTGCGCACGAGACGCGCTTGCGCGCCTCCAACGAGCTCTACGACTACTTCGGTGAGCTCTCGAAGGAGCGCAGGCAGGGAGGTGGGGACGATCTCGTGAGCGTCTTGGCACGGGCGGAGGTGGACGGCGCGCCTCTCACACCTCACGAGCTGGCTTCCTACTACCTGCTGCTGGTGGTGGGGGGCAACGAGACCACCCGGAATGCCATGAGCGGCGGCCTGCTGGCCTTCCTCGAGAACCCCGACCAGTGGCGTCAGCTGGTGGAGAATCCCTCACTGACTCCATCCGCCATCGAGGAAATCCTCCGCTGGACGACCCCGGTGATCCAGATGGCGCGCACCGCCGTGAAGGACGTGGAGCTCGCGGGGCAGCAGATCCGCGCGGGCGAGACTCTGGCGCTCTTCTACGGCTCGGCGAATCGCGACGAGCGGGTCTTCGACGAGCCCTTTCGCTTCCGCATCGACCGTCACCCCAACCCGCATCTCAGCCTGGGCGTGGGGGAGCACTTCTGCATGGGCTCGCACTTGGCAAAGCTCGAGTTGCGCGTCCTCCTCGGGCAACTTACCCAGCGCTTCCGCACCGTCGAGTCGGCGGGGCCCGTGAAGCGCCTGGAGTCGAGCGCCGTGGGGGGCGTGAAACAGCTGCCGATCCGCTATCGAATGAATGCCGAGCAGAGGGAGCGCTGAGGCGGAGGATGGCTGGGTCCATCGGCAGGTCCTTCGAATGCATTCCCCCAACGCAGGGGAATCACGCAGAGGGGCCCGGATGCCTGACACGATCGTGAGCGCAGAGCAGCTCGAGCGAGGCCTCGCGGCGCCTGGTGCGGCTACCTGGCGTGTACTCGACTGTCGCGCGTCTCTCGCCGACCTCGAGCACGGGCGTCGTGTGTTCGCCCAGGGCCACATCCCGGGCGCTCAGCACGCAGACCTCGACGACGATCTCGCGAAGCCCGCAGGCGAGGGGGGCAGGCACCCGCTCCCCGATCCCGTCGCGCTGGTCGCGAAGCTCTGCGCCTGGGGAATCTCCGATGCCGATCAGCTCGTCGCGTACGACGATGCGGGCGGGGCCTTTGCGGGCCGCGCGTGGTGGCTCCTGCGCTGGCTCGGTCACGAGCAGGTGGCCGTGTTGGACGGAGGCCTGGCTGCGTGGCGCGGCGAGCTCAGCCAGGACACTTCCCTCCCGAGCCCCGGCCGCTTCACTCGCCGCACCTCGCTCGTGCGCGTGGTGGAAGCCGACGCAATCGTGTCCGAGCTCGGCGCGCTGGCGCTCGTCGACGCGCGTGCACAGCCCCGCTTCGACGGCAGAGAGGAGCCGATCGACCCGGTCGCAGGGCACATCCCCGGGGCCGTCTGCCTTCCTTTCCAGGGCAATCTCGACGACGCGGGGCACTTTCTCTCGGCGGCCGAGCTGCGTGAGCGTTTCGACTCGCTAGGCGATGACCCCGTCTGCTATTGCGGATCCGGTGTCACGGCAGCGCATAACGTCCTCGCGATGCGCATCGCCGGTCTTCCCGAGCCGCGTCTCTATCCCGGATCCTGGAGCGAGTGGATCCTCGACCCCTCGCGCCCGATGGTGCCCTGAAGCAGGAGTGCATTCGATGAGTACGACCCGTAGCGAAGCCCTTCCGAGCGAGCCGCGTCGCATCCGCGACATCGCTCACTTCGATCTCGAAGCGGAGGTCGTGGTCGTCGGCCTCGGCATGGCGGGCGCGTGTGCCGCGATCGAAGCGCAAGAAGCCGGCGCGAACGTACTCGCGATCGAGCGCTTCGGCGCCGGGGGCGGTACCTCGGCGAACTCCGGCGGCGTGATCTACATGGGCGGCGGCACGGCGGTGCAGAAGGCCGCCGGCTTCGAGGACTCGCCCGAGGAGATGTACAAGTTTCTCGTCGCGGTCTCGCAGCCCGGGGCGAATGAGGAGAAGGTCCGTGCCTTCTGCGAGGCCAGCGTCGAGCACTTCGACTGGTTCGAGGCGCACGGCATGCCCTTCAAACGCAGCTTCCATCACGAGCCGAGCCTCGAGTCGATTACCGACGACTGCCTCGTCTATACGTCGGGCGAGGACTGCCACCCATGGTGCGAGATCGCGAAGCCAGCGCCGCGTGGCCACAAGCCGCAGGTCGTGAACAAGGGTGGCCCCTTCATGATGCAGTGCATGATGGGGGCGGTGGAGCGAATGCCTTTCCCGGTCGAGGTCGACACGCGCGTCGACACCTTGATCGTCGATGACGATGGGGTCGTGGTTGGCGCCGTGGCGAAGACCGCCGGCGACGAACGCTGCATCCGCGCGACGAAGGGAGTCGTGCTCACCGCAGGCGGCTTCATTCTCAATGACGCGATGCGCGATCTGCACGCGCCCCTGCTCTCGAAGGTGCAGGTCCACACCGCGACCGAGGGCGACGACGGGCGCGGCATCCGGATGGGGCAGGGCGTCGGGGCGGCCACACTCTACATGGATCTCGGCGAGGTTGCGCTGCCCTACACGATTCCGAACCGTCTCTCGCGCGGGATCTATGTGAACCAGCACGGGCTCCGCTTCATCAACGAGGACACCTACTACGGGCACATCGGGATCGCCGGGCTCTACTCGCAGGGGGGGCAGGTCTACCTGCTGCTCGACGATTCTTGTTATGAGCGCGGCCGGGTGGGGCTGGAGCCGAGCTGGGTCGGCGAGACGATCGAGGAGGTCGAGCGCGAGGCGGGGCTGCCGGAGGGCTCGCTCGTGTCGACGGTCGAACTCTACAACCGGCACGCAGGCGAGGGCCGTGACCCGCTCTTCCACAAACGTTCCGAGATGATCACGCCGCTCGTGACGCCGCCCTACGCGCTCATCGACTGCCGCGTCGAGAACGCGATCTGGTCGGCCTTCACGACGGGTGGCCTCCACACGAGCGTCGACAGCGAAGTGTTGAACGGGGATGGCGCGGCAATCCCCGGGCTCTACGCCGCGGGGCGCACGGCCGCGATGTTCTCGGGGCAGGGCTACCCGGGAAGCGGAACCTCGCTGGGCGATGCGAGCTTCTTCGGACGCGTCGCAGGCCGCAGCGCCGCGCGACGGCGGGGCTGAGCATCGAGCTCCACGGAGGGATGACGCGGGCGCAGATCGCTCGCAGGCTTCGCCGCCCCTTGGAACGCAGGACTTTGGACGCGGCTCGAGGGCGAGTTGACTCGCTCGACCCCCTGTCCCTAGAGTGAAACGAACTCGTCGGCGGAGGCAGCATGGAGTTCGAGCTTCGGATCAACGGTGGAACGATCATCGACGGCAGCGGGGCACCGGGCTACGCGGGGGATGTCGGGATCGCGGACGGAAAGATCGCGGCCCTCGGGCGCGTCGAGGGTGCGGCGAGGCAGGTGATCGACGCCACGGGGCGCATCGTCTGTCCGGGATTCATCGACATCCACTCGCACTACGATGCCCAGGTCATCTGGGACCCCATGCTGACGATCTCTCCGTGGCACGGTGTGACCGCCGTCGTGATGGGGAACTGCGGGCTGGGTGTCGCACCGACGCGGCCGGAGCACCGGGATCTGATGCTGCGCATCCTCGAGAACGTCGAGGGCATGGAGCTCGACTCGCTGCGAGCGGGCGTCGGAGACGATTGGCCCTTCGAGACCTTTCCCGAGTACCTCGACGCCATCGAGCGTCGGGGGATTGCGATCAACGTCGGAGCGCTGCTGGCCCACACGCCGCTCCGCACGTACGTGATGGGTGAAGAGGCGACCGAGCGCGAGGCGACCGTGGCAGAGGTGGAGAGCATGCGGCGACTCGTCCGCGAGGCGCTCGACGCCGGCGCCCTGGGGTTTTCGACCTCCCGGGCCCCCACGCACAATGTCTCCGACGGCAGGCCCGTGCCCAGCCGGGCTGCGTCCCTGGACGAGTTCCGGACGCTGGCGGCCACGTTGGGCGAAGCGGGTCTCGGAACCCTGCAGGTGGCGGCCGGCCGCGACCTGGCCACGGAGGAGCTCGCGGATATCGCTCGCCAGATGGGCCGCCCGGCCACGTGGACGGCCCTGATCGCCGGTCTGTCAGGTCCGGGCGGACACCGCGCGGTGCTCGAGCGCAGCGAGGAGCTCCAGGCCGAGGGCGTCGGAGTGTATCCCCAGGTGACGTGTCGACCGCTCAACTTCGAATTCCAGATGGCCAAGCCCTTCATCTTCGAGTCGCACGACCTGTTCAAGCCCGTGATGCGTGCGGATCACGAGGGCAAGAAGGCGATCTTTGCGGATCCCGGCTTTCGTGAGGCGTTCAAACGGCTGAAGGGCTTCGCCATCCGCTGGGACCGGACCGTGATCTCGCAGCTGTCGGAGGAGCCCGAGCTAGAGGAGCGCTTGCTGGAGGAGGTCGCGGCGGAGCGCGGGGTGCATGCGGTCGATCTGATGCTCGACCTGAGCCTCGCCCACGATCTGCAGCCCCGCTTCCGGATGGCCATCGCCAACACGGACGAAGCGGAGGTGGCCGAGCTGCTGCGCAGCTCCGCCACCGTGCTGGGGCTCTCGGATGCGGGCGCGCACCTCAGCCAGCTATGCGACGCCTGTTTCTCCACTCACCTGCTGTCGCACTGGGTGCGCGAGAAAGGGGTTCTCAGCCTCGAAGAAGCCGTCCGATCGCTGACCTCCCGACCCGCCGAGCTGCTCGCTCTCGACGACCGCGGCCGCTTGCAGCGCGGCCTCGCCGCAGACGTCGTGGTCTTCGATCCGGCCACGGTGGGCTGCTCGCCGCTGCGGCGGGTGTACGACCTCCCGGCCGGAGCGGATCGCCTCATCTCTGACGCCTTCGGCATCGAAGCGGTGATCGTGAACGGGACGTTGATCCGGAGCAACGGCAAGGACACCGTGAGCCCGGGGAGTGACCTGCCCGGTCAGATCCTGCGCAGCTCGCGGCACTGAGAACGGACGACCATCCCTGTGGTTCTCCCACCCGTCGGGGCGACAGCTGAAGACCATGGAGACACCTGACGAGACGCAGGGGCCCGGCGTCGGCGTGTCGCGCGGGCGCATCGCCTGGATCGTGTTCGGCTGCTTCGTCTGCCAGCTCGCGCTTGGCTACGGGTACGTCTTCGGTCCGCTGTTGACGGACATCACGGCGGATCTCGACCTCTCCCGCGCCGCCTTCTCGTCTTCTCGCACCGCCAGCATGTTGGGCATGGCCGCGACGAGCCCGCTCATCGGCCTGCTGGTGTTGCGCGCCGGCTCCCGCGCCGTCGTCGTGGCTTCGACGCTGCTGATGGTGCTGGCCTCGCTCTGGCTGAGTCGCGCCGAAAGCCTCTGGCACCTCTATGTCGGCTACGCGATGCACGGTGTCTTCACGACCGGGCTGGGTGACATCGTGTTGGGGGGTGTCGTGTCGCAGTGGGTGAGCCGCGGTCGCGGCTTTGCGCTCGGCCTCGTCTACACCGGCTCCAACGTCGGGGCCACCATCTTCGTCGCGATCGCGACCCAGGTGGCGCTCACGCAGTCGTGGCGCGAGTCGATTCTCACCATCGGCCTGGGTGGCGCGGTCGTGATCCTACCGTTCGCCGCGCTGGTCGTGCGCGATCGTCGCGCGGGCGACGGGTCGCTGGCACTCGTGACTGCGCCCGAGGAGATCGCCGCGGCGGAGCCGGCGGCAGGCGCGGAGCCGGAAGACCTCACGCTGCGGCAGGCGCTCCGCACCCGTTCGTTCTGGATCCTCTACTTCGCGCTGCTGGTCTTCTTCTTCTACTTCCTCGCCGTGATCGATCACTTCGTCCCGACGCTCGAGGACGCCGGCATGGACAAACGTACGGCCGCCATGTATTTCCGGTATGCGATCCTGATGGGCCTGGTGAGCAAGGTCGGGATGGGTGTGCTTGCGGATGCGTTGTCGGGACGTACCGCATTCGTGGTGAACCACGCGCTGTTCACCTTGTCGTCGGGGTTGTTGCTGGTTCTCGGTGCGCCCGGAATCGTGCCGCTCTTCGTGATCGTGTTCGGTTTCTCCTACGCTGCCCGGGACGTCGTGTATCCGCTGATCATCGCCGAATGTTTCGGCGTGAAGCACATGGTGCTGATCTACGGCGTGATGATGACGGTGATCCTGCCGGCATCGGCCGGAGGCATCTTCGCGGGCTGGGTGTTCGATCGTTTCGGCAGCTACGACTCGGGCTACGCCACCTTCGCCGTGCTCAATCTCGTCGTGTTGGCGACGCTCTTCGCGCTGCGCCCCGAGCGCACCGCGACGAGCAGTTATACTGCGGTGCCATGAGTCTCGAACCCGACGATCTGGTTCTCTGCGCGGGCAGCCTGGGCCCGGCGACGCTGCGCGAGAAGCTCGATGCTGCGGCCGCAGCCGGCTTTGGGGGCGTCTCCATCTTCATCCACGAGCTCGCGCAGTCGCGCGCCGAGGGCTTCGGCGAGGCCGACGTGCGCCACCTGGCGGCCGATCTGGGGCTCGGCTTGGCTGAGCTCGACCCGCTGCTGACGTGGTTGCCGGAGGCCGGTGCGCCCCAGACGAGCGATACCGGAAGCTCGATGGGCGGCTTTGGCATCGACGATTTCCTCGACGTGGGCGAGGCGCTGGGCGTCCGATCGATCAACGCTGCGCTCGTAGGCAGCGAGCCCGTCGGACCCGACGCGATGGCCGAGGGTTTCGCCGCGCTGTGCGACCGCGCTGCGGAGCGCGGGCTGCTCGTGAGTCTCGAATTCGTCGCGTTCGCTCAGCTGCGGGATCTGGCGGCGGCCGTCGACGTCGTCGAGCGCGCGGGCCGCGCCAACGGCGGAGTGATGTTCGACACGATTCATCAGCTGCGCAGCGGCGGCAGCCACGCGCTGCTCGAGCGCGTGGCCGCTCGGGTGAACGGCATCCAACTCAACGACGTGGCCGCGCAGCCGGAGCCCGATCCGGTGGCCGAGACGCTGCACCGTCGGCTGCTGCCGGGAGAAGGCGACGCGGATACGGTCGGCCAGCTGCGCGCTCTCGCGGCCGGCGGCTGTCGTGCCCCGATTGGCGTCGAAGTCTTCTCCGACGTGTTGAATGCCCTGGCTCCGGCGGAGGCGGCGCGGCGCTGCATCGAGGCGACGCGCAAGGTGCTCGCCGAGGCGCGCGCCTGACCGACGAATGCCGCCCGGCACGGTTCCGGCGAGCCGGCCGCTGCGGCGGCAGATCCAGTGGTTCGGCGCCCTTCAGTCGAGGTGGTAGAGCTTCGACGGATTCGTCTCCAGGACCTTCTTCGCCAGCTCGTCCGAGAGCCCGTCAAACACCCGATCGATGTAGTCGCGCGGGTGATCGGCCGGCACTGCCGGGCCCGGGAACATGCAGGTCGGATGCGGGTAGTCCGACTCCCACAGGATGTTGTCCGGGAAGCGCTGGATCGTCTCTTGCAGACCCGCCTCCTCGAACCAGAAGCACGCGTAGATCTGGCGCTCGAAGTACTCGCTCGGCAGCAGCTTGTACTCCGGGTGCTCGTCGCGCAGACCCCCGTTGCACCACTGCCAGTCCATCGCCTGGAGGGCGCTGGTGACCCAGCCGACGGCGCTCTCCACCGAGACCATCTTGAGCTTCGGGAAGCGGTGGGGGACGCCGCCGAAGATCAGATCCGCGATCTGCCAGGCGTTGCCCATGAAGAGCAG
>JAFDDG010000021.1 GCA_019310965.1 Deltaproteobacteria bacterium
GAGGAAGCGGCATACATCGTGCGTTCGATCATTTGACTCAGCACGACAGCCTGCACGGTTGCGGTAGTGCCCGGTGATGCCGTCGGTAGCGTCGGATACTCGCCTGCCGCATTGCCAGCGAGTGTAAATTTAGCCCGGGCACAGCGAATCGTCAGATACGCATCCTCAGTGGCTTCGATGGATACGACTTCATCCGGAAGCTCGCGAACGATCTCATAGAATTTCTTGGCGGAAACAGTGACACTTCCCGGTGTCTCTACTTCTGCCGACTGAACGCTGCGAATGCCGACTTCGAGATCTGTTGCGGCAAGTTCGAGCGTACCGGCATTCTTTTGCTTTTTGGCATCGATCAACACGTTCGCCAGGATCGGCATGGTGTTGCGTTTCTCGACGATCGACTGGATGCGTCCCAGTCCTTTTTGGAGCTCATTCTTCTGGATCGTGAATTTCATATCGTCTCTTTTCTTGTGTTTCCGATGGAATTACAAGAAGCAGTAGTAGTAGTAGGGTTGGCTCGGGACGGACAAAACTCATCCAAGCCTGTGTTTTCTTGGAGATTGGCGGTGTATCGACAATTGTCGAAAAAAGGCCGTGAATGGACGCAGGTGGTCAATTCAACACAGTCCCCCGATCGGCAAGTCTACCACGGAAGCCCTCTCTATCAGCTCGACCCAAGTGGCTTTTCAACGGCCGTTGACCGGATACCAGGCGACAGCTAAAGTGCCGCGCCTGCTGCTTGTTTTCGCCCAGGCCCGCGGAGGACTCCCTTCCGATGAAACGAACTTATCAGCCGAGCCGAATTCGTCGCCGGCGGGTGCACGGTTTTCGAGCCCGTATGAAGACGCGTGCAGGGCGAGCGATCTTGAAGCGTCGCCGAGCCAAGGGTCGGAAGCGCCTGGCGGTGTCGACACCCTCGAAGTAGCGGTGTCCGATCCGGCGGCCCGCTTTGGTCCGGCCGATCGCTTGCTGCGATCCAGGGAGTTCCAATATGTGCTGCGTCACGGACGACGCACGACGGCAGCGCAGTTTGTGGTGCTGATGGTGCCTTCGCAGAGCACACCAGCTCGCCGCCGTTTGGGGATCACTGTGAGCAAGCGAGTTGGCAATGCCGTGGTGAGAAATCACGTAAAACGTCGAATTCGGGAGTGGTTTCGAGGAAGTAGCAACTTGCTGGTGGAGCCGGCGGATGTGGTGGTGATCGGACGACCGGGCGTTGGGACGCTCGGTGGGCGCGAAGTCGCGTCTTTACTCGATGCAGCCATCATTTCCACCTCGCAGGCGCGATCGTGAGCTTTTTGATCTCGCTGCCGAAGGGCGCGTTGATGGTGTTGCTGCGGGCGTATCAGCTGTTGCTTTCACCCTTGTTCGGTCCTAGCTGCCGCTACGTACCGAGTTGCTCTAGCTACGCAGCCGAGGCCATCGAAAAGCATGGTGTCGTGCATGGTGGCAAGCTGGCGGCTCATCGATTGGTGCGTTGTCACCCCCTTGGGGACAGCGGTTACGATCCGGTGCCTTAGGAGCCCGCGTGGATCGAAATCTCTTCCTGGCATTCGGGCTTTCCTTCGCAGTTCTGCTGCTGTGGACTCTCTTCGTCGACCCGCCACCTCCGCCGGTTCCGGCAACGAACGAAACGGAGGTCTCGGAGCTTGAGGTGCCCGGTGCACCCGCAACGCTACCGGAGCTTGCACCGGCGCCAGCCGAGGTGCTGGGAGTAGCGCCGGCGTTGCCGCCGATGGGGGCAACTCAGGAGGTCGCGTCCCGACGCATCACCTTCGAGACTTCGCTCTTCCGGGCTGAGCTGGATACTCGCGGTGCTGGAATCACAAGCTGGGAGCTGCGCGAATACAACGCACCGCCGCGCGAGGGCGGGGCGCCGATCCAGTTGATGACGGGCGAGGCGCCGTTTGCGACCGGCCTGGTCACGCGTTTCAGCGAGCTCGGCCTGGGCGATCTCTCGCAGGTAGTCTTCGAAGTGGTGAGCGAGGACCACCTGGCCTACGCCTTTCGTTATACACAGAATGGTGTGAGTGTCCTCAAGGAATACGCATTCGATGCCGAACGTTATGCGTTCGAGCTGCGGGTTTCCGTCGAGAACGCGGGTCAGACGGCGGTGGATCCGCGCTTCGCGGTGAGCTGGCCGGTGGCACTTGCCGACGGCAACGACTTTCGGGAGCAAGCGGCCGCTGCGTACGTCGATGGCGATCTCGAGGTCCAGCTGGTGAGTGCGCTCGGCAAGGGTAGCTTCTTCGGCAACGGCGAGCAGGTCACGGTTCATAACGAGGGTGCTGTCGAATGGACCGGCATGCAGTCCCCCTATTTCGTGGCAGCGGTGTTGCCGGATCAGCCGACCCAGGCAAGTGCCCGCTTCGTTGCGATCGAGGAGGGAGTGTCGGGTGTGGCCGAGCTCTACTTCGAACCGCTGCGGCTGCCGCCGGGCCAGTCTGCCACGCGCACTTTCCAAGCCTATGTGGGACCGAAGGAGCCGGAGCGACTCGCCGCCGTTGGGCCTGCCCTGGTGGGTTCGATCGATCTCGGCTGGTCATGGGTGAAGCCGTTGACCCGCTTCTTCCACTGGATGCTCTCTGCGCTGCATGTCTTCATCCCGAACTACGGGGTCGCCATCATCGTGCTGACGATTCTGGTTCGCCTGGTGACCGCACCGCTCACGGCGAAGCAGATGCGATCGATGGAGCGCATGCGCACGCTCCAGCCGCAGCTCAACGAGCTGAAAGAGAAGCACGGCGACGACAAGCAGAAGCAGTCGGAAGAAATGATGCGCCTGTACAAGCAGGAAGGCGTCAATCCTTTGGGTGGCTGCTTGCCGATGATACTTCAGCTGCCGGTTTTCATTGGTCTTTTCTATTCTCTGCGCAGTTCGATCCAGCTGCGGCAGGCGCCTTTCTTTGGCTGGATCGACGATCTCTCCGCCCCGGACACGCTCTTCGACATCCCTGGCCTCGACTTGCCGCTGCGGGTGCTGCCGTTGGTGATGGGTGCCAGCATGCTGGTGCAGCAGAAAATCACACCCATGCAGAGCATGGATCCGACACAGCAGAAGATGATGACGATCATCATGCCGATCATGATGACGGTGCTTTTCTACCAGTTTCCTTCGGGACTGGTTCTCTATTGGATGGTCAGTAATGTCCTGGCCATTGCCCACCAGCTGTGGATCGGTCGCCATCTTCGGCAGTGATCCCACTCGGCCTGCGCAAGATCTGCAGGCGAGTCAAACCGAGTGCGGCAGTGAGCCGTGCCACTAGAGGAACAAGCGGTGTACGACGAGCAAAACGAGCGCAAGGAATTCATTGCCGATGACAAGGCCGAGGCGGTCGCCAAGGCCTGTGAGTTTTTCGATGTCGACGAGGACGCGTTGGAGATCGGTGGCTTCGCCGGTGGGGCGGTCTACGGTCTGGCCACTCGAACCGTAATCGTGGCGGCGCTCAAGGATCGGACGCCGCCGGCCCCCGGTGGCGGCGGCGGCGGTGAACGTGGAGAACGCGGAGGTCGCGACCGCGACCGTGGCCGCGACCGCGATCGAGGTGGCCGCGGCCGGGATCGTGACGACCGCGGCGGGGGGGGTCGGGATCGAGGTGGCCGTGACCGCGGTGGTCGGGATCGAGGTGGCCGCGGCGGTGGCGGTGGCGGCCGGGACCGGGGCGGGCGCGCAGAGGCGAGGGACGAGGCTCCGCGGGAGGAGCGCCCAGCGCCCAGCGAGCCCTCGGTCGGCAGCGTGGAGGGCGAGATCGGCGAGCTCGGTGAGTTTGTGCTCGGCGTGATCGAGCGCATGGACCTCGGTTCTTTCGAGATCAAGGAGAGCTCAGAGGAGGGTTTGCTGGCCTTCGAGCTCAGCGGAGCCGCAGCCCTGGCAGTCGCGGGTAGCGATGGCCGCGCGGTAGATGCGCTGCAGTTGCTGGCCAACCAGGTGGCGGCTCACCTGTCCGAGGATCCGCCCCGGGTCGTGTTGGACGTGGAGGGCGATTCGGACGCCCGAGAAGATCGGCTCGAGACACTGGCGCTCCGGGCGGCGAAACGGGCCACGGATACTGGTCGCGCCGTTCGCCTGGACCCGATGAACGGCAGCGATCGCCGCATGATTCATCTCGCGTTGCGGGACGAGGAGGGCGTGGCGACCATGAGCAGCGGTGAGGGTCGCTACCGTCAGGTGCTGGTGGTGCCGGAAGCTGCCCCGGAATACGAGGACGCGATCCAGGAGGCCGAGAACGCGTCCCAGCGCAACGCCGGCTAGCGGGCCTTCCGTTCCACGTGGAACACTCCGCCGGCACTGCAGGTCTGGCGGCTCGGCCCGCCCGTCGCCCTCCAGGTTGTAGCGCAGCGCGGTGCTCACTCCGTTCCACGTGGAACAGTCGCCGGCTCGCAGCCCATCGGCGGGGCTCCTTCGGAGCGAGCTCGGAGCATGACCACCGCGGCCGCAGTCTTGGAGCGCGGGCTTGGCGAACTCGAGCTCGAGACCACTGAGGAGCAGCGCGCCGGGCTCTTGAAGCTGGCGCAGCTGACGGAGACCTGGGGCCGGCGGCTCAATCTCACGGGCCATCGCTCCGCGCTGCGGATCGTGGAGCGCCTGGTGCTCGATGCTTCCGCATTGTCGATGGCGCTTCCGCCCTTCGAAAGTCTCGCTGACCTGGGCTCGGGGGCCGGCTATCCGGGGCTGCCTATGGCAATCCTGCGCCCGGAGCTGCGCGTGACCCTGGTGGAGGCACGGGAGCGCCGGCACCACTTTCAGAAAGCAGCAGTCCGGGAGCTCGGTCTCGCCAACGCCCGGCCCCGCCGCGGCCGCGCCGAGAATCTCGACCCGGAGCCCCATGCGGCCGTCATCGCCCAGGCGATGGCTCAGCCGGAAGCGGCACTGGCCTGGATGCTTCCCTGGGCGGCCTCCGGTGGCTGGCTGATCCTGCCCGGTGCCGCGGAGGTCCCGAACGTGCCCACAGACGAGCGGTCGGGCTGGGTTCTCGAGCCGGCTAGGCACTACCAGGTGCCGTGTGGGGGCCCTCAGCGAACGCTCTGGCTCGCACGCGCTGGTGCGCGGGTCGGGATGGGGTAGGCGCGTTTCGGGGAAGGGGGCCCTCAGCGAACGCTCTGGCTCGCACGCGCGCGGGTCGGGGTAGACGCGTTTCGGGGAAGGGGGGCTTCCGGCGAATGGCTCGGGCTCGCCGGGGGCGTCTCGGCAGCCGTTGAGCATCGGGCTCTCGGCCCGGGTCGGGGCCAGCGCGGCTCGACCTGCGCTCTATTTCGCCTCCAGCCCCCCCTTCCCCGAAACGCTCCGCCCTCAGCTCGACAGCCTGCCGGGCGGATCGTTGCAGACCGCCTCGTGGCTTTATTTCGCAGCTGGCTTGCGGCGCACGATTGGATCGCCGATGAGCGGCGTGCCGCGGCGCCCGCCAATCGATGAAGGTGGCTGCAAGGGGGCGCCGCCCCGCCACAGGATCACCGTGCGGGTTGGGATGGGGTCTGCGCGCGGAACGGAGCCGCCTGAGCCAGACCGGGCACTGAATCCTCCCCTGCGGCGACATGAGCACGAAGACCCCATCCCAACTCGCCCCCCGACCAGCCGTGACCGCCCCCCTCTCACCCACCGGAAAGTTCCACGTGGAACGCCGCGTCTGGACACCGAGATTCGCCTGTGGTACAAATGGTATTCGAGAGTAGTCCCCGGGGGTAAGCGTCGCACATGCTGCGCACAAGCCGCGTCTTGGCTGTGGTCAACCAGAAGGGCGGGGTCGGCAAGACGACAACCGCGGTGAATCTGGCCGCATCGTTCGCCGCCAGCGAGCGGCCGACGCTGCTCGTCGATCTCGATCCGCAGGCGAACGCGTCGAGTGCTTTTGCGGCGTCGGGCGCCACGCCGCAGATCTATGACGCGCTCAGTGGCAACTGCGTCATGAAGGATGCGGTTCGCGCCACCGAGCTGCGTTACTTGCATCTCGTGCCGTCGGGACGCGACCTCTATGGTGCCGAGATCGAGCTCGTCTCCGCGATGGCCCGCGAGCGTTGCGTCGAGCGCGCGCTCGACGATCTGCGAGACGCCTACGAGCTGATCGTGATCGACTGCCCGCCGTCGCTCGGGCTGTTGACGCTCAACGCATTGACTGCGGCCGACGCGGTGATCTTGCCGATGCAGTGCGAGTACTACGCGCTCGAAGGCCTGGCGGGATTGCTCGAAACCGTTGAATTGGTGCGTGCGCAGCTGAATCCCGGTCTCGCCTTGGAAGGCATCCTGCTCACGATGGTCGACCTACGCAGCAACCTCACGCGTCAGGTCGCGCAGGAGGTGCGAGACCACTTTGGGGAGCAGGTCTTCGAGGCCGTCATCCCGCGCAACGTGCGCCTCAGCGAAGCGCCCAGTCACGGCAAACCGGTGCTGCTGTACGATGCGCATTCCAAGGGCGCCGTCAGCTATCTCCAGCTCGCCGACGAGATCCTGCGCCGCACCCCGCGGCCGGACCCTCCGCTGCAATTGCCTGCCCTCGCACAAACTGGAGATCCGTCATGAGTACACGACCGTCTGCGCTCGGGCGCGGCCTCGACGCACTGTTGCCCTCCTCGCCGGGGCGGCCCGCGCGAGACGCCGAACTCGGCGCAACGAAAGAGCCCTCTCCGACGGGAGCGCCGGCGCACGAGATTCCCGTCGACCTGATCGATCCGAATCCCGAGCAGCCGCGGCGTCTGTTCGATCCCGAGTACGTCGAGCGCTTGGCGGACTCGATTCGCCAGCACGGGGTGCTGCAGCCCGTCGTAGTGCGCAGTGTCGGCAACCGTTTCGAGCTGGTGGTCGGCGAGCGCCGCTGGCGTGCGACGCAGCGCGCGGGGCTCACCACGATTCCCGCAGTGGTGGCAGATATCGATACGACGGATCGCCTGGAGCTGGCGTTGGTCGAGAACGTACAACGGCGCGACCTCAATCCGATCGAGCTGGCCCACGCTTTTCTGGCGCTCTCCGAAGGCGGCACCTCCCAGGAGAACATCGGCAAGCGCGTGGGCCTCGACCGCTCGAGCATCGCGAATCACCTGCGGTTGCTCGAGCTGCCCGCCGAGTTGCAGGGCGATGTCGAGGCCGGGCGCCTCACGCTCGGGCACGCCAAGGCGCTGCTCCAGGCGCCGAACCCGGAGCGGCGCCGGTACCTGCGCGACCGCATCGTGGGGGACGGGCTCTCGGTGCGTGCGGCCGAAGAATTGGCTCGGCCCGCCGGCAAGGCCGCGCGCAAGGGCAAGGCGCGTCGCGGCCCTCGCGCCGCCGACCCCAACTTGCAGCGCGTGGTCGACCTGCTGCGCCAGCGTTTTCAGACCCGGATTCGCATCCAAGGCGATGCCAAGCGTGGCCGGGTCGAGATCGAGTATTTTGGTGACGAGGACTTGCGCCGCATTACGGGGATCCTGCTCGGCGATGCCTGAAGACACCCGCGGGGACAAGATACAGACGGCCCTGCCGATGGACAGTGAATTCGACGGCGTGCTGCTGGCTGCTGGCCCCGTGCGCATCGAGGGCAGCTTGCGTGGCGAGGTGTTCGGCAGTGCGCTGCTCGAGATCGGGGCCGCAGCCGTGATCGAGGGGCCCATCGAGGCGCCGGAGATCTGGGTGGCGGGCCAGGTGACGGGTGATCTGGTGGCGAGTCGACGCCTCGAGCTCGCTGCGAGCGCACGGGTGGTCGGCCGCATCTCCACGCTGCGGCTCTCCGCGGCGGACGGGGCCCAGGTCGACGGCAGCGCCTGCGTCGGTGAGCTTCGCAAAGCCGACGACGAGCCCGAGACGCCTTGAACTTCCGCGTGGCTATGTAAGAATTCGCCCGCCCCGCGCGCGGCCGGGTCTCCCAGTGACGAGGCCAGCGCAACGCGACCGGTTGGGCAGCCGGGCCCCTGGCCCTGGCGTTCGCGCCGGTCCAATACACGCCACCGATCGGGCACACGAGCGACCGGGCGCGCCGCCACGCGGCCCGCGCGGAACGACCAAAGAGGACGACCCCCAATCGCAACGCCGCGCGGGGAGATGGAGAACACTTGACGAAGCCCGGCCATCCGATCGCGCTGCCGCTGAGCGTCGGCGCACTCGCCATGCTCGGCCTCGCCGAAGACGCCGCGGCGGCCGGCGGCGAGCTCGTGCTGGTGCCCGACCCCGCGATGATGCTGGCGCTGATCGTGTTCTTTGTGCTGCTCGTCTTCCCGATGAATCGGCTCGTGTTTCGACCGATCTTCGCGACCCTCGATGCGCGCGAAGAGCGCATTGCCGGCACCCGCGCTCGTGCCGAGAAGCTGGCGGCCGAGGCCGAGGCCACGCTGGCCCGCTATGAGAGTTCCGTCCGCGCTGCCCGCGAGGAAGCGGACCAGGGCCGGAAGGCCGCGCGCGCCGAAGCCCGTGACGGTGCACAGCAGCAGGCCCGGGCCGCGCGCGCCGACGCCGAGGCCGAGCTCGCGCGCGCCGCCCGCGAGATCGCCACCGCACTCGAGAGCGCCCGGGGCTCGCTGCGCGGTGAGTCGGAAGCACTGGCCCGCGCCGCCGCCGCGACAGTGCTCGGGAGGCCACTCTCGTGAGCCGTCTGCTGGCACTCGGCATCGTGCTCGCACCGTCCGCGGCATGGGCTGCCGACGATGCGGGAGGCGGCAGCGACCTGCTGGTGCGCGTGATCAACGTCGCGATCCTGCTGGGCGTGCTCTGGCTGGTGGCCCGCAAGCCCATCCAGGCCTTCTTCGCGGCCCGCCGCGACGAGATCGCCGGCGAGGTCACGGCCGCCGCCGAGCTCTGCAAAGAAGCTGAAGAGCGCAACTCGCGCTTCCAGCGCAAGCTCGCTGATCTCGACACGGAGCTCGATGAGATCCGCCGCGGCTCGCAGGACCGCGCCCAGGCGGAGAAGCAACGCATCCTGGAGGAAGCGCGCGCGGCTGCCGAGCGCATTCGCAGCGACGCGCGCGCCGCCGTCGATCAGGAGCTGCGCCGCGCCCGCAACGAGCTGCGCAAGGAAGCTTCGGATCTTTCGGTACAGCTGGCCGCCGAGCTGCTTCGCAATCAGGTCAGTGACGCGGACCGCGACCGGCTGATGGACGAGTTCATCTCCGAGGTCGAACAACCCGGCAGCGGTTCCGGGAGCTAGGCGAAGCCATGCAGTCGAGCGGCGCCGCACGGCGCTACGCCAAGGCATTGTTCTCGTTGGCCCAAGAAGAGGGCCGCGCCGACTCCGTGCGCGGCGAGCTCGAGGCCCTGGACGGGCTCTTCGCAGAGCACGCGGAGTTCCGCGATGCGATCTTCCAGCCGTTGCACCCCGGTGCCGAGCGCCGTGCGGCGCTGGTCGCCGTCTGCGACCGGCTCGAGATCGCCGGCTCTGTGCGCAACTTCTGCGCATTTCTCGTCGACCAGCGTCGTGTGATCGATTTCCGCGCCATCCGCGCGGCGTTCGACGAGTTCGCCGATGAGGCGGCGGGCCGAACCCGCGCGCAGATCGTGTCGGCGAGCCCGCTGGGCGGCGCGCAACGCGACCGCCTGCGCGCCGCACTCTCCGCGCGCACCGGCCAGCAGGTCGAGCTCGACGAGAGGGTCGACCCGGATCTCTTGGGCGGGGCCATCGCCTCCGTGGGCGGCCTCGTCTTCGATGGAAGTCTCCGCACGCAGCTGCAGCAGCTGCGCACCAGTCTGACGAAGGGATAGCGAGCGATGGATATTCGACCCGGTGAGATCACCGACATCCTCAAGCGGGAGATCAAGGAATACGACCGCGAAATCGACGTTGCAGAGACGGGCACGGTGTTGTCCGTCGGCGACGGCATCGCGCGCGTGTTCGGTCTCGAACAGGTGATGGCGGGGGAGCTCGTGGAGTTTCCCGGCGGCCTGAGCGGCATGGTTCTCAATCTCGAAGAGGACAACGTCGGCATCGCCGTGATGGGCGAGACGACTCACGTGAAGGAGGGCGATCTGGTGCGCCGCACCGGGCGCATCATCCAGGTGCCGGTGGGCGAGGGGCTGGTCGGTCGCGTGGTCGATGCGCTCGGCAACCCGATCGACGGGAAGGGCCCCGTCGAGAGCGGCGAGAGCCGTCTCGTCGAGCTCAAGGCTCCCGGCATCGTGAAGCGCAAGTCGGTATCCGAGCCGCTCCACACCGGCATCAAAGCCATCGACGCCATGACGCCGATCGGCCGCGGCCAGCGCGAGCTCATCATCGGCGACCGTCAGACGGGCAAGACGGCGATCGCCATCGACACGATCATCAACCAGAAGAACACGGATGTCTTCTGCATCTATGTGGCCACCGGCCAGAAGCAGTCGACGGTGGCGCAGGTGGTGGACAAGCTCACCCAGCACGGCGCGATGGAGTACACGATCGTCGTCGCCGCTACGGCGAGCGAGCCCGCACCGCTGCAGTTCATCTCGCCCTACACCGGCTGCACCATGGGCGAGTGGTTCCGCGACAACGGCAAGCACGCGCTCATCATCTACGACGACCTCTCGAAGCAGGCCGTTGCCTACCGCCAGCTCTCGCTCCTGCTGCGCCGTCCGCCGGGCCGCGAGGCCTACCCCGGCGACGTCTTCTACGTGCACTCGCGCCTGCTCGAGCGCGCCGCCAAGATGAGCGACGACGAGGGCGGCGGGAGTCTGACGGCGCTGCCGATCATCGAGACCCAGGCCGGCGACGTCTCGGCCTACATCCCGACGAACGTCATCTCCATCACCGACGGCCAGATCTTTCTCGAGACCGATCTGTTCAATTCGGGCATCCGGCCCGCGGTGAACGTGGGCATCTCGGTGTCGCGCGTGGGCGGTGCGGCGCAGACGAAGGCCACCAAGGCCGTCGCCGGCACGCTGAAGCTCAACTTGGCGCAGTACCGCGAGATGGCGGCGTTTTCGCAGTTCGGCAGCGACCTCGACAAAGCGACGCAGGAGCAGCTCGCAAACGGCGAACGCCAGACCGAAATGCTCAAGCAGCCGCAGTACACGCCTCTGCCGATGGAGGAGCAGGTTGTGTCGCTCTTCTCCTGCACACCGCAGGATGCCCGGTCTTCGTGGGTGCGCGATCTCGATATCGCGGACATCGGCCGCTACGAGGTCGAGTTGCTCGAGTATGTGCGCGCCAACCACGGCGACGTGCTGAAGGCCATGCGCGACAGCGGCAAGCTGGAAGAGGACACCGAGCAGAAGCTGGTGGCCGCCCTCGATGCATTCGCCGAGATCTTCCAGCCGACGCAGGCGGCGGGCGCGGAGAGCTAGTGCCGAACCTGAAGGACATCCGGCGCCGGATCGACAGCGTCCAGAAGACGCAGCAGATCACGCGCGCCATGCGCATGGTGGCGGGCGCCAAGCTGCGCCGCGCGCAGGCCGCGATCGAGTCGGCGCGTCCGTACGCGGAGCGCATGCGGACGACGCTGGTCGAGGTGGCGCGTGCGCAGAAGGATGCCGCGCACCCGCTGCTCGTGGCCCGCGAGCAGGTGAACAAGGTCGAGTTCGTGTTGGTGAGCTCCGACCGGGGCCTGTGTGGCGCGTTCAACGCGAATGTCGCCAAGCATGCGGAGCCGCTGATCGAGGAGCGCATTGCGGCGGGACACTCAGTTAGCATCACCACTGCGGGCAAGAAGGTCCGCGATGCGGTGCGCAGCAAGCACGGGAAGCGCACTGCCGACGACTTCCCGCAAGAGGGTTGGGTCGAGTACGGCCAGGCCGCGGAGATCGCGCGCGCCGTCTCGACGCGCTTCGAAGCGGGCGAGGTCGACGAGGTCGTGCTGGTCTACAGCGTGTTCGTCTCCCCGCTGACCCAGACGCCGCGAGACGTGCGCTTGCTGCCCTTCGGCGGGGACGGCGAAGCGGAAGAGGCGGACGGGGACGACGCTGCCCTGCCCTACGAGATCGAGCCCAACCCGGAGGCGTTGCTCAAGGAGCTGGTGCCGCGGGCCCTCGAGGTCGAGATCTTTCGCGCGCTGCTCGAGAACCAGGCGGGCGAGCACGCGGCGCGCATGGCGGCCATGGAGGCCGCCACACGCAATACCGAGGATCTGATCGACTCGCTCACGCTCACGTACAACCGCGCCCGACAGGCCGCGATCACCAAGGAGTTGGTCGAGATCGTCAGCGGCGCCGAAGCGCTCTGACGCGACCGAGAACCAGGAGCCGCAGCTGCAAGCGGCCGCTTCGGCTCCGCATCGCGAGCCGAAGGCGAGCGAAGGGAAGAAATCGATGGCGAACGGAACAGGCAAGATCACCCAGGTGCTCGGACCCGTCGTGGACGTGGAGTTCGAGCCGGGCGCGTTGCCCGAGATCTACACGGCACTCTTGGTCACGAATCCGGGCATCGACCAGCGCACCGACAACCTGACTCTCGAGGTGGCCCTGCACCTGGGGGAGAACACGGTGCGCTGTGTCGCCATGGACACCACCGACGGGCTGGTCCGCGGCATGGACGCCCAGAACAGCGGCGACGGCATCCGCGTCCCGGTGGGCCCGAAGACGCTCGGCCGCATCATGAACGTGATCGGCGAGCCGGTGGACGAGCGCGGCCCGATCGAGGCGGAGATGACCTTCCCGATCCACCGCGAGGCTCCCGAGTTCGTCGATCAGGCCACCGCGGTCGAGGCCTTCGAGACCGGCATCAAGGTCGTCGATCTGATCGCGCCGTATCCGAAAGGCGGCAAGGTCGGCCTGTTCGGCGGCGCCGGCGTCGGCAAGACCGTCGTCATCATGGAGCTGATCAACAACATCGCGAAGGAGCACTCGGGCTACTCGGTGTTCGGCGGCGTGGGCGAGCGCACCCGCGAGGGCAACGACCTCTGGAACGAGATGATGGAGGCCGAGCTCGCCGACGGCACCACGGTGCTCGACAAGGCGGCGCTGGTCTACGGCCAGATGAACGAGCCGCCCGGTGCGCGCGCGCGGGTGGGGCTCTCGGCGCTGACCGCCGCCGAGTACTTCCGCGACGAAGAGGGCAAGGACGTGCTGCTCTTCATCGACAACATCTTCCGCTTCACCCAGGCGGGCTCCGAGGTGTCGGCGCTGTTGGGCCGCATTCCCTCGGCGGTGGGCTACCAGCCGACGCTCTCGACCGAAATGGGCGAGCTGCAAGAGCGCATCACCTCGACGAAGAAGGGTGCGATCACCTCGGTGCAGGCGATCTACGTGCCGGCGGACGACCTCACGGACCCGGCGCCGGCCACGGCCTTCACCCACCTCGACGCCACGACGGTGCTCTCTCGCGCGATCTCGGAGCTCGGCATCTACCCCGCCGTCGACCCGCTCGATTCCACCAGCCGCATTCTCGATCCGCAGGTGGTCGGCGAGGAGCACTACGCGGTGGCCCGTGGCGTCCAGCAGATGCTCCAGAAGTACAAGGATCTGCAGGACATCATCGCCATCCTCGGCATGGACGAGCTCTCCGAGGAGGACAAGCTGACGGTGGCCCGGGCGCGCAAGCTGCAGCGCTTCCTCTCTCAGCCCTTCCACGTGGCCGAGCAGTTCACCGGCACCCCGGGTGTCTACGTCCCGCTCGAAGAGACGATTCGCGGCTTCAAGGAAGTGCTCGAGGGCAAGCACGACGATCTGCCGGAGCAGGCCTTCTACATGGTGGGCACCATCGAGAGCGCCCAGGAGAAGGCGAAGAGCCTGGTCTAGCTCGAGACTCGCCTGCGCACCGCGCAGCGAACCGAAGGTGAGCGAAGTGATTGAGTTGGTCATCGTGACGCCGCAGGGCGAGGCTTTCCGCGGCGATGTCGAGAGCGTCGTGCTGCCGGGCAGCGAAGGCGACTTCGGTGTCCTCGAGGGACACGAGCGCTTTCTCTGCCCGCTGCGCACCGGCGAGCTCGAGATCAAATCGAGCGCCGGCAGCCAGTTCGCCTCGATCGGCAGCGGCTTCGCCGACGTGAGCAGCGGCGAGGCGGCGGTGTTGGTCGAATCCTGCGAGATCGCGGGCGACATCGACGTCACTCGCGCCGAGGCGGCCCGTGACCGCGCACAGCAGGGGTTCGCGAATGCGAGCTCCGCCGAAGACACGGCCGATCAGGGCGAGCATGCCGCGGCGCTGGCCCGCGCGGAAAACCGCCTCGCGATCGCCGAGAAGCGCTGACGCGCAGGGAGGCCGTAGTGTGAGGCAGATGCTTTCGGCGGCGCTTCTCGCCGCTCTCGTTCTGACCGGTTGCTCCGGGGACACAGCCGTCGCCCCGCCGGGGCCCTTTACGTTGGCGGTCATTCCCGACACGCAGAATTACGTCGATTACTCACATCAGAAAGCCGCGGGTTTTGCGCTCGACGCCAGCGAGCTCTTCATCGCGCAGATGCGCGACGTTGCCCGGCGCGCAGTAGGCAATGGCGGCGACGTCGTATTTCTGGCTTCCGTCGGCGATGTCTGGCAGCACCAGACCGAGCCCATCGACCCCGAGCACGCCGCGCGCGGCTTCGAGGCGATCGACAATCCGGTCTTCGCCAGCGAGCTCAAGGTCGGCGACGAGGCGAAGACGGTCGAGATTCCGAAGGCCATCGAGGGCTACGAGATCATCGCGGCCGCGGGGCTGCCCTTCGGCGTGGCGCCGGGCAACCACGATTACGACGCGATGTGGAGCGCCGCCGGCTTTCCGCCGGACTTCGCCAAGCTGCAGAACGACCGGGCCTCGCTTCGCATGGTTCCCGAAGACATCGGCATGTTCCACATCGGCGGGCTCGACAACTTCCGCTCGGCCTTCGGCGCCGACACGGCCTTCTTCGAGGACAAGGCCTGGTACGTCGACCACTATGCCGGCGGTGCGAATAGCGCGCAGACCTTCGAGGCCGGCGGCTACGATTTTCTCCACATCGCGCTGCAGATGCAGGCGCCGGACGAAGTGCTCGAATGGCTGCGCGGCGTGCTCGCGAAACATCCGGGCAAGCCGACCATCATCAGCACGCACGACTACCTGAGCACGCAGGGCGAGCGCCATCCGAATCCGATCGTCGACCTCGAACGCCTCGACCCCGATCACCACAACAGCGCCGAGGAGCTCTGGACGAAGCTGATCAGCCAGCACGACCAGATATTCCTGGTGCTGTGCGGTCATCAGCACGGCCAGGGCCGCCGCGTCGATGAGAACGTGCACGGTCACGACGTGCACCAGATCCTCGCCGACTACCAGGACCGCGGGCAGGTCGCCGTCGATGCGGGCCAGCCGCCGGGGCACTTCGACCGGCCCGTGGCCATCGGCGACGGCTGGTACCGACTGATGACCTTCGACCTCGCGGCCGACGTGCCGCGCGTGAAAGTCACCACCTACTCGAGTCACTACCAGACGAACTCTCGATTCATGGCGACCTACGCGGAGTGGTACAAGGCCCACGAGCGGCCCGAGGCCAGCGACGCCGAGTTCCACGCGAGCGACGACTTCGAGCTGGTACTCGACGACTTCCGCGAACGCTTCGGCGATCCGGGCGGCGACTGACCGCCGCCGGTCCCGCGGCCTCGTCGAGAATCTCCCGGTTCATCGACCGAGCTGCCTGCCCGGGCTCACGGATGCAGTGGGTTCGTGCCGCCGGCGCTGCCTCAGTCTCGCCCGGAGGCGTCCGGCGCGCTCCTCGGCAACGGCTAGAACGGAGTAGCTGAGCGGAATCACGAAGAGCGTTCCGATCATCGCGAAGAGCAGCCCGAAGGCGATCGACGCTGCGAACGGGCCGTAGCTCTTCGACGAGCCCTGGATGCCGAGCGCCATCGGCAGCAGCGCCACGACCGTCGTCATGGTGGTGAGGACCACCGGGCGCAGGCGTTGGGCGCCGGCCTGCGCCACGGCTTCGAGCATCGGCACACCGTCGCGACGCCCGCGGTTGATGAAATCCACCAGCACCAGGGCGTCGTTCACCACCACGCCGGTCAGGCCCACCGATGCGTAGAGCAGGTTGAAACTCACGTTGTATCCGAAGACGCCCACGCCGAAGACGATGCCCGCGAATCCCAGCGGCACCGAGGTCAGCACGATGAAGGGCTGCGAGTAGCTGCGGAAGAGCGCCGCCAGGATCATGTAGATCAGCAGCAGCGCGACCGGAAAGGCGGCCACGGTGTTGGCGATGGCCTCGTTCGATTCCTGATATTCGCCGCCGTAGATGAGATTGACTTGCGGAAAGCGTTGGCGGATGTCGGCGAAGCGCGCCTGCAGGTCGCGGTTCACCGACAATGACGTGGCCAGGTCGTCGTCCACATCCGCGAAGACCGTGACCGCGCGCTTGCCATCCACCCTCCGGTAGGCGAGGTAGCCGCGGGTGATGTCGAGATCGGCCACGTCGGCGAGACGCACCAGCTGTCCGTTCGTGCCGCGCACCCCGACCTCGAGTAGATCCAGGATGCGGTCGCGCTGGCCCGGCTCGAGCAGCACGCGAATATCGTCGTCCTCGACGGCCGAGGGAGAGCGGAAGCTCGAGGTCACCGCGCCGTCGTTGGCGCCGCGCAGGGCGCGGGCGAGGTCTTCGAAGGTCAGGCCGTACTGCCCTGCCCGCTCCTCGTCGATCTTCAGACGGATCTCGCGCGGCCCTTCCTTCAGATTGTCGTCGATCGCCGACACGCCGGGGATCGTGGCGAGATACACCATCAGCTCGTCGGCAATCGACCGGTTGATGGCGAAGTCCTCGCTCTGGATGCGCACCTCCACGGGCCGTCCCACCGGGGGCCCATAGGGCTCGGGCTCGACCCGCAGCGCGACGACCCCTTCCGGGTTCTCGGCTGCGAAAGCCTTCATGTCGTCTCTCACCCGCTGCAACACATCTTGCGGTCGCAGCTGGTTGGCCTCGGTCTGGGTCACGGCAACGGCAATCAGCGCCAGGTTCGGCGCCAGGATGCGGTCGAAGTTGAGGTCGACCGAGAGCCCGACCACGGTGTTGAAGTCCCGGATGTCGCTGCTCGGCATCGCTGCGAGTCGGGCCTCGATCTGGCTCGCCAGCGCGGAGGTCTGCTGGAGGCTGTAGTCCGGCGGTGACTCGAGGCTGATGTTGAAAGACAGGTACTCGCCGGGAAAGAGCTCGACCGGCAGGCGCTGCGCGCCGGCGAATGCGGCGAGCATCGACGAGAGGGTGAGAACGCCGAAGGCGAAGCGGTGCGTGATGACGGGCGCGAGCGCGATCCGGTAGCCCGCACGCAGCCGATCGAAGCCGCGATCCATCCGGTAGCGCAGCCCCTGGAAGAAGGCGACGCCGCGGCGCCAGCCGCGGGCATCGTCAGCTGCCCGCTTCGCCGCGCTGCGGCTGCCGAAATCCAGGTAGTGTGCCGGCAGGATCACCAGGCACTCGAAGAGCGACGCCAGTAGGCACACCACCACGCACTTGGGCAGCACCGCAACGAACTTGCCGGCCGTGCCCTCGACGAGGAGCAGCGGCAGAAAGGCCGCCACCGTTGTCGTCACCGCGGCCGTGACCGGCCACAGCACCTCGTTGGCGCCGTTCACGACGGCCTGCCGCAGCTCGTCGCCCGCCTCGATCCTGCGGTAGATGTTCTCGAGCACGATGATCGCGTCGTCCACCAGCATGCCGGAGACCAGCAACATGCCGATCAACGTGGTCGCGTTGATCGAGATGTCGAGCAGCGGGAAGAAGAGGATTGCCGTGAGGAAGCTGAACGGAATTGCGATGATCGTGAGCAGCGAGTTGCGGAAGCCGATCGTGAACCACAGCAGCGCCAGCACCAGCAGCATGCCGGTCGCCAGGTTATTGAGGAGCACGGCGATCCGCGGCGTTACGAAATCGGCGCTGTCGAGGGTGGTGCCGATCGTGATGCCCGCGGGCAACAGCGGTGCGAATTTCTCGACAAATGCGCTCACGCTGTCGCTCAGCTCGCGCACGTCGGTCTCGTCCTTCTTTGCGATCGAGATGACGACCGCGGGCCTTCCCTGGTAGCGCGTAATGAAGATGGGTTTCTCGAGACCGCGCTCCACCCGGGCGACGTCGCGCAGGCGCACGCGCGTCCCCGGGCCCTCGTCGCGCACGATCGTGTCGAGGATGTCCACGATCGAGGTGTAGTCGCCGGTGGCGCGCAGCGTGGCTTCGCCGGCCTCGTCCTGGAACGTGCCCGCGGAAAGGTTCTGGTTCTGGCGCCGCAGGCGTTCGGCAATGTCGTCGACCGTGAGGCCGTAGAGTGCGGCGCGATCTCGGTCGACCAGCACGCGCACCTCGCGCTCCTGCTCTGCTCGGACTTCGACCCTCGAAACGCCCGGCAGCTCGCGCAGGCGTGACAGCGCCTCACGGGCCACGTCGCGCACAGCCAATGCACCGACACCGCCGACGTCGCTGAAGACGACGAAGATCACCTTTCTGAATTCGGTGGTAATGATCTCGCGGAGAATCGGCTCGTCCGCCTCCAGGGGGAGGTCCTGCGCCTGCTCGAGCGCGCCGCGCACGTCGTTGATGGCGCTCTCGTAATCGATCGTGTCGAGGGTCTCGTCGAAGTCCACGTTGATGACCGAGATGTTCGACTGCGACGCCGAACGGATCTCGTCGATGTTGCCGACGCTGAGCAGCTCTTCCTCGAGCTTTGCGGTGAGCAGCCGCTCCACTTCGTCGGCCGAAGCTCCGTTCCAGCGCGTGGTGATCACCGCTTCGTTCAGTGTGACGTCGTGGTAGTACTCGACCTCGGTGAGCTTGAGTGCGTTCCAGCCGCCCACCATGCAGACGACGAAGAGCACGTTCACCAGCACCGTCTGGCGAACGCTGAACTCCGGGAGCGTCACGGCAGCAGCACGCGCATGCCGTCGCGCAGCTGCGACACCGCCGTCACGACCACGCGCGCGTCGTCTTCGAGCCCACTTCGCACCTCGACCTGATCCGGACGAAACGGGACCGGCCGCGTCGCCACGCGCACCCGCCTCACGGTTTCCGCACCCTCGAGCACGAACACATAGTCGAGCTCGAACTCGCGCACGACAGCTCGCGCGGGGATGCGCAAGGATGGCTCGTTGCCGACGCTGAGCGCGACGTGCGCGAGCATGCCCGGCAGCAGCCTGCCGTCCGGGTTTGCGAGCTCCACCACGATGGGATAGCGCTGCGTTTCCTGCTGAGGTGCGCGGCCGACGCGCACCACGCGGCCTGCCACGGCTTCGCTGCCGAGTGCGTCGATTCGCACCTGGGCTGCGTCGCCGACCTTCACCGCGCCGACCTGACGATCGCTCACGGGAACGCTCACCTCGACGCTGGAAACGTCGAGCACTTCGGCAATGGGCGTTCCTGGCTGCACGTAGGCGCCCGGGTCGAGGTCGAGAGAATTCACCAGTCCGTCGAAGGGCGCCGTGATGCGGGTGTGCCCCAAGCGCGTGCGCGCCTCCAGCACCGCCGCCCAGGCGCGCCGCTCCTCGGCGACGGCGCGGTCCAGCTCCGCCGCGCTGGCGATCGAGCGCTGGCCGAGGTTCTCCTGGCGCTTGCGCTCGGCCTGGGCCAGTCGATGCGAGGCCTCCGCACGAATCAGATCGGCCTGGGGCAGCGCCGGGTCGAGGCGCACCAGGACGGCACCCGCCTGCAGCGGAGCGTGCTCGGCGGCGGGCACCTCGACGATGCGGCCCGCGAGCTCGGCCGCCACCCAGGTCGCGCGCACGGGCTCGAGCACGCCGGCCAGCTCCACCACGTCTGCCGCCGGAGCGCGGCGGACGGTCATCACCGATACCTGCAGCGTCGGCGCGCCGGCCGTGGGCCCGGCGTCGTGGCTCTCGGCCAGCCGGGCGTCTCGCTCGCGCGCCTTCGTGGCCGCGTCGGAGGTGAGGATTCCCCACAGAGCCAGCAGCGCGACGCCGCCCGCGATGCAGAGAACGACCAGCGGGGTGCGCTGCGGCTTGGGCCAACTCACCCGCGGACTATGCACGATTCGCCGCAGCCGAGCGAGCCGCCGCTGGCCGGCGCGCGACCGTTCTCTACGCCACGACGGGTGCGGCGAGACCCAGCAGCTCCGCCAGCTCGGCGTGCGATTCGACCAGGTGGTCGGCATCGGCCAGGTCGCTCGCGTCATCGTGGCGGGCGCGGATGCGGACGGTCGTCATGCCGAGAGCGCGAGCGCCGGCAACGTCCGTGCGCCGCAGGTCCCCGACGTGTAGAGCGTGCTCGGGCGGCACGCCGAGCGGCTCGAGTGCGGCGCGAAACGTGCGAGCGTCGGGCTTCGGCACGCCGAGCTCGTCGGAGAACACCTGGACGGCGAGGCCCTGCAGCAGGTGGTGCGCGTCGAGGTGACGGCGCACGACGCGCCCCGGTGTGAGACCGGTGTCGCAGATGAGCGCGCAGGGGATCCCCGCGTCTGCCAGGCCGTCGAGCACGGCGCGGGCGCCGTCGAGCGCCCGCACGCGGCTCGAGTGCGAGGCCTCCTCGAACATCACGATCAGGTCTTCGAGAGCCGGGTGGGGTGCGCGCAGGCCGAGCTCGGCGAGGCCCGAGAGCGCCACCTCCCGCGCACCGCTGGCCTCGCCCGCCGCCCACAGCCGCATGTGGCGCTCCCAGGCCGCGTCGAAGGCGCGCCGGGCATCCCGCTGCGAAACGTTGCGACCCGCACTGCGCGCGGCCAGCTGAAGCTCTTCGACGCGCAGTGCGTGCGCCGTTTCCCAGTCTTCTTCGCAGAGCAATGTGTTCCAGCAGTCGAAGGTCACGGCGCGGGGGCGCGGGGGGGCGGCCGCGCCGCGCCGCAGCCGCTCGCGCAGGCACGGCGCGGTGAGGACCCTGGCTACGGCCTGCTCGACGCGGCCGTCGGTGGAGACCTGCATGTGCTCATCGGGGGCGAGTGAGATGCAGGGCTCGTAGCGTGCGGCGAGAGAGCCGTGGATCGCCCGCCAGCCGCCGCGGCCAGGTCCCGAGTCGCGCGCTGCCAGTCGTGCGCGCACGGTTTCGTCACTTGCCACACACTCCACCAGCAGGAACGCGGCGCCCACCTCGCGCGCCAGGGCGCGCGCGTGGAGCCGCTGTGCGTTGCGCGGAAAGCAGGCATCGAGCACCACCGGCCGGCCGGTTGAGAGGGCCTGGCGCGCCCTGCGCATGAACTCGGCGTAGATGCGCTCCTCGAAGCCGCGCTCGAATATCCGCCACCAATCGGCCTCGTGCACCGCAGTGTGGGGCTGCGGGACGAGCTCGCTGCGCAATCCGTCGCCTTCCACGCAGAGGGCGCCCAGGTGTTCGGCGAGCCCGCGCGCCACGCTGCTCTTTCCGCTCGCCACCTGGCCGGACATGGCGACCAGCACGGGCGCGCGGGCGGGATCGTGTCGGACCGGCTCGGAAATCGGCGTGCCCCCCATTTCGATGCAGCTGCCGTTGCCTGTGAGGTGTGGTGATGGTATCGGGAGATCCGGCGAAGTGCGGTGGGCGGGGCCGGCACTCGCAGCGGCGCCTCGTCGCCGGAGCCGACGCGTACCTTCTCATCGAGACCGATGCGCTCGAGGAGCTGCGGCGCACGCGGCGCGTGCTGCCGGGTGTGCGCGGACCGGGCACGCGCTGAGATCCAGCTGCGGGCGTCGAGTGGCTCAGCTCCGAGTCGACGTCCCGCCGCTCTGCGTGCCAAAGAGATCGAGCAGTGTCGCGCGAAGCCAGGCGTGACCGCGATCGCCGACGGCGCGCTCGTGCCAGACCACGCGAAGCTCGATCGCCGGTGCATCGAACGGCGGTGGGAACGTCCGCACGCCGAGCCCCTTCGCAAACGGTTCGATGGTGCGGCTCACGGCGGTGCACACGAGATCCGTGCGAGACACGATGAGGGGAGCCGTCGCCAGGCTCCCGATCGTGCACGCGACGCGGCGGGCATAGCCCTGCTGAGCCAGCAGGGCTTCCACTGTGAACGGCAGGTCCGAGTGCGAAACGGTCTCCGTCGCGAGGTGCGCTTCGGCCAGGTAGCGCTTCAGGCTGAGGTGGCGCCGGATGCGCGGATGGCCCCTGCGCACCAGGCACACGACGCGATCGCTGTAGAGCGGAGCGCTGTGGAATCCGGGCGGTGTCGCGTCGAAGCGTCCGATGGCCAGGTCGAGCTGTCCGACGGCGAGCTCGGCCACGGTCTCGCGGTTCGAAACCAGCGACCGGGTCTCGACATCGAGTCCCGGGGCCTCGCGTGCCAGGCGCTCGAGCAGGCGCGGCAGCACGACGACCTGCGTGGTGTCGAGGCATCCCATCGCGAACGAGCGCCGGGTTCGCGCCGGATCGAACTCGGGTTCCGGTGCGAGTGCGGCGCCGATGGCTTCGAGCGCTCGCTCGAGCGGCTCCTCCGCAGCGAGGGCGCGGGCCGTGGGCACCATGCGATGCCCGGAACGGATCAGAATCGGGTCCTCCAGCAGCTCGCGCAGGCGCCCCAGGGCGCGACTCATGGCGGGTTGGCTCAAGCCCACCCGGGCGGCCGCGCGCGTGACGTTGCGTTCCGCCAGCAGCGCCTCCAGCGCCACCAGCAGATTGAGATCCATGCTCGCCAAATGCGTTCCATGCATACGAACCATATCTAACATTCATTTGAAACATTTTCCATCCAGGCGATATAACAGCGGAGGGGTCAGTGCCGAAGCAACGGGAGAGATCCGATGTCCGAAACCCAGTCGACAGCGCCCGCCGCGAGCGAGCCGGGCAAGCGAGTGCCCGAAGGCCGCCGCGTGATCTTCTTGCTCGATGCGGCGTCCGCGCTCGAGGAGCGCATGCTTCGCCGCTGGGTCGAAGCGCGTTGCGGCGAGAGCGCGCCTGCCGAGGTGGTGCGTCTGGATGCTTCGCGGCGTGTGCGGCCGGGCGATGGGGAGGTTCTGGAAACCGCTCTCGCCACCGACGATGACCCGCTGCTGCTCCCCTTGCGCGTGGCGTGGCTCGCACCGCAGCGGGATGGCCGCCGTGCGGCGCGGCTCTCTCACCTCCTGTTGCTCGGCGACCCGAGGGATCCGGGCAGCCTGCGCGCGCGGTGGATCGCGCGCCTGAAGCCGGATCGTTGCCGGATCGTGGAGGCCGAGGCGGCCCCGGCCTCCGAGCTGCGCCAGCGTTGGCGCGCCGCGTTGGGGCAGGACGTGGCAGAGACCGTTGGCCTGGCGCAGTTCGTCGCGCGGCAGGCGGCCCTGGCCCTCGAGCGCGGCGAACGCAAGCTGCGCGGCGCGCGCTACAAGGTGCCGCGCCTGCTGCGCGAGGACATCCTCGAGCGGTCCGCTTTCCAGGGCGGTATCGCGCGGCTGGCGCGGGAGCTCGGACGGGAGCCTCGCGCGCTCGCGCGCGAAGCTTCGCGCGCGCTGCGCGAGATTGCGGCCAGCCACAGTCCGCTGATGATCGACGTCTTCGCGCAGATCCTCGGCTCATCGATGCGTGGTTACGAATCGCTCCGCGTGGATCAGGCGCAGGTGGAGGAGATCCGCCTGCTCGCGCAGCGTCATCCACTCGTCTTCTTGCCGACACATAAGTCCAACCTCGATCACGGGGTACTGCGCCGCGTTCTCCACGAGAACGGGCTTCCGCCGAATCACACTGCGGGCGGAGACAACATGAAATTCTTTCCGATGGGGTCCATCGCCCGCCGAGCGGGCATCTTCTTCATCCGGCGCAGCTTCAAGGAAGATGCGGTCTACAAGTTCGTCTTGCGCAGCTATATCGACTTCCTGATCGAGAAGCGGTTTCCGCTCGAATGGTACGTCGAAGGTGGGCGCTCGCGCTCCGGCAAGCTCCTGCCTCCGCGTTACGGCCTGTTGGCGTACGTCGTCGACGCGTACCGGCGCGGCAAGAGCGAAGACGTCATGCTGATTCCGGTTTCGATTGCCTACGATCAGATCTCCGAGGTCGGTGAATACGCCGCCGAGCAGCGCGGAGTGCCGAAGGAGCGAGAAGGCCTGGGCTGGCTGATTCGTTTCCAGCGCCGACTCGGACGACAGTACGGCAATATCGACCTGCGCTTCGGCGAGCCGCTCTCCTTGCGCAAGACGATCGGTGAACCTCCGCAGAGCGGGCAGGTCGACGCCACCGAACCCGACCTCACGGTGCAGAAGATCGCTTTCGAGGTCTGCGCCCGGATCAATCGGGTTACCCCCATTACGCCGATCTCGCTTGCCATGCTCGCCTTGTTGCGGACCGACAGCGCCATGAGCGTCAGCGAGCTGCGAAACGCCCTGGTCCCGCTCGTCGAGTACGTCGAGCGGCGCGGGCTTCCGACCACCGAGAAGCTCGTCTTCGACACGCCGAAGGATCTGGAACGTCTGCTCGATCCTCTCGTCGCGAACGGTGTACTCGCTCGCTTCGACGGCGGCCGGGATGTGGTCTATTCGATCGACGGCAATCAGCCGATTGCGGCCGCCTACTACCGAAATACGATCATTCACTTCCTCATCAACGGTGCCATCGCCGAGCTCGCCCTTCTGAGCGCCGCCGAGTCGGAAGATTGCCGCGGAGCGTTCTGGGCGGAAGTGAACCGCTTGCGAGACGTGCTCAAGTTCGAATTCTTCTTTGCGGAGAAGGATGTCTATCTCGGCGAAATTCGCCGCGAGCTGGCGCTGCACGCTCTGGACTGGGAGAGCCAGCTCGACCGACCGAGCGAGGTCCGCGCGCTGCTCCAGCAGATCCGCCCGTTTCTCGCGCATCGCGTGCTGCGCCCCTTCCTCGAGGCGTACTGGGTCGTGGCAGATCATCTGGCGAGCCTGTCCCACGCGCAGGCCGCCGACGAGACGGAGCTGCTACGCGCATGCCTGGCGTGGGGCCAGCAGTACGTGCTGCAACGCCGCATCCAGAGCCGGGAGGCCGTGTCGCGGTCGCTGCTGCAGACGGGGTTGCGGCTCGCGGGTCATCGGGGGCTGCTCGATGCCGCGTCGCCGACACTCGCCGAGGAGCGGCGGCAATTTGCAGACGAGCTGCGCGAGACCCTGGGTCGTGTCGATGCCATCGATGCGCTCGGCGCCGCGCGCCGCGCCGGCGCACTGGCCTAGGAGATTCGAGATGGACCCGGAGAACTACGAACGCCTGTCGGCCATGGACACGTCTTTCCTGGTGCTCGAGAAGCCGGGCTGTCCGCTGCACGTCTCCGCGACGATCCTCTACGAGTCGGGAGGCTTGGCCACGGCGGACGGCGGCGTCGACATCGAGGCCTACCGAAAGGCGACCGCGGCGGTTCTGCATCGCATTCCGCGCTATCGACAGAAGCTCCAGTGGATCCCGGTGGTCGGTCATCCCGTCTGGGTCGACGATCCGGACTTCAACCTCGATTACCACATCCGCCACACCAGCCTGCCGCGGCCGGGGAACCTGGCACAGCTCAAGCGCCTGTCGGCTCGCATCATGGCGCAGCCGCTCGACCTCACGAAGCCGCTCTGGGAGATGTGGCTGGTCGAGGGGCTCGAGGGCGATCGCTTCGCTGTCATCAGCAAGATCCACCACTGCATGATCGACGGCGCCGCCGGTCAGGATCTCGCCCAGATCCTGCACAACACGGAGCCCGACCAGACGACACTTGGCGAGCCGTTGCCGTTCGAGCCACGCCCGGCTCCCACCGATGCCGAGCTGATGCGCGACGAGGCGATGCGTTATGCGAGCCTGCCGCTGCGCGCGTTTCGCAACCTGACGGCCGCGCTGAGCGAGGTGGATGAGCTGCAGCGCAGCTTTGGCACGCGCGCGCGCACGATCGTCGACATGATGCGCTCGATGCGAGAGGTGCCCGCGAAGACCCTGCTCAACGAACCGGTGGGCCCACATCGCCGCTTCGACTGGCTCGACATGCCTCTCGCCGACGTGAAGGCGGCGCGCAGGGCGCTGGGTTGCACGATCAACGACCTGGTTCTTGCGATCGTGAGCGGTGCGGTCCGGGAGTTCCTGCTCGGGCGCGGGGAGTGCCTCGACGCGGCGGATTTCCGCATCGCGGCGCCGGTGAGCATCCGAAGTGAGGACGAACGGGGCAAGCTCGGAAATCGCGTCTCTCAGTGGTTCGTGCGGGCGCCCATAGACGAGGCCGACCCGCTCGAACGTCTGAGGCACATCTGCGCCCTCACCGAGGAGCTCAAGGCCTCGAAGCAGGCGCTCGATGCAGATCTCATCATGGCCATGGCCGAGTGGACGCCGACAGTCCTTCTCACCCTCGCGAGTCGCTCGGCGTCGGGATCGGCGCCCTACAACATGATGGTGACCAACGTGCCGGGTCCCCAGTTTCCGCTCTATCTGCTCGGCGCGAAGATGGAGGCGCTCTACTCCCAGGTGCCGATTGCGGACTGCACGGCGCTGGGCGTTGCGCTGGTCAGCTACGACGGCAAGCTCTGCTGGGGCTTCAATGCCGACTTCGAGATCGTGCCGGACCTCGACGCGTTCGTGCGGTGTATTGAGAACGCGTTCGCAGAGTTGGTTGGCGCTGTGGCCGCGCGGGAGGAATGAACATGGCATCACGCAAGGAGCTGACGAAGGAGATCGACCAGGCTGCCAGCGGGCCCAAGATCGGAGCTTTCTTCGACGTGGACCGGACGCTGCTCGCCGGTTTTTCGGCCGCTGCGTTCATGCGCGACAAGATGGCATCCGAGGGCATTTCGCTCTCGGACTCGCTCAGCGGCGCGGCCAGCGCCCTGCGCTTCGGCCTCAATCGCACGAGCTTTCCGAGTTTTCTCGAAGAGACGTCGGGCGACCTGGTTGGGCTCACGGAGACGGAGCTCGCGGAGTTTGGGGAGCGGGTCTTCTCGCAACGGCTCGTGACGGACATCTATCCCGAATCGCGCGCGCTCGTCGAGGCGCACCAGCGCCGCGGGCATACGGTGGCCATCATCTCTTCGGCGACGCACTTCCAGGTCGATGCACTCGCCAAGGAGCTGGGGATCGAGCACGTGATGTGCACCGAGCTGGAATTTCGCAAGGGCCGCTTCACGGGCAAGGTGGCGCGGCCCGCTTGCTACCGGGAAGGCAAGGCGCAGGCCGCGGAGGCGCTTGCCGCGGCGCACGACCTCGATCTCTCGGAGAGCTATTTCTACAGCGACAGCCGCGACGACCTGCCGCTACTCGACCTCGTGGGCCGGCCGCGGCTGGTGAACCCCGACAGCAGTCTGACGGAGATCGCGGCGCGGCGCGGCTGGCCCGTGTATCGCTTCACGAGCCGCGGACAGCCGGGCATCCGCGAGGTGGCGGGGCTCGTGGGGGCGCTCGGGGCACTCGCACCGGCCGCGATGGTCGGCGTGCCCGCAGCGGTCGGTAGTGGCAGCCTGCGCAAGGGCCTCGACCTGTTGCTGAGTACGTACGCGGACCTCAGCACCGCCATCACCGGCGTGGATCTCCAGGTAGAAGGAGAAGAGCATCTCTGGTCGCAGCGTCCTGCGGTGTTCATCTTCAACCACCAGAGTGGTCTCGACGCGTTGCTGATGGCGCGCCTGCTGCGTCGGGACATCGTGGGCGTGGGCAAGCAAGAGCTCGCGGACATGCCGATCGTGGGATCCCTGCTCAAGCTGGCCGGCACGGTATTCGTCGACCGCGGGGACCGCGCGCAGGCCATCCGCGCGATGCAGCCCGCAATCGAGGCCACCCGCCAGGGGCTCTCGATCCTGATCGCGCCCGAGGGCACGCGGAGCAGCTCCAAGAAGCTCGGGCCCTTCAAGAAGGGCGCGTTCCACATGGCGATGGCGGCGGGCGTGCCGATCGTGCCGGTGGTGTTGCGCAACGCCGGCGATGCCCTGCCCCGGGACGGCGTGATGATTCGTTCCGCCACGATCGAGGTCGTGGTACATCCCCCGATTCCGACGAGCGATTGGCAGCGCGAGGAGCTCGACGAACGCATCGCCGAGATCCACAGGCTCTTCGAGGAGACGCTCGCATGAGAGCTGCCGTGATCGGTGCGGGATCGTGGGGCACGACAGTTGCGACGTTGGCGTCGCGCAACGTGCCGACGATCCTGTGGGCGCGGCGCCCAGAGGTGGCGAAGGAGATCGTCGAGCATCGGGCGAATCGGCGCTACCTGCCGGACCACGTGCTGCCCGAGGCGCTCGAGGCCACCAGTGATCTGGAGGAGGCGGCGCGCGATGCCGACCTACTGGTGGTCGCCGTCCCCTCGCACGGCTTTCGCCAGACCCTGGAGGCCGTGGCCCCCCACGTACGCCCATGGGTGCCCGTGGTGAGCCTCTCGAAGGGGCTCGAGCAGGGCTCGATGTTGCGCATGACGCAGATCGTGGATCAGGTTCTGCCCGGTCACCCGGCCGGCGTGCTCACCGGACCGAACCTCGCGCAGGAGATCATCGGCGGACACGCTGCCGCCAGCGTGATCGGCATGCAGGACCTGGTGGTCGCCGAGGCGCTACAGGATGTTTTTTCCGGCGGCCTGTTCCGGGTCTACACGAACCACGACGTGGTGGGTTGCGAGCTCGGCGGTGCGCTCAAGAACGTCATTGCGATCGCAACCGGCATGGCGCAGGCGCTCTCCGTCGGCGACAACACGCGCGCGATGGTGATCACGCGAGGTCTCGCCGAGCTCACGCACCTCGGCGTTGCGATGGGTGGCGAGCCGGCGACGTTCGCGGGCCTCGCCGGTCTCGGTGACCTTCTCGCGACCTGCATGAGCCCGCAGAGCCGGAATCGCCACGTCGGCGAGCAGCTCGGCATGGGCCGCAAGATCGACGCGATCATCGCCGACATGAACATGGTGGCCGAAGGGGTCAAGACGGCGGCCGTCGTCATGGAGCTCGCAAAGCGCCACGGCGTGGAGATGCCGGTTTCGGAGGAGATCTACGCCGTGCTCTACCAGGGCCGCGACGCGGGTGACGCCTACCGCGGGCTGCAAGGCAGAAAAGCGGGTCACGAGCGGGACAGCGGCTGAGCGGTCCGGCTCGCGCCGTCTTTCTGCGCGCGCTCGATCGGGGGCACGCTTCCTCTGCCGGCCGTCCCCGGGTGCACGGTGCGAGGCCGGGCTAGAGGGCGTCGTCGCCCCTCTCGCCCGTACGGATGCGGATTGCCTCCTCCACCGTCGAGACGAAGATCTTGCCGTCTCCGATTCGGTTGGTGTTGGCGGCGCCGGTGATGGCCTCGACCACGCGATCGACTTGTCCGTCGGAAGTGACCACCTCGAGCTTCAATTTGGGCAGGAAGTCCACGATGTACTCCGCGCCCCGGTAGAGCTCCGTGTGCCCCTTCTGGCGTCCGAACCCCTTGGTCTCGGTCACGGTGATTCCCGAGACGCCGACCTCGCTGAGGGCTTCACGCACCTCGTCGAGCTTGAACGGCTTGATGATTGCTTCGACTTTCTTCATGACGGTTCCTATGTCGTCTCGATGTAGGCACTCTCGTTGTGCTCAGTCTGGTCGAGGCCGATCGCCTCGCTCTCGTCGTCCGGTCGCAGGCTGCCGAGGACCGCGCGCAAGCCGAACAGGATCACGAGCGTCGCCGCAGGCGCGAAGATCGCCGTGAACCCGATGCTCTTGAGCTGAATCAGGGTCTGGCTCATGCGCGTGCCGCCCTCGGGCATGGCGAACTCTGCGAGGAAGAGCCCCGTCGCGAGCGCGCCCCAGGCGCCGCCGATTCCGTGGACACCGAAGACGTCGAGGGAGTCGTCGTAGCCGGCATTGGGCTTGATGATCGTGACGAAGACATAACAGATGCTGGCGCCACCGAAGCCGACCGCGAGTGCACCGACTGGGCTTACGAAGGCACAGGCCGGCGTGATGGACACCAGACCGGCGACGGCGGCGGTCGCGGCGCCGAGTACCGTGGGCTTGCCCTGGTGCAGCCATTCGATGGCAACCCAGGTGATGACGGCCATCGATGTGGCGGTGCTGGTGGTCAGGAAGGCCAGGCCGGCCGTGCCGTCGGCGGCGAGCGCGCTGCCGGCATTGAAGCCGAACCAGCCCACCCACAGGAGCGACGCTCCGATCACTACCAGCGGCAGATTGTGCGGCGGCAGGGGCTTCTTTCCGTAGCCGGCGCGCGGTCCCAGGAACATCGCCAGCGCCAGAGCCGAGAAACCGCTCGACATGTGCACGACCAGTCCGCCGGCGAAGTCGAGTGCGCCCCAGCCCGAGAGCATGCCGCCGCCCCACACCATGTGCGCGAGCGGGCAGTAGACGACCAGCACCCAGATCGTGATGAAGGCCAGGTACGGGCCGAAGCGCATGCGTTCGGCGAATGCGCCGATCATCAGCGCCGGCGTGATGATCGCGAACATGCCCTGGAACATGATGAAGACGTACTCCGGGATCGTGCCGGAGAGTGTCTCGGGCGTGATGCCCGCGAGCAGCGCCTTGCCGGTGTCGCCGATGAAGGCGCCGTCGCCGCTGAAGGCCAGGCTGTAGCCGATCACGATCCACAGCACGCCCATCAGACCGGCCGAGATCAGGCACTGCATGAGGATGCTCAGCACATTCTTCGAGCGGACCAGACCGCCGTAGAAGAGAGCCAGGCCCGGCAGCGTCATCAGCAGGACGAGGGCCGTGCTGGTGAGCATCCAGGCGGTATCGCCGGCGCTGAGGCTGTCCTCGGCGTAGGCCGGCGAGGCCATGAGGAAGCTGAAGAGCCCGAGGCCGAGCCCGGCCAGGAGGCGGCGGACGCCGGCTGTGGAAGCGATGCGCTTGCGCATGATCGTGGGACCTTTCTGGTTCGGACCGCGCGAGAGCGAGCCCGGCGAGCGATTCACGGCCTCACACAGCAAGCTGCGTGCCAGGGTGACCGCGGCCGGAGTGCCGAGCTGGCGGCTTCCTGGCGCAAACGAGCCGGGATCGGCGCAGCGCGTGCCTGAATGCTGGGCATGGACTGCCCGGAGAGTGGGCATTGGCGAACCTGGCCTTCGCCCTTCATGCCCGGCGCTGCGCGCGTTTTCGCGATGCGGTGGGTTCGCCACCGCGGGGCCGCCGATCAGGTCGGCCCGCTCGGGGTCGAGATCGCTGCTTGGCGGCTCATCACGAGTTGGCGGGGCGGATGAAGATCGGCGAGGACCAGGCGTGCTCCTGATTCGGCGCAAGACAGTCGTCGCTCTGCGGCGTGCGGTCGTCGCCGTAGCAGGGCTCGACCGCGATGCAGCTGCCCTCGGCGTCGAAGCGGCAGCGCAGGCCGCCGGCGTTCACCGCCAGGGTGGGCTGCTGGATCGCGCGGGTGTAGTAGATGACCTCGCGCCCCTCGCCGGCGAACTCGGGATCCTCGAACTCGACGCGGCAGCCCCCGCCGTCGGCGGGACATGGGAAGACACGCCACGGGTCTTCGATGAGCGAGACGAGCGGCTCGTCCTCCGAGACCTGCGCCCGGATACGCACCACCTCGATGCGCGTGATGGCGCGGCGCTGCTCGCCGGGGAAATAGCACTCACCCAGGCAGATCTCGTCGAGGCGCTCGGGCGTCAGTGCTTCGTGCACGTGCTCCGGGCAGCCGGGCTCTTGCTCGAAGGCGCCGGCGGCGGCGACGCGGAAGCGCGGCGGAGCGCTCTGCCCCACGACTTCTGCTCCCATCGGCCGCGGGCCGTCCGGCCCGTTCAGCAGGTCGAACCAGAGCAGGATGCGGTCGCCGGAGGTGGCGTACACATTGCGGCTCTCGAGGGCGCGCCAGATCGACTGGCGATCGCGTCCAGCGGCGTGCGCGGCGACGAGGCCTCCCGTGAGAAAGAACGACGCGCCGCGCTCGATGTAGCGGCGCTGTGCGAGGGGAACCTCGCTCAGCACGACGGGTTCGGAACGCGGCGCCGGCTTGCGCGTGTCGCTCAGGAACCGGTTCATGAACGCCGGGCGCGTCGGCGCCTCGGTGTTCTCGACCCGGGCGAACTCCTTGAAGCCGTTTCCGCCGCGCGCGTCGTGCGTGTCGCTCGAGCCGATCATGCCGAAGCGGTAGCGCCGGGGCGTGCCGTCCGGTCCTTCGCGGGTCATCGCCAGTGCGGCCTGGGCCGAGCCCCCGGGCCGGTGCGAAAAGGCGAGGTTGAAGCAATCGTCACATTGGTCGCAGTTGAGCCAGTCGGCGACTTTTACGCCGGGGAGCGTGCGCGGTCCGGCGCTGCCCGCCGCCAGGTAGTTGGCGCGCGCTTCGACGACCCGCTCTTCGCAATCGTCGAGGCCTTCCGCCTCGCAGCGCTCGCGGATGATCTCGCCGGCACGCCAGCAACATGGAAGGAAGCCGGCTCGGGGCGCCGGGCACATGCCGTTTTCGGGTGAAGGCCAGTCGCGGTAGGGCTCGGCGCTGCCGTGGCCCGAGTAGATCTCGAAGAGGCGCTCCTGTGCTGAGTCGTGCTGGCCCTCCTCGAGCGGCCGCGCGAGCGAGAAACCGTCTGGCGTCATCAGGCCCCAGGACGTGCCGTGAGGAATCACGATGTGTTCGAAGCCCCATCTGTCGAGCTTCTCGAAGAGCTCGGTCGGAGTCGCCGCCACTTCGTGGCACTCGAGAGGCAGCTCGGTGGTCGGCACACCCTTCGGGCATTCGGGTACCGCGAGCACCTCGTCGCCGTAGGTGTCGTAGTCGAAGTAGATCTGGCGTCTGTCGAAGTGCAGCAGGGGGAAGAGAAAGCGCGCGACCGGCGGCAGCAGCGCAACGCGAAACTCCGGCCGGGGCGCCGCAATGGGGCGCGCGGGAACGCGATCGTCGGCCGTGTCGCGCAGAACCACGTTCTTGTGGCCGTAGTGGTCGCTCGGTGTGTCGCCCACCTGGGTCCACTCCCAGCCGAGGAACGACACCAGGTCCGGGTTCGCCGGGTCGCCGGAGACCGCGTTGCATTGCCGGATCGAATCGATCGTCTCACGCCAGTGCTCTGGCGTCACGCCTTCTGCGTGGTCGTTGACGCTCCAGAAGTCGAGGTCAGCACAAAAGCGGGCGAAGTCGCAAGCGTCTGCGGGCGGGTGGATGCCGCTGCCGCCCATCATGGGGAGTGAGGTCAGGAATGCATCCGGAGAGAAGGTGGTGTGCACGTGCAGGTCGCCGAATAGGATCTGGGTGGCTTCGGGTGCTGAGCCGTGCTCGGCGATGGCTTCGCGCGCCCGCGCCTGGCGCTGCGCGTGGTCGGACACGATGTCGGGCGGAATGGGGACCGGCGTGACTTCGCCGGGTCCGATGTGCTCACCGCTGCATGCCGCGAGCAAGGTCGCAAGGCCGGCCACGGCTCTGAGTCGCTTCATCGCGGGCGCCTCCGGGGCGGTCGCCGCCGCAGGCGTTTTCCCGGCGGTGAAGTGCTGGTGACGGTGCACTGTGCGGTGCGTTCAGAAACCGGAGCCGAGAGGATTGCGACGATGGCGTCGATCAGGTTCTCCACGAAGAGCGTTCGCTGTGCCCGCGCGCTGCGTTGTCGCTCCTCGAGCTGGGCGCGCTCGGCAAGCGCGGGAAACACCAGCAGCGGCAGCAGCCGTCCGCGCGCCTCGGCGATGTCTGGCGGCAGCACGGCTTCGAGCTTCTTGCCAAAGCCGGCGACCAGGCGCGAGGTGGCGGGGTGTGGCCGCCCGGCCTGGGGCAAGAGCGTTGACTGGATGCGCAGATAGCAGCGCCCGCTGCGATTCTCGAGTTTCTCTGCGAGTGGAAGCACCAGTACCCGGGCGAGTGCATCGAGTTCTGCGTCGCCGGATAGCTCGAGCCCGTCGAGCAGAGCGCCGCGCCGTGCATCGATCTCCTCGCGGTGCCGCTCGAGTACCGCCGCAAGCAGGCCGTCGCGGTTCTTGAAGTGATAGTGAACTGCCGCGGTGTTGCGCTGGCGTGCCGCCGAGTTGACCTCGTTGAGCGAGACTGCCCCCGGACCACGCTCAGCGAAGAGCTTCTCTGCGGCGTCGAGAATCGAGCGGCGGGTGGCATCTCCGGCGCGGGGCATGCGATCTCCTCGAGTCGAGGAGATTAAAAGAGATCTTTTAATTGTTCAAGAGTTTTCTTTTATTCTGACGTGAGGCCCGGCACAGTGGGACGGGCGACCCGCGTGCTCATTGACTGTCGCGGGAGACCTTGAGCTTGGCCCGGCCCTCTTCCACTACGACGCGGAAATGGATACTGGCGTCGGCGCCGTAGCGCTGCTCCAGCTGGCTGCGCTGCTTGGCGACCATCTCCTCGAGCTTCCGAGGCGTCAGATTCTTGACGGGCTGCCCACAGGCCAGCCGTGCGTCGCGGTAGGCACTGTAGAGATCCTCGCTGGCATCCCCGCCGGCGTCTTTCGCAGCCGCTGCTCCCGCTGCTGCCTCCGGCCCGCCCCGGTGCAGGTCCGCCTTGAAACGGTGGCGCGTGTAGGTCCCGTTCTCGATCTGGCGCAAGGTTTCGTTCCACTGGCGCTTGAAGGCCTGGAAGCGCGAGCAGATCGAGCCGTATTTGAAGCGCAGAGCGGTGTTCTGAATCGGGCCCGACGAGATCAACGCCATCCGCTTCTCGACGTCGCCACGCAGCTGCATGGGTTCCCGGGGCCGGGTGCCCAAGAAGTAGCGCTCGTAGTCGAGCTTCAGCTGCTTCACTTTGCGATCGAGATCTTGCAGCTCTTCTTCGCTCACCACGCCGTGGTCTCCTCGCCCCAGCTCTGTTCAATCGGCGGGCCTCCGGAGTGCCTTGAGGTGACCGCTGCGATTGGCCGCTGGCCGGGCCGGCGCCCGATGACGCGGCTTCCGCCCGCGTCATGACGCGCATTCTTGACGCGCGCGACGCAGTTGCGTCAGAGCGCCTCGAGCAGTCGCTCCACGTCGATGTGCGTGTCAGCGGCGGATCCGCCTCCCGCAAGGGGTGGCACCTCGCCGAGCAAGGCGTCGCCGAGCGCATCTCGCAACGAGCCGAGATTGGCCGCCGCGGCCGCGGAGAGCTCGCCGTCCGCATGCGATATCACCACTCCCGCCACGGTAAGTCCCCGTTTTTTCGCTGCTTCCAGGCTCAGCAGAGTGTGATTGATCGTGCCCAGGGCGGCCCGTGCCACGATCAAGACCGGCAGGTCGAGCTCCCGAGCCAGATCCGCCATGCTGAGCTCCTCGGTAGCCGGAACCAGCAGTCCGCCGGCTCCCTCGGCGATGACGCAGTCATGACGCGCTTTCAAGCGCTGGTAAGCAGCGTGGATGGCCCAGACTTCGACGCGGCGCCCCTCCGCCCGTGCCGCCACGGTGGGTGCCGCTGGCAGCGCGAAGCGCAGCGGACACACGTCGTCGAGCGCATCCCCACCGCCTGCCGCCTCCCGAAGAGCAAGCGCGTCGAGGGGGCCCTCCAGGCCCACCCCCGTTTCGATGGGCTTCATGGCGCCGACGTCGATGCCGCGGGTCCGGAAGGCACGCAGCAACGCGCATGCCACCACGGTCTTGCCGACCCCCGTGTCGGTGCCCGTGACGAAGAGTCCGTCCCCGCCGCTCACGGCGCCTCCGCCAGCTCCTCGGCGATGGCGTGGGCCAGCGCCGCGATCTCCTCGGCCCGGTGGGTCGCCATCGGAGTGAGCCTCAGCCGTGCCGTGCCCTCCGGAACAGACGGGTGGCGGATGCCCTGGGCGTAGAAGCCCCGGGCGAGCAGCCGTTCGCAGACCGCCATGGTGCGGGCGTTGTCGCCAATCACGACGGGAATGATCTGCGTGGTGCTCGGTGCAGTGGAGATGCCGTGGTTGGCCAGCAGCGCGCGCAGCAGCGTGGCGTTGTCCTGGAGCTGTGCGCGTCGCCACGGTTCTGCGCGCAGCACCCGCAGTGCCGCCCGGGCAGCGGCCACTGCCGGCGGCGCCAACGCGCAGCTGAAGATGAAGCTGCGCGCGCTGTTCACCAACAACTCGCGAAGCAGGTGGCTCCCCGCCACGAAGGCGCCAAATGAGCCGAGCGCCTTGCCAAGGGTGCCGAGGTTGATGTCGACCGTGTCCTCGACGCCGCAAAGCTCACCGGTTCCGCGCCCGCGAGCGCCGAGCGCACCGGTGCCGTGGGCGTCGTCGAGCAGCACCACTGCGCCCCAGCGCTTCGCCAGCGGCACGATCTCCGCGAGCGGCGCCGTGTCGCCGTCCATGCTGTAGACCCCGTCGAGGGCGAGCAGCACATTGCGATGGGTACTCGCGACCTGGCGCAGCACGTCTTCGAGTGCGTCGACGTCGCCGTGTGGAAACACGCGCACGGCCGCCCTCGTCAGCTTGCAGCCGTCGATGATCGAGGCGTGGGAGAGCGCGTCAGAAACCACCACGTCGCCCTCGGCCGCCAGCGCTGGGATGACGCCGACGTTGGCCATGTAGCCGGTGCCGAAGGTCAGCGCGGTCTGCGTTCCAAGAAACTCTGCCAGCTCCGCCTCGAGCGCCTCGTGCAGTGCGAGGTTGCCGCTGATCAGCCGCGAGCCGCTGGCCGCGCAGCCCCAGTCGTGTGCGGCCCGTGCCGAGGCCTCGACGACTTCCGGATGGCTGGCCAGATCGAGGTAGTTGCTGCCTGCAAAGAGCAGCACCTCGCGACCGTCGACGCACATGCGTGGCGCCTGGGCGCCTTCGAGCACGCGCATGCGTCGGTGCGTGCCGCGCCGGCGAATTGCGGCGAGCTTCTCCGCCGCGATCCGGTCGACCGCGCTGGCCGTGACGGGCTCGACGCGGCGATTGGTGGCCAACGCCATGTCACGGGGCCTGGCGAATCTCGGGCTTCAAGATATCGCCATCACTGCCGGCGATGCGGAACTGCGTCTCCTGCGGCTCGGAGAAGCCCTCCGCATCGGTGAGCGGATTGCCCTCCACCTCGAAGCCGGCGTCGCGGATCATGCGGTAGGTCTCGTTCACCGCGCCGCCCTTCGTCGTCAGGTAACCCTCGACGAAGAGCGAGTTCGCGGGCCAGAGCGCCAGCGCCTCGAGCCCGCGCAGATGGCCTTCGCGTCCGGCCGCGACGCGAATCTCCGCGCTCGGGTTCACGAGGCGCATGGTGCACAGCGCGCGCAGGCAGCGTTCCGGCGTCAGGCTGCCGTCGTTCTGCATTGCGTTGCCGTCGATCGGAATCAGAAAATTCACCGGGATGGAAGGCACCTGCAGCTCGCGCAGGCGGAACGCCACCTCGACCACGTCGTCGCTCGTCTCGCCCATGCCGATGATGAGCCCGCTGCAGGATTCGAGGCCCGCTGCGAACGCGGTTTTCAGGGTGGCGATGCGATCCGCATAGGTATGCGTGCCGCAGATCTCGCCGTAGTGCGACTCGCTGGTGTTGAGGTTGTGGTTCAGGCGATCGAGGCCTGCCTCGGCGAGGATCTTCGCGTGCTCGGCTTCGATCAGGCCCACCGAGAGACACACCTCGATCGGGTGCGCCTCCTTGACCCGGCGGATCACTTGCGCCAATTCGTGGGTGCGCTTGAGCGTCGGCCCGCGGCCCGATAGCACCATGCAGTAACGCGAAGCCCCGGCCCTGGCGGCGCGCTCGGCTTCCGCCAGGATCTCGTCGCTGGTCTTCATCGGGTACTTGCGGATCTCGGCTGTCGAGTCTTTCGACTGCGAGCAGTAGCCGCAATCCTCCGAGCAGAGCCCGTTCTGCACGTTGTTGAGCATCTGCACCATCACCTTTCGCCCGAAGTGCTTCTCGCGCGGTTGGTAGGCGGCGTGCAACAGCGGCAGCAGCTCGGTGTCTTCGCCGTCGAGGATGCGGCGGGCCTCTGCGGGGCTCGGAGCCTCTCCGGCCAGCGCCCGGGCGGCGAGTTGCGTATAGACGTCGGCCATCGGGATCTCCCAGTTGCGAGGATTTGCAGCGCGGCAGCGGGGACGCGCGAGGCAAGGGCGTTCCCGCTCTCCCAGCAGCTCGAGCCTAGGCGGGCGGTCGCGGCGCTGTCAACCATGTACCAGAAGGACGGTTGACAGGGTTCGGGGCGCTACAGTGCGCCGGTGGCGCGCCCCCGATCCGTCTACGCCTGCACCGAATGCGGTGGCCAGCAGCCGCGCTGGCTGGGGCGCTGTCCGGAATGTGGCGCCTGGAACACTCTGGTCGAAGAGGCGGTGGGTGGGGCGGGCGGCAGCGCGGGCGTTTCCGGCCTCCATGTCAGCAGCGCGGAAGCGGGCAAGCCCCTGCGGCTCGGAGAGATCCAGGCCGACGGTGCACCGCGGATGGAGACCGGCATCCCGGAGCTCGATCGGGTGCTGGGCGGTGGCCTGGTGCCGGGCTCCGTGGTGCTGCTGGCGGGTGAGCCCGGGGTCGGCAAGAGCACCCTGGCGCTGCAGATCGCGGCGTCGGCGCGCAGCGATGCGCCCATCCTCTACGTGACCGGCGAGGAGAGCGCCGAGCAGGTGCGGATGCGCGCCGATCGCCTGCCGGGCTTTCCGGCCGACCTGCTGGTGCTGCCGGAGACCCAGGTCGAGGCGCTCGCCGCCCCGTGGCGCGAGCACGATCCGGCGGTCGTGATCGTCGACTCGATCCAGACCCTGCGCAGCGAGCGCGTCGAGTCCGCGCCCGGGTCCGTGGCTCAAGTGCGCGAGTCGGCGGCGCTGCTCGCCGCCGCGGCCAAGCGTCACGGGGCAGCCCTGGTTCTCGTCGGGCACGTCACGAAGGAAGGAGCCATCGCGGGGCCGCGGGTGCTCGAGCACATGGTCGACGTCGTCCTCGGTTTCGAGGGCGACCGCCAGCATCCGTTTCGCCTGCTGCGCGCGTCGAAGAATCGCTTTGGCTCGACGCAGGAGGTCGGTGTGTTCAGCATGGGGAGCGCTGGGCTCGAGGGTGTCGAGAACCCGTCGGAGCTCTTCCTCGCCGAGCGCCGCGGCGGCGCCCCGGGGTCGTGTATCGTGCCGCTCCTCGAAGGCACGCGGCCGATGCTTGTCGAGATCCAGGCGCTCGTGGCGCCGGCCGGCTACGGCACGGCACGGCGCACCTGCCTCGGTGTCGACGATGCGCGGCTGGCGCTGATGCTCGCCGTGCTCGACCGGCGCACCGACGTCGACGTGTTGTCGCGGGACGTCTACGTGAACGTGGCTGGCGGCGTGCGAAGCGGCGAGCCCGGCGCGGACCTGGGCCTCGCGCTGGCGCTCGCTTCGAGCCGCCTCGACAAGCCACTGCCGACGGACGTCGCCGCCTGCGGCGAGGTCGGGCTCGGCGGCGAGGTGCGGCGGGTGGGTCGCATCGACCTGCGCGTGCGCGAGGCCGTGCGCCTGGGTTTCCACCGGGTGCTCCTGCCCGAGCGGGTGGTCGCCGAGGCACGCCCACCCGCCGGCGCCGAGCTGATCTCCGTAGGCGAGGTGGCCGACGCCGTGCGCTGGCTGCGCGCACAAGCGTGAACGCCTGGCTACGAGGTTGTGAATTCCCTTCAACCACATGGTTTTATTAAGTTTTTTGCCGTTCTGGCTTTGACACGCGCCGGCCGGCCGGCTAGGCTGCCTCGTGATGACGCCCCCTCCCGCGTCCGCTTCGCATCCTTATCTCGCCGCCGCCGATCGGATCGCGCAAGCGTTGGATCTGGTGGATCGCGCCATGCGCGAGCAGCTCGACTCGGCGGCCTCGCTGATCGGCGCGATCGGCGAGCACGTGCTGGGGTCCGGCGGCAAACGGGTGCGCCCGGCGCTCACGCTGCTCTCGGCGGAGCTGTGTGGCTACACCGGTCCGCGCCGCATCCAGGTCGGCGCGGCGGTCGAGCTGCTGCACAGCGCCAGCCTGCTGCACGACGACGTGGTGGATCTGGCCGAGGTGCGCCGCGGCGAGCCGGCGGCCAGCGTCGTGTGGGGCAATCGGCGGGCGGTGCTGGGGGGGGATTTCATCTACGCCCGGGCCTCCTCGATGATCGTCGAGGACGGCAGCCACGAGGTGCTCGAGGTCTTCGCCGACGCGATTCGTTCGATGGCGGAGGGCGAATTGCTGCAGCTCGAGAGCAGCTTCGACACCAGTGTTACCGAGGCCCGCTACTTCGCGGTGATCGAGCGCAAGAGCGCCATGCTGCTGTCCTGCGCGACGGAGACAGGGTCGATCCTCGCGGGCGTTACTCGCGGTGAGCGCCGTCGCATGCGCGACTTCGGCCGTGAGCTCGGCGTGGCGTTCCAGCTGCGCGACGATGCCCTCGATTACGAGGCCAGTGAAGCCGAGCTCGGCAAGCGCCCCAACGCGGACCTGCGTGAGGGCAAGGTGACGCTGCCGCTGCTGCTCGCGCTCAAGCGCGCCACTCCGACGGAGCGCGACGCGGTGGAGGATGTGCTGAAGAGGGCGTCCCGGGATGTGCTCGAAGTTGCGCAGGAGTCCATCACCGATCTCACGCCGGCGCTCGAGGTGATCGACCGCTACCACGGCATCGCCGATACGGTGCGCCGTGCCGAGCAGCATCTCGCCCGCGCCACAGAAGCCATCGCGCCGTTCCCCGACGTGCGTGCCAAGCAGGATCTACTCGCAGCGGCCCACTTCGCGGTGCTCCGCGATCGCTAGCGACGCGTCTCTCCCCGCCCGGTCCCGGGAGTTCATCCTCCATGTTCCATCCGAAGAAGATTCGCTCGTGGCGGACCGGCGCACTCGCGCTCGTGTCCGCATTCCTGCTCGCCGTCGTCGCGGTCGCCGCCGACAGCGCGCCACTCACCGGCACGGTGAACGTCAACACCGCCAGCATCCAGGAACTGCAGCTGCTGCCGGGGGTTGGCGAGGCCCGGGCCAGCGCGCTCGTGACTCTGCGCAAGCAGCGCGGCGGTTTCGAGTCGCTGGACGAGATCAAGGACGTAAAGGGGATCGGCGATGCCGGTCTGGACCGCATGCGTCCGTACGTCCGGCTCGACGGCAAGACGACCGCGAAGCGGCCCTAGTCTGAGCGGCGGGCTCCTGTCGCGGACGGGAGCCCGCCCATCTGGCCGCGCCAACCTGCTAGAAACTGGAGGCCATGCGCGTGTGCAACCTCCTGCTCCTCGCCCCGCTCGTCCTGGTATTGGGCGCCGCTCCGGATGTGCCGCGCCGGGTGGTCTCGCTGAATCCCTCGCTCACGGCGATTGTGCTGGCGCTCGGCGCCGATGCGCAGCTGGTCGGGGTGGACGAGTACTCGTCACAACAGCAGCCGGCCGTGCGGGACCGCCCGATCGTGGGGGGGCTCTTCGCACCGCGCCTCGAGACCATCCTGTCCCTCGAGCCCGACCTCGTGGTGTGGGTGCCGAGCGCGCAACAGCGCGATCTGCGTCGGCGGCTCGACGGTCTGGGCGTCGAGGTGCTGGTGCTGCCGAACCACACTCTCGACGAGCTGCTGGAATCAATCGAGGTCCTCGGCGCGCGGCTGGGATACGCGGAACCGGCGCGGCGCCGAGTTGCGGAGATCCGTGCGGCCTTTGCCTCTGCGGCAGCTTCCGCACAGCCGCGCACGGCGCCGCGCACGCTGCTCGTGCTGCAGCGCGAACCGCTCTACGTGGTGGGTGGTGGCAGCTTCCTCGCCGCGATGCTGGCGGCCGTCGGTGCCGAGAACGTGGCGGGTGGGATCGCGGAGGCCTACCCGCGCGTTTCGCTGGAGTGGCTGATCGCGGCGCGGCCGGAGGTGATCCTCGACGCCAGCCAGACGCCGGAGCCGGCCGTGCAGTTCTGGCAGCGTTGGCCGTCGCTGCCGGCGGTGGCAGACGGGCGCGTCGTGACAATTTCGGCCGCCGAAGTCACGCTGCCGGGTCCGCACCTCGAGCGCGCTCTGGCGATTATCAGCGCGGCGCTGGCCGACGAAGCGGAGCGTCCGTGAACGCGATGACACCCAGACGCGTTGCGCTCGGCGTGTTGGCATTCGGTGGACTGCTCGTCGTGGTGGTGGTCTTCGCGCTGGCGAGCGGGCCGAGTGCGGTCGCGCTCGGTGACGTGGTGTCGGCGCTGCGAGGCGAACCTGTTGCAGCGCATGTCGAGGACATCGTGATGCGTGTGCGGCTGCCGCGGGTGATGTTGGGTGTGGCGGTGGGCGCCGCGTTGGCCGTGGCCGGTGTGCTCTTCCAGGCGCTGCTGCGCAACCCGCTGGCGGATCCCTTCGTGCTCGGCGTCTCCGGCGGCGCGGCGCTCGGCGGCATGTTGGTGCTGAGCCTTGGTGCGGGCTTTGGCCTCGGCTATGCCGCGGTGCCGCCGGCTGCATTCGCCGGCGCTCTGCTCGCGACATTGTTGCTCTACGCCGTGGCCGGTGCGCGCGGGCGGCTCTCGCCCACGCAGTTGCTGCTCACCGGGGTCGTCTTCAACGCATTCGCGTCTGCCGCGATCGTGTTCCTGGCGTCGATGGCCGGGTTTACCGAAGGCGCCAGCCTTTTTCTGTGGCTGATCGGGAGCCTTGCCGTGCCGCGGCCGGAAATCATCGGCTGGGTGTTCGGCTTTCTTGGGGTGGGGCTGTTGGTTGCGATGCTGGCGGCTCGTAGTCTGGATCTGCTGACGCTGGGCGAAGAATCCGCCGCGCAGCTCGGCGTCGATGTGCAGCGGCTGCAACGCGTCGTGCTGCTTGCCACGTCCGTGATGGTGGGGGCGGCGGTCTCCGCGGCGGGGCTGATCGGCTTCGTCGGGTTGATCGTGCCGCACCTGCTGCGGCTCGTGATAGGCCCGGATCACCGCCTGCTGGTGCCGAGTGCGGCGCTGGCGGGCGCCGCCTTCCTGGTGCTGTGTGACACGTTGGCGCGCAGCCTGCCCGGCGGCCGGGAGCTGCCGGTGGGCGCGGTGACCGCCGTGGCCGGCGGCCCCTTCTTCCTTTGGCTGCTGCGTCGCGCGCAGGGCCTGGGCAGCCGCGCATGAGCGACGCTGTGGCCCCGCTGCTCTCGCTTGAAGATGTGCACGTCACTGTCGGCAGCGCACCCATCTTGCGCGGCGTTTCGTTGGCGCTCGGGCCGGGCGAAGCGTTGGCGCTGGCGGGCCCGAACGGCGCTGGCAAGACGACGCTCTTGCGCGCGGCGACCGGCGTCGCCCCGTTGGCACGCGGGCGGGTCTGTCTCGGCGGCACGCCACTCGACCAGCTCGCGCCCCGCGCGCGCGCCCGCTGCCTGGCGGTGGTGCCGCAGGACATCGCACTCGTCTTTCCCTTCACGGTTGCAGAGCTCGTGTTGATGGGCCGCGCGCCGCATCTCCCGCGGCTCGGCTTCGAGACCCGCGACGACGTCGCCGCGGCGCGGGCCGCCATGGAGCGGGTGGGCGTCGAGCACCTCGCCGACCGCTCGGTGCTCGAGATTTCCGGTGGTGAGCGGCAGCTCGTGCTCTTTGCCCGGGCGTTGGCTCAGGCCGCGCAGGTGCTGCTCCTCGACGAGCCTACCGCTCACCTCGATCTCCAACATCGGCTGCGGCTTCTCGATCAGGTACAGCAGTTCGTCGCGGCCGGCGGCAGCGCTCTCGTCGTCTCCCACGACCTGGGTCTGGCCGCCCGCAGCTGTGGCCGCGCCGCGCTCCTGGCCGAAGGTCGGCTGGTCGCCGAGGGCGACCCGGCGGAGGTCTTTGCCCCGTCCCGCCTTCGCGAGGTCTTTCGGGTCGAGGCCGAGCTGCTCTCCACCGCCGACGGCGCACCGGTCATCGTGGCGCGGAGGCCGGCGGTCGGCGACCCTGACGTCCCCGATCCGGCCATTCGCTAGCCTCCCGGCCTTGCGCAGCAGGCAGCGCACGCAGACCTCGGAGGCGGCATGGCACAGACGGCGATCGCGAAGGTGTGGGGACGAGAGATCCTGGATTCGCGCGGCAATCCCACCGTGGAGGTCGAGGTCGAGACCTCCACCGGGCACAGCTACACAGCGGCGGTGCCTTCGGGGGCTTCGACCGGTGCACGCGAGGCGCTCGAGCTGCGCGATGGCGACCCGCGGCGCTACGGCGGCAAGGGCGTGCTGAAGGCCGTCGAAAACGTGAACGGATTGTTGGCCAGCGTTGCTCGCGGCCAGGTTCTCGGCGGCCTCGACGAGCAGGCGGCCCTGGATCGTGCGCTGTGCGAGGCCGACGGGACCGACACCAAGTCGAACCTCGGCGCCAACGCGTTGCTAGGGGTGTCGCTGGCGGCAGCGCATGCAGCGGCGGGCGAGGCGGGCGTGCCGCTCTATCGCCTCATCGGCGGTCCGCAGGCCTCCGTGTTGCCAGCTCCGATGATGAATGTGCTGAACGGCGGCGCACACGCCGACAACAGCGTCGACCTGCAGGAATTCATGCTCTATCCGCTCGGAGCGCCCACGTTTTCAGAGGCGCTGCGCTGGGGTGCCGAAGTCTTCCATCAGCTGAAGAACGTACTGAACGGAAAGGGCTATTCGACGGCGGTGGGCGACGAGGGTGGCTTCGCCCCCGATCTCAAGACGAACCGCGAAGCCATCGAGCTGATCCTCGTGGCCATCGAGAAGGCGGGCTATCGCCCCGGCGAGCACATATCGATCGCTCTCGACCCGGCGGCCTCGGAGTTCTACGAAGGCGGAGAATACGTGCTTGCCGGCGAGGGCCAGAGGAAGAGCGCCGAGGAGATGGTCGGCTTCTGGGAGGACTGGGTCACGCGTTACCCGGTGGTGTCGATCGAAGACGGGCTCGCAGAGGACGACTGGGACGGTTGGAAGACGCTGACGACGCGGCTCGGAGACAAGATCCAGTTGGTTGGAGATGACATCTTCGTGACCAATCCTGGGATCCTCGAGCGGGGTATCGAAAGCGGCGTCGCGAACTCGATTCTGATCAAGGTGAATCAGATCGGAACGCTCAGCGAGACGCTCGAGGCGATCCGCGTGGCGGGCGCCGCCGGCTACAGCGCCATCGCATCGCACCGTTCGGGCGAGACCGAGGACACCACCATCGCGGATCTCGCCGTCGGCACCGGTTGCGGGCAGATCAAGACGGGCTCGCTGTGCCGAACGGATCGGGTCTGCAAATACAATCGCCTTCTGCGCATCGAGGAGCAGCTGGGCGCCGCTGCACGTTATGCGGGCCCCTCGACGCTCACGGGCAGGAACGGCTAGTGGGGCGCGGCGCCGTACTCTGCATCGTACTCGCCGGGCTCCTGTCGGCCTCCGGCGCGCAGGCGGTGATTCCCGCGGCGAACAAGGTGTCGGACGAGCTTGCGCGCACGAACCGTGCGGCCAAGCGGGCCGAGCCGCTCATCTTCGACGTCAAGCTTCACATCGGCGACGGCGCGCCGCTGGCGGACGGGGTGCTCGCCACGCATCCCACCGGGCTTGCGCGGCTCGAGCTGCGCAGCCACCGCGGGTTCGTCGAGCGGCACCTGCTGCAGGGCAACGAGTACAGTGCGAGCCGGGACGGCAGCCTGCTCTCTTCGCCGCGTCCCTTTCTGCCGCCGCTCTTCCTGTTGCAGGCGACCTCCGGCGCCACGTTGCGGGCGGCACTCTCGAGCTTCGGTGTCGCCACCTCCGAGATCGTGCTCGGTACGGCGGACGATAGGGACTGCTACGTGTTGGGGGGGCGGCTGCCATACGGCACGGAGCAGGCTGGCCAGGGGCTGCCCTCGGTCTGGATCGACATGGACAGTTTCCAGCTGGTGCGCGTGGATCGGCGCGATGGCGTGAGCTTCCGCTTTGGGCCGCTGCAGGTCTTCGAGGGCATCCAGGCGCCGAGCTGGATCTCGATCGAGGTGCCGGGCCAGCTGCCGGCGCGCCTCGAAGTCGAGCGAGTGGCACCCGCGAACGCTCCGGCCGCGGCCTTCGGCCACGACTGGTTGATGGGCGGGGTCAAGCCGTAACAGGGACGCTCTTGCCTTCTTGCCTTTCCGGGACAGATCCCGGCCGAATCCGGGGAAAAGGCAAGAAGGCAAGACCGTCCCTGGTCCCCGCGTTTCCGGCCCGCCGCGCCAGTGGGGGCCGATTTCTTCGCCTTTTTCGTAATTCAGGCCTCATGCAAGGCGATAGGAATACCGAAGAGCCTCCCCATATACGGCCGCGGCTGCCAGTTTTCGGAGCATTTCCGGGTAGCTGTGTGGTGCGGCTTCACATGTAAGAAGGGGATCTCATGGGCGGCAAGCAGCGACTCAACGTCCTCGTCGTCGATCAGGACGAGGCCACGAATCTCGAATTGAAAGATCTGTTGACGGCACAGGGCTACCAGGTGCACACCCTCTCGGATCCGGCCCAGGTGGTGGAGGAGGTGAAGCAGGGCCGCTTCCAGCTGGCCATGCTCGACGTCTCGCCGCCCGCCGACCGCAGCGTCGAGTTGCTCGAGCGCGTGCACGCCGCGGATAGCGACCTCTGCGTCATCTGCATGACGGCGCTGCCGACGGTGGAGGTCGCTGTGCGCGCGATGAAGCGCCAGGCCTTCGACTACATCCAGAAGCCGCTGATGCCCGAAGAAGTGCAGGCGGTGATCGAGGCCGCGATCAAGGAAAAGGGGCTGCTCGTCGATCTCGAGGGCCGGCTCAATCTCGAAGTGGGGCGTCGACTGCGCGAGCGCCGCACCGGTGGCGGGCTCACGCTGAAGCAGCTTGCCAACCGGACGGGGCTCTCGGTGAGTCTGATTTCGCAAATCGAGCTCGGCAAGAGCGCCGCGTCGATGTCTACTCTGCACAAGCTGGCCACCGCGCTCCAGGTGAAGATGACCTACTTCTTCGAGACGATCTGAGGCACCTTTTCCGCGTCAAAGGCGCGGGAGCTGGCTTTGAGATCAGTCGAAGAGTCGCGTCCCTGTCCGGGGCTGTCCGTTCCGGTGGTGACGATCCTGGACGAAGAGGGGGGGCTGCTCGAGAGCGACCAGCGCGCACTCGTGCGCTTCGTCGTCCAGGACGGCTACGGGGCCGACGTTGTCTTTGCCGCGGGAACCACCGGCGAATGGGATCGGGTGCCCAACGCTGTGCGGCAGCAGGTGACCCAGATCTGCACGGAAGAGGTCGCCAAGGCCAACGTCTCGCTGGGGCCGGATCAGGGTCGCTCGGTCGAGGCCTGGGCCGGCATTACGTCGCATAGCCCCGAAGAGACCCTCGAAAATCTCGAGTTCGCCATCGACCACGGTGCCGACGCCGTGGTGCTGGCTCCGCTATCGATTCGCGACCTCGACGACCCGGTGCGCTTCGTGACGCGGGACATCGCGGACCTGTTGGATCTCAAACGGCGGCGCGTGCCGCTCTACCTCTACGACAACGCCGACATCGCGGTCGATCCGAAAGTGCAGCACATCCGCACGTTCCAGGTGAAGGCGCTCTCACGCCTCGATTTCGTGCGCGGCATCAAGGTCTCGGCGCGCCGCAAGGTGCTCGGCAACTACATCAAGGCGGCGTCGAGCTTTCGCGAGCGCGGCGAGTTCGGCATCTACGTGGGTGACGCGATGCTGATCTTCCAGATCTTCCGCCCGCGCACGGGATGGCTCGGCTCGCTGTCGTGGCGCTACCAGCGCTGGCGCCTCTCCGGAGGGATGCCGATCGGCGTGGTGGCCGGGCCGGGCAATGCCCTGCCCCGCGAGTGGGCGCGCGCCTGGCAGGTGTGTCGCGCCGGCGATGCCGAGCGCATGGACCAGGTGAAGCGCGTGCTCGACGCCTACTGCAATGCCACCCGGGGTGCGGGAGGCCATCGCAGCATCGCTTGCCTGAAGCGCTCGCTGTTGCAGCTGGGGGTCGTATCCAGCGCAGCGGTGGCGCCCGGGACCCCGCGTCTCGATGGTCTGGAGGCTGAGCGTTACGACGCCGCGTTTGCGGGAGTTCGGGAGCTCTCGCGCGAGCTGGTTGGCGAACCCTGGCTCACGCACGTTTCCGAGCCTGCGACGACGGTCCTGACATGAGCGTGCTCGACGTCGTCGGGATCGGCAGCATGGTGCTGGATCGGGTGCACCGCGCGCCGCGTCTGCTGGGCGCCGAGGCGAAGGGCATCCTGCGCGATGTGGCGGGTGCGGGACCGGTGCAGAGCCACGTGGGTGGCGTGGTCCTCAACCACCTGGGCTGGGCGGCAGCGCTCGGCTTGCGCACCGGCATCTTCGGTCGCCAGGGCGACGATGCCGACGGACGCCTGTTGCGAGCGGCGATGCAGGCGATCGGGATGGAGCGAGATCTGACGCTCGTCGACGCAGCCACCTCGGTCGCCGAGATCTTCGTCGACGACGGGGGCGGCCGCGCCATCTACATGGCGCCCGGAGCCACGTCGGGCACGACGGCAGCGTACGTTCGCGACGCTCACGCAGACACGATTCGTAGCGCGGCGCGGCTGACCACCGAGGTCTCGCAGCTGCCGCTGGCCGCCGCGCTCGCTGCGCTCGAGATTGCGCGCGCAGCGGGCGTCCCCAGCGTCGTCGATCTCGACGTGCCGCCGAGCGAGGCGGTTCCGGGGCTCGGTAGCCAGGCCGAACTCGACGCGGTGTTGCGCAGCGCGGACCTCTTGAAGCCGGCCAAGGCGGCGGCTGCGGAGCTCGTCCCCGAGGCGGGCTCGGACGCGCTGGCCGTTGCCGCGGCCATGCGCGCGCGCTTCGGCAACGCTGCGGTGGTCGTAACCGATGGCGCCGCGGGCTGTGCGGTGTCTGCGGAGGGCGTCGAGGCATTCGTCGGGGGCTTTGCGGTGGAGGTTGTCGACACCACCGGTGCTGGTGATGCGTTGCTCGGCGGCCTGCTGGTGGCGCTGCATCACGGACTCGACTGGGAGAGTGCGGCTCGGCTCGGCAACGCCTGCGGAGCCGTCTGCGCCGGCAAGCTGGGAGCCTTTCCCGACGACACTTCGGCCGCGCGGGAGCGGGTGCTCGAGCTCTACGACGCTGCGCCCCTCTCGCTCGGCGACGCTCCGGCGGCCGGCGTTGCGGGTGCCGCGCCGGCGCTGGCTGCCTACGAGATTGCCGTCGAAGAGCTGGGCGAGCTGCGCGGGCGGCTCTCGCCGCTGATGTTCGACGCCGCGCTGACGTTGCTCAACGATGCAAGGGTCCACGGCGGGCGCGTGCACGTGACGGGTGTCGGCAAGCCCGAACACGTGGCGCATTACGCTGCATCGCTGCTGTCGTCGACGGGGACGCCGGCTAGTTTTCTTCATGCCACCGAGGCGGTGCACGGCAGCGCAGGGCAGGTGGTGGCCGGCGACGTGGTGATCGCCATCAGCAATAGCGGCGAGACCCAGGAGCTGCTGGCTGCGGTGGCCGCGGTCCAGCGCCTGGGCGCCCGGCTGATCGCGGTGACGGGTGGGCTGGCTTCGCCGCTCGCCGCTGCGGCCGATGCGGTGCTCGACGCCGGCGTGAAGCGCGAGGGCGGGCCCCTGGGTCTGGCGCCCCGCGCGAGCGTGGCGGCAGAGCTGCTGGTGGTGGCGAGCCTGGCGGCGGCGCAGCAGGCGCAGCTCGGCTTCACTCGCCGCGACTACAACCAGCGTCATTCTGCCGGCAAGCTAGGCGCCTTGTCCTCCGACGAGAGCTGAACCTCCGCGGGAAAGAGCGGATCCCGAGCACTTGGCCCGATGAAGCGCCCTTTCGCGGCCGCAGCCAGGGCGTGTGGCGGAAGCCTCTCCGCACGCCGCTTGGCGCGTCGCCGAGAGAGGCAGACCGTCGTCGCCGAAGTTGTTAGGTGATCGGTCCCGCGTCGGGGGCTCGGACGGTGAGGACGGGACAGGGAGCTCTCTGCACGACGCGTTCGGCGATGCTGCCGAGCAGCATGTGCTTGATTCCGGTGTGGCCGTGGGTTCCAATGACGATCAGGTCGGTGCCGAGCTCCGTGGCCTCCTCGGTGATGACCGTGGCCGGGTAGCCCTCGCGCACGTGCTGCTCGACCTTTACGCCGCGGCTGCGAGCGCGCTCGGCCAGGCTGGCAAGCTGCTGCTCGGCCTCCTGCTTCACGTTCGCCCAGAAATCGGCGGGCAGGTATGCGCCCTCGATCTGCTGGAACTCCACCGGCAGGTGGTAGACGTGAAGCAGCACCAGCTCGCTGCCGTGTTCTTTCGCCAGGTGGATCGCCCAGTCGAGAATCGGATCCACAGCGTCCGAGAAGTCGACCGGGACCAGGATGCGCCGTACGTCGATCGTCATGGTTGAATCGTGCGCACGCCGGAGGCCGACGACAAGTCCTTTTTGACGACAATGCGAACATATTCGCCAAAAGAGACACGGGTGGTGGAGCCGAGCGGGATCGAACCGCCAACCTCTGCGTTGCGAACGCAGCGCTCTCCCAATTGAGCTACGGCCCCAGAGAGCGCTGAACGGTATGTCCCCGTCCTCCGAGCGTCAATCCGGCCCCGAGGGTCCCTCCGTTCAGCCGCGGGTCTTGTGCGTCGGCCGCGCTGGCCACACATTGGGCTGTTATGGGAATTCCCGCGGTGGTGGCTGCCGGTGATCGCGGCGCGGCCAAGCAGGTCGGCGGCGAGAGCAAGGTGTTTCTCGAGATCGAAGGGCTCGCGCTGGTGGCGCGGGTCGTGCTCGAGCTCCAGGCC
>JAFDDG010000125.1 GCA_019310965.1 Deltaproteobacteria bacterium
CCGGCGACGCAAGAGCGATTTCTTCGCGGTCGTTACTTTTCTGCCGACGATCGTCGTGTGGGGTCTTGCACTCGGCGCGGGCACGAGGCATGAAACCCACTCTCCCCCGTCGGGCGGGAGTGGGCGAGCGGGCAGAATGGGGACGGTGTTGCTTTCTTGCCTTTTCCCGACGACAGGTGGGGTTGCCCACGCCGTGCCTGGAAAAGGCAAGAAAGCAACACCGTCCCCGCACTTTTCGCCGAGGAGGCCCACGCATGAGCGATCCCGTCGAGAGCCGTCAAGCGTTCCGCGATTTTCTCGCCCTGCTCGAGCAGGTCGATGGCGAGTTCCTGGGTGAGGCGCGGGGTGTCGTCGCGCCCGCCGACGTGGCCGAGGGGGAGCACATGCTGCTTCACCTGATCAAGGCGGGCATCGATACCTGGGTGGACAACGACGCAGCGCGCCCGCGCTTTGCGCCGCTTGCGAGCGCTGTGCTCAAGTGGGGCGGGGAGGGCGCGGACAATCCCTCGCACTGTGCGCCGCTGGATCCCACGCGGCGCTACAAGATCACCGGGCGCATGCGCGACGAGGCATACATCAGCTTTACCGTTTACACGGGTAAGGAGGAGGGCGACTGGAACGACGATGTCGTATCGGCGCTCAACCACACGGAGTTTGCCCGCGATGCCGACGGCCGCTTCGAGATCGAGGTGAGCCCGACGCCCCGGCCCGGCGCGCTCCACATGCAGCCGGGCAAACCCAACTGCGTGATTTCGCGCCACTACTTCGAGCGGGAAGTGTGCGCCATGGCCGATCCGACGCTGCGCTGTGACTTCGACATCGAGTGCCTCGACGAGCCGGGTTACTCGCGGCCGCTCCCGCCCGCGGCGCTTGCCGACAAGCTGCGCGCCGCCATGAATTTCATCCACGGGCAAACGCTGGCGCGCAAGCAGGACCCCTCGGCCACGCCCTCCTGGTTCTCGTTGGTGCCGAACCAGCTGCCGCAACCCGAGAAGTGGGTGCCGAGCGTCGGCGGTGGCGCCGGTGCCGTCGACAACGCCTACTGCGCGGGCCTCGTCGTGTTGCAGCCGGAAGAGGCGCTCATCGTCGAAGCGCGCTGGCCCGAATGTGTGTACGCGAACGTGATGTTCTGGAACCGCTTCCTGCAGACCGGCGACTACCGCTACCGCTCGTGCTCGCTCAACCGCAAGCAGATGCAGGCCGACGCCGAGGGCCGTTTCGCGTTCGTCGTGGCGCATCGCGATCCGGGTGTGCCGAATTGGATCGATACGGAAGGCCACCCCGCCGGCACGCTCTACTGGCGCTTCCTCCTGCCCGAGGGCAAGATCGAGCAGCCGCGCTGCCGCGTGGTGCCGCTCGCCGACGCTGCGCAGGCGATCGCCGAATTTGCAACGGAACCAGGAGCCTGAACGCGATGCCCAAGGCGACGAGCTTCTCCGATCTCTACACGCGGCCCGACTGGGTGCGCCGCGTCAACGCCATGGGCGATTCCGTCGGCGGCGCCGCGCATCTGATTCCATTCGACGTCGAGGCCCTCGAGCGCATCGCCATCGAGTCGACGGGCGGACTCACGGATTTTGGCGACTTCGACGGCGATTGGCGCGGGCGCTTCGTCTCGCTGGTGCACCAGCTGGAGGCGACGGCGCAGCTCAACACCATGGGGCGTCTGCTGACGCGCCAGGAGCTGCTGCGCGGGCTGCGCACGCGGCTATTGCTCACGAACGCACGCAACGAGAACCCGGGCATGGCCGACGAGAAGGTGGTGTCGCCGCTGGTCATCACCGGGCCGCCGCGCTCCGGCACCTCCATCCTGTTCGAGCTGCTGTCCCTCGATCCGAACGGGCGCGCCGTGCTCGGCTGGGAGGCGGCGCACCCGGTGCCCTTCGGCGGTGCCAGCCCTGCGCAGCGGCTGGCGATGACCGAGTGCGAGCAGGAATTCTGGATCGACGTGCAGCCCGAATTCGCGACCATCCACGAGCTGCGTTCGGATCTGCCCGTCGAGTGCATCACGATCGCGCTGCCTGGCTTCTCGGGCGGTCATTGGGGCATGGTCGCGAACATCCCCGAATGGCAGCCCGACTGGCTGGCCACGATGGATTACCACCGCGCGCTGCTGCAGACGCTCCAGTTCGGCGGGCCCGCGAAGAGCTGGGTGCTGAAGACGCCCATGTACCTCGCCTTCGTCGACCTGGTGTTTGCGACCTACCCGGATGCCTGGGTGGTTCATACCCATCGCGATCCGTTGAAGACGGTGCCCTCCGGTGCCAGCACACTGGCAATGCTGCGCTGGGAGCGCAGCGAGACGGCGGAGCTGCCGGATCCCAGCGCCCCCGGCATGGGCGGCCTGCTGATCAGCTTGATGCAGCGGCGTCAGAAGGGAGAGGTGTCGGATCGCATCGTCGACTCACACTTCAAGGAGCTGATGGCCGATCCGGTTGCGGCGATCGAGAAGCTTTACGGCCAGATGGGCCGCCCCTTTCTCGGCGAGCACGCCGATATCATCCGTGCGTACATCGCGAACAAGCCCAAGGGAAAGTTCGGCAAGCACAAGTACTCGCCCGAGCAGTGGGGCTTCGAGGCCGACGCCATTCGCGAGGCGACGCGCTCCTACACCGACCACTACGGCATTGCGCTCGAGGGCTAGCTGCCGTCCGCAGCACCAAGGCGTCCCCGTTCTTCCCCGTGCTGGGGCCGCCGCTCCGGGGCCGGGCCGCGCGGCGCCTCCCTTGGGGTGTTGCACACGTGTTGCACATGCGTGAAGCGTTGACCCGAGAGCCCCTGCGGCTCTACGATAGAGTGGATCGCGCGCCCACAGCGCCGGGAACTGGGGTGCACAGGAGGTCAGGCATTTGTTGATCTCGCCGCTGATGGATCTGCTCGTCATCGCGGGCAGCGGATTGCTCTTCATCGGCTCGGTGTTGAAGTTCGTGGCCGTCGCCACGCGCTACCACCCGCACATCCTCGGGCTCAGCTCGCTCGACTTTCTTCTGATGTGCGCTGTGTGCTGGGCGTTTGCGTTGGTGCTGGCAGCACGCACCTGGGTGCAGCTCAACGAACCGGAGCTGATTCGTCAGCGTCGGGAACGGCTGCAGCAGGAGGCACGCTGGCACGTGCCCGACACGGACTACGCGGACGAGCCCGAAGAAGGGGACGAGGAAATGCCGGAGGCCGCGACCGGCGAGCACTGAGGCGCTCCGTGCCGGTGGGTCTCCGAGTGGCGCTACGGGTGGCGGCTCGGCAGCAGCCGGAGCGCGTTGAGCGTCATCTCGCGATACAGGTCGAAAGCCAAGTTGAGCAGGCTGGTGGCCTTGCGGATTGCGGTAGGCATCGTCTGGTCTCCCTGAACTCTATGTGGACCTTTCGGGCCCTCGGGTGGCAGGCGAATCCTCCCATGGGGCAAGAATTCGCTGCCGCTGGCTGACCGATCGGTTGCGGCTTCCCGAAGCTTGAGCAGGATCTTCCCGCGGGGGCTCGCTATCCTCCCGCCGTGGCTGGCCAAGACGACAGGCGCGCTTCCAACTCCTTGCCGGAGCGGGGCATTTCCCCGCCCGAGCGGGTCCTCTGGATCGACGGTCGCTTCGTGCCGTGGGAGGACGCCACCGTCCACGTGCTCTCTCACAGCCTCCAGCGCGGCTCGCTGATCTTCGACTACATGAGCGTCCATGCGACGTCGCGGGGGTCCGCCATCTTCCGGCTGCGCGAGCACACCGAGCGCTTTCGGCGCTCGGCCGAGCTGGTCGGGTTGCCCCTCGTGCTGGGGCTGGAAACGCTGATGGCTGCGGTGGTGGAGACCGTGCGTGCCAACCCCGGCGCCAAGGCCGTGAAGATGAGCGCCTACCTGCCTTCGATCGAGGTCGACGTGGTGCCCCAGGATCCGCGGCTCTCGGTGGCGATCGCCGCCTACGATCCGTGGGAAGACGTGATCCGTCGCAACCCGGGCGAGTGGCAGAGGCGGCCCAGCGTCAAGCTCTGGGTGGAGAAGAATCGGCGCAACCGTCGAGAGGACATCCTCGCGCCCCAGGCCAAGGTGGCGGCGAACTACACGTCGCCGATGTTCGCGAAGTGGGCGGCGCGTCGGCGCGGCTACGACGAGGTGTTGCTGGTCGACGAGGAGGGCTTCGTGGCCGAGACGCCGACCGCGAACCTCTTCTGGGTGGACGAGGACGGCGTGTTGCGCACGCCGCCGGAGCGGCTGGTGTTGCTCGGTGTGACGCGGCTCTCGATTCTCGAGCTCGCGAAGCACGACGGCGTGCCGTGTGCGGAAACACCGGTGCGCCCGGAGGAGTTGATGGGTTCGCCGGAGGTGTTCTTGACCGGCACCGTTGCCGGCGTCTGGCCCGTCGAGTCGATCGATGACCAGCCGATCGGGGACGCGGTGCCGGGCCCGGTGAGCGCGCGCCTGCGCGAACGCTTCATCGCGGTCAGCAATGGCGAAGATCCCGCGTTCCACCACTGGCTCACGCTGACGGCAGCAGGCTGAGCGTGCGCATTCTCTCGGGCATCCAGCCGTCGGGCGAGCTCCACATCGGAAACTATTTCGGGGCGCTGCGCCAACACGTCGAGCTCCAGGCGAAGGGGCAGGGCATCTACTTCATCGCGGACTACCACTCGATGACCTCGGTTCGCGACGCGGCCGAGCGGCGTCGGCTGGTTCTCGACGTGGCGCTCGACTACCTGGCCTGTGGCCTCGATCCGGAGCAGAGCATCCTGTATCGCCAATCGGACGTGCCGGAAGTGTGCGAGCTCCAGTGGATCCTGACGACCGTGACGCCGATGGGTCTGCTCGAGCGCGCGCATTCCTACAAGGACAAGGTCGCCAACGGGCTTCCCGTCGAGCACGGGCTGTTCGCCTACCCGGTGCTGATGGCGGCGGACATCCTGATCTACAACTCGGATCTGGTGCCCGTCGGGCAGGACCAGAAGCAGCACCTGGAGATGACCCGCGACATCGCCGGCAGCTTCAATCACACCTACGGGGTCGAAGTGTTCCGGCTCCCCGAGCCGCACATCCTCGAGGATGTGGCAGTCGTGCCCGGTGTCGACGGGCGCAAGATGAGCAAGAGTTACGACAACACCCTGCGCATGTTCTGGCCGCAGAAACGGCTCAAGAAGGCGGTGATGTCGATCGTGACCGACTCGACGCCGGTCGCAGAGCCGAAGGACACGACCTCCGTCGTGTTCCAGCTCTGGTCGCTCTTCGCGACGGAGACGGAACGCGAAGAGATGTTCGCCCGCGCGCAGGCCGGCGGCCTGGGCTACGGCGACGTCAAGAAGGATCTGCTCGCGCGCATCCTCGACCACTTCGGCACCCTGCGCGAGAAGCGTGAGGCGCTCGAGAAAGACCTCGACGGCGTCGAGGATCTGCTCGCCGAAGGCGCCAAGCGTGCCCGCACCCTCGGCGCCCCGGTTCTCGAAGCCGCCCGCCAGGCCAGCGGCCTGTCCCGCTCCCAGTAACGGGGACGGTGTTGCTTTCTTGCTTTTCTGGGTTCTGGGGCGCTCAGAAAAGGCAAGAAAGCAACACCGTCCCCGCTATCTCAGGAGCTTCTGGAGGCGTGCCGTGACTTCGGCGGCGTCGGCGGGGCGGTCGTCGGGTGACTTGGCCATGAGCTGCAGGACGAGCTCGGCCAGGGCTGCGGGGATGCTGGGGTCGCTGTCGCGCGGGTCCGGGGGCGGGGTGTGGCGGTGGTGGTAGGCGACGTCGCCCTCGGCGAAGGGCACCTTGCCCAGCAGCAGCTCGTAGAAGGTGACGCCCAGTGCGTAGAGATCGGCGCGGCCGTCGACGGCGCCGCCGATGGATTGCTCCGGCGCCATGTAGTAGGGCGTGCCGCCGATCACGGTTGAAGCGCGACGCACCTCTTCGAGCATCTTGGCCAGTCCGAAATCCATCACCTTGAGCGTCTTGGCCTTGGTGAAGAATAGATTGGCCGTCTTGATGTCGCGGTGCACGATGCGGTGCTCGTGTGCGTACTGCAGACCCTTGCAGACCTGCACGCCGATCTTCGCCACATCCCGGGGCGCCAGCGGGCCGTTGCGGTGCAGGATGTCGTGGAGCGGAAGCCCCTCCATCAGCTCCATGGCGATGAAGAAGGCGTCGCCCTGCTGTCCGGCGTCGTGCACGGTGACGATGTTCGGGTGGTTGAGCTGGGCGCTGGCTCGCGCCTCGCGCAGGAAGAGCTCAATGGCCTTCGGGTGGTTGCGCAGGTTGTCGGGCAGCTTCTTGAGCGCGACCACGCGGCCGAGGCGCCGGTCGCGGGCCTTGAAGACGATGCCCATGCCCCCGCGGCCGATCTCTTCGAGGATCTCGTAGCGGACGCCGCCGAAGTCGTTGATGTCGCCGGCGTCTTGCTTCTCGGCGGTGGGCTGCTGGGTGCGTTCGAGCTTGCGCAGCTCCTCGAGGCGCGTCGCCAGGTTCGGCCAGGCCGGGTCGCGCCGGCGGATCAGCTCGAGCACGTCGATGGCCCGCGGGTACTGCTCGTTCTCCTCCAGCAGGCTGGCCAGCTTGTCGCAGAGCTCGATCGGCACCTCGTCGGCCCCGCGATTGGAGAGCAGCTCCTCGATCTTCGAGACGGCGAGATCCAGATGGCCCTCGCGCTGGAGCATCTCCACCAACAGCTGCGCCGCCTGCACGTAGTCGTCGTCTCCGGGCCTCAGCAGCTGCAGACTGCGGATGGCGCGGCCCTCCTCGCCGTTTTCGAGCGCCACGCGTGCAGCCTCGTAGGGCTGGCCGTTCTTCTCGAGCGCATCGCACCACTTCGAGATTTCGCCCGCCTCTTCGAAGCAGGTCGCGGCGCTCTGGTACTCGCGGGCGGTCTGGTACGCGGCGCCCGCGCGCAGCGTGTCGCCGGCCTCGCGATACATCTCGGCCGCATCCACCAGCTTGCCGGCGCTCTCGTAGAGCTCGGCGCTGGTCTGGTAGTTGCCGAGCTCGCGATACAGGTCGGCGGCCTCGGCCGGACGCTCGGCTTCGGCGTAGTGACGCGCCGCGGATTCGACGTTCCCCTGCTGCTGCTGCAAGCGCGCCAGCAAGAGGTGCGACAGGCTCTGCTGGCCTTCGCGTTCGAGCGCCCTGGCCGCCGCCGCCACGTCGCCGTGGAGGTAGGGCTCCACCGCCGGCGGGCAGCCGTTGAAGAGCAGCTTGTCGCGATCCGCCAGGTCGATCTCGACGGTCGTGGGCTGGAAGCTGTGGATCTGCAGCGGCAGCTCGGCCACGCGGTCGCCGGCGCCCACCACCAACGTGAGATCGCCGCGCGGCGCGCCCATGCGCACCGGGCCGCCGCGCGCGTAGCGCAACGAGTGCGGCAGGTCGCGCCATGCGATCAGTGCCTCCGCCGCGGGCTTGCGATCCCAGAGTACCTTCACGTCGACCGGCGCTTCCTTCGGGCGCAGATCGATGTCCACTCGCACGGTGCGGCCGCGCCGCACCTGCAGCTCGCGCTCCTCGAAGTGCGTGGCGATCACCGTTTCGTCGTCTGGCGGCTGCAGGAAGCCGTCGACCGTGACGTACCAGCGGCCGTTGACGATGCGCGGGAAATCCGCCTCCCGGGATACCAGGTGGCGCTCGGTCTTGCTCGACGTGCTGGCGCGGCGCTTGCTGCGCTCTGCGGCCAGGGGGCTCGTCATGCGCGGACCCTTGCGTCCCGCGTTCGGGCGGCGCGCGATGCGCACCCCGAAGGTGCCGCGCAGCTCCGCCGGGTATTCGATCGCGACCTTGAGATCGCCCTTGCCGCGCAGGAAGACCAACAGCGCCAGCAGTGCGCACGCCACGCCAGCGCCGGGCAGCAGCAATGATTGTGAAGTCGGCAGCCCGGCCGCCGCGAGCCAGCGGTCGGTCGCGCTGACGGGGCTGTCGAGCAGCGCCTGCCAGGCCACGCGGGCGTCGTGCGCGATCAGGTCCAGCGAGGTGTGCAGGCGCTGTACCCAGCTCACGCCGTCGCGACGGGCAGCGTCGAACACCGTGTCGAGAGCGGCTCCAGTGGCCTCGGCGAGGCCCGGGCCGGCGGGCAGCGGCTGCGGTTCCCCGGCGCTGGCGGCCTCGCTGGCGGCCTCGCTGGTGCCTGCGCTGTCGGGCTCTCCGGTGCCTGTGCTGGCGTTCTCCGCCGGTGCCATTTCCGCCACCAGCTCGTTGGGCACGTCGTCGAGCGACAGGCTCGCCGGCGGGCTCTGCGCCGCGGCGAGCGCCGGCAGCGCCAGCGCCAGCGCGAGCAGGGCGGTGGCCAGCAATGCGGACCAATCGGCGGACGAGTGGCGTTTCGGGTGCATGACTCCGCTCGGCTCATCGGCCCAGCGAAGCGTGTGATTGAG
>JAFDDG010000005.1 GCA_019310965.1 Deltaproteobacteria bacterium
CATGGATGATTTCGCACATCAGGCGCGCACGGTTCTCGATCGACTGAGATCCGTATCGGTCTTCTCGCTGATTCCAGAACCGATTCAAGAACGTCGGTAGGAAATGGCTGGCTGAGGTGCTGATCTCCACCCCGCGAAAACCGGCATCCTGGGCTCGAACCACGGCCTCGACAAATTTCCCTCTGATGTGCTGCAGCTCGGTCGCCGTTGCAGCTCTGGGAACTTTGCCGCCGGGAAACTCCGGCTCGCTCCAATCCGACGCGGAAAGTGCCTCCTCATCCCCTTCGTGCCAGGAGCCCGCGTGCAGCAACTGGAGAATCGCATGGGAACCCTGTCTGTGAATCGCATCGCTGAGCTCGCGCAGCCGCGGAATATACTTTTCGTCGTCGATGTAGTGACAATTGCTGGGCCTCAGGACACTCTGCGGACCATCGATTCCCGGTGCCTCCACCAACACCGCGGCTGCCCCGCCCCTGGCTGTTTCTTCGCTGAATCGCATGAGGCTGTCGCTCACAAAGCCGTTTTCCCCATCGTTGAAACTCATCTTCGCAGAGGTCTTGACGATTCTGTTTCTGTACGTCAATGCACCAATCTGGATGGGTGACAGAAGCGTCGAGTATTTCTTGGACGTAGCTTGCATGGCTCTTCTCTCTGTCAGATGGAAGCTCTGCTGGTGATGAGTCGTGGTCAGACACGCGCCCGGATTCTCGTTCCGAGTGATTCCACCAGAAGGCCGGCAGCGATTTGGCCGCGTCGCGATCGCGAACTCCGACGCCGGCGCCGAGGCGTACCTCAGGTCGCCATCGACCAGGCCTGGCGCGCGGTCGGCGAATTCATCGCCTGATCCGCGCCGGAGTCGAGCGGCCTCTGACCGCTTCGCCTAACGACCCGAGAAGGTCGGCTTCTTCTTGTTCAGGAAGGCGTCGACGGCGGAACGGAAGTCCTCGCTGGGGACGGTGTGGCTCATCCCGTCAGCTTCCACGTCGAGCACGCTGCGCATATCCGACGTCATGGCGGCATTCAGGTTGCGCTTCATGTAGCGGTAGGCGAGGGGCGGGCCGTCGGCGAGGCGCTGGGCCAGCTCTCGGGCCTGCTCGCGGAAGGCATCTGCCGGTGCGACGCGCTGCACGAGACCGATCCGCAACGCCTCCTGGGCGTCGATGCGGTCGCCGAGCAGATAGAGCTCGCGGGCCTTGGCCGGGCCCACGAGCTGCGTCATGGAGTAGGTGCCACCGAAATCGCCGGAGAGGCCGATCCGCCCGAACGCGGTCGCGAAGACAGCCGACTCGCTGGCGATGCGCAGGTCACAGGCCATGGCGATGCTGAGCCCGGCGCCCGCTGCCGAGCCGTTGATCGCCGCGAGCGTGGGCTTGGGCATCGAATGCAGCTGCCACGGGGTCTCGTGGTAGCGCTGCAGCTTGTCGCCCCCAGATCCGGTGGGCGGCTCGGCTGCTGCGGAGTCTGTGTCGCGAACAGCCGCCGTCGGGCCACCTCCACCCAGGTCGGCTCCCGCGCAGAAGGCGCGCTCGCCCGCACCGGTGATCATGACGCAGCGGACCCCGGGCTGGTTCGCCAGGTCGCGGAGAATTTCCGGAAGCGCCGTCATGATCTCGTCGGTGAGACCGTTCATCCGCTCGGGCCGGTTGAGGGTGACGGTGGCGACTCCGGCGTCGTGCTCGATCAAGATGCTTTCGGACATGGGACCTCTCGTTTCTCGCAGGTTGCTAGTAGATGACCTGATCCTCGACGAGCTGGCGGAAGCGCTTCTCGGGGATCTGCATCATTTCTTTGAAGACATGGTCGTTGTCTTGGCCGATGGTCGGTCCGGGTCGAACCTCGACCTCGCTGCGGCTGGTCTTCACGTAGGCCCCGTGGATGGTCTCCTTGAAGCCCAGGTGGTGGGTCACCTCGATGAAGGTGCCCCTGGCGCGGTAGTGGGGATCGTTCATCAGGTCCGCCACATCGGCCACGGGTGCGGCGGCCACCCCCTGCTCTTGAAGCCGCCCCGCCAGCTCGTGGTCGTCGAAGCCCTGTGTCCACGCGGCGAGCCGCTCGTGCAGGGCGTCGATGTTGGCGACGCGGTCCGCGGTCTTCGCGAACTCGGGTGCCCGTGCCCATTCCGGTCGGCCCATCGCCCCCAGCAGCCCCTCCCATTCTTCGTCGGTGACGACTGCGATGCTGATCCAGCGGTCGTTGCCGCTGCACGGGAAGACGCCGTGCGGTGCTGCCACCCCGAGCGGATGCCGGTTGCTCATGGGCCCGGCCACGCGGCCGTTCATCGCGTAGTCCATGAAGGCCGGTGCGACCAGCTGCATGACGCCCTCCTGCTGGGAGTAGTCGACGTGCTGTCCCTTGCCGGTTCGGTCCCGGTAATTGAGGGCGAGCAGCGCGCCCATCGCACCGGTCATGCCACCCATTGGATCCGGGAAGGCCATTTCCATCGGAATGGGCGGTCCACCGGTATAGCCGGTGAGACTGTCCAACCCGGTGATGCTGCTCAGGCTCATCCCGTAGGTTCGGACGCCCTTGAGCGGACCATGGAGACCGGCGGCTGGCATCGACACCAGGACGATGTCGGGCTTGACGGCCCGCAGCTTCTCGTAGCCGATGTTGAGCTTGTCCATGACGGACGGCCCGAAGTTCTCCATCGCCACATCGCAGTGCGTGACGAATTGCCGGGCCAGCTCCTGCGCCTCCGGCTTCTTCAGGTTCAGCGTGATGCTGCGGTTTCCGGCCCACGCCGCGTGGTTCTGCAGGCTGCGATCGGGATCCGCGATCCCCTCGGCAAACGGAGGGATCGTGCGGTTGATGTCGATGCGGGCCCGGGATTCGATCTTGTAGACCTCGGCTCCCATGAAGGCGAGCGTCTGGCCCGCCACCGGGCCGAGCCAGCTCCAGCCGAAATTGGCGACGCGGACTTGCTCGAGAGGGAGTGCTTCAGCCATGCGGTGTCACGTCTGCGGCTCGCTCAGATGACTTCGTCAGCGCGCAACTTCTGGAGTTCGGCATCGCTCATCCCCAGCAGTGTCCCGTAGACATTCTCGTTGTGCTGCCCCAGCAGCGGCGCCGGCGTCCGCGGTCCACCGGGGCTCTCGGGCAGGCGGATGGGCGGCCCCAGGCTGCGGACGCGCCCCATCAACGGGTGCTCCAGCTCCACGATGAACTCCCGTGCCGCCACGTGCGGATGCTCCAGCGCCTCCGCCACGGTGTACACCGCCGTCGAGGGGCAGGCGTTGGCCTGGCACAGGTCCATGATCTCCTGCTTGGTGTGCTGCAACGTCCACTCCATGATTTTGCCTTCGATCAGGTCGGCGTTCTGGACCCGCTCCAGCCGGTCCCGAAACAGCTCCACCATGGCCCAATCCGGCTTTCCCATCGCTTCGACCAGGCCGTCCCACTGACCCGGCTCCAGGGCCATCATCCATACATGGCCGTCCTTGCAGGGGAATATGGTGGAAGGCCCGCCCGACATCATGGCGCCGCGGCTCGAGAAGTCGCCGTCCTGGGCGTAGCGGCCGATGTTCTCGGTGCCCACGAACAGCGCGCCGAGGACCTCGGAGCAGGAGACGTCCAGCTGCTGGCCGCCCCCCGCGATCTTTCGCCCGTACACGGCCGCGAGGCCCCAGGCGGTGGCGGCATAGGCTCCGAAGTACTCGGCGGAGAAAGTGCCGTGCTCGAGCGGTGCCTCCCCGGGCCGACCGCAGTAGCGATGCCCCGCGGCGCTGAAGTGGAAGGCGTTGAGGTCGTAGCCCTTCCAGTCGGCGTAGGGCCCCGTCTGACCGAACGGGGTGATCGAGATCATCACCAGATCGGGGTTCACCTCGGAGAGTGCGGCGTACTCGAGGCCCCACTCCCGCATCTGCTGCGGTGAGTTGTTCTCGACGAGGATGTCGGCCCGGGCCAGCAGCTTCAGCAGAATCTCGCGCCCCTCCGGCCTGCCCGGGTCCAGGGTAATGCTGCTCTTGTTCGTGTTGAGGGAGAAGAAGAGACCGCTCTTCTCGGGATGGGGCCGATCCCCCCGGAAGGGACCCCAGCGGCGGGTGACGTCGCCGCTCTGGGGATGCTCGACCTTCAGCACCTCTGCGCCGTAGTCGCTGAAGAGCCGTGCGCAGAAGGGCGCAGAAACTCCCTCGCCCAGCTCGATGACGCGGATGCCGTCAAGCGCGTCGTCGTGCATGCCAGGCCTCACGGACTGAGGAATCCATGGATTGGGTTTCGAACGGGTCCGCCGAGTCCACGCTGCGCTCGAGCGGACTCAGGCGGGCTCTGTGGCGTGAAGGGCAGCGAGGTAGCCGAAGGTCATGGCCGGCGCGATCGTGGCCCCGGCACCGGGGTAGGTGCGGCCCATGACGGATGCGGAGCAGTTGCCCGCCGCGTAGAGGCCCGGGATCGGCTCGTTGCTGCTCGTCAGGACGCGTGCGTCGTTGTCAGCGCGAAGACCGCCCTTCGTGCCGAGATCGCCCGGGTAGACCTCGACGGCGTAGAAGGGAGGGGTGTCCAGCGGCGCCAGGCAGGGGTTGGGTTTGATCGAGGGGTCTCCGTAGTAACGGTCGTTGCTGCTCTCGCCGCGCCCGAAATCTTCGTCCACGCCCCGGCGTGCCTGCTCGTTGAAGCGCTCCACGGCGGCGACGAACTGCTCGGCGTCGAGGCCCAGCTTGTTCGCCAGCTTGAGAAGTGTCTTGCTGCGCGACAGGAAGGTGTCGCGAAGCACCGGCGCGAGGCTCCAGTCGGGCTGGGAGTAGCCGGGCCGCACCGGGCCGCAGGGGTGGCGTTTGCGGTAGCCCGCGTCGAAGACGAAGTAGGCGGGGATGGAGGAGGCCTCCTCGTGTGCCGCGTACATCTGCTTGACCACTTCGTTGTAGGGCGAGGCCTCGTTCATGAAGCGCCGGCCGCTCTTGTTCACGATCACCGAGCCCGGCAGGCCCTTCTCGAAGATGATGGGGGTGGGGCGATCCATGGTCGGAGGCAGGAAGACCGGCGTCCACCAGGCTTCGTCCATCAGGTCGAAGCTCGCGCCGACCTTCTGGCCTATTGCGATTGCGTCACCGACATTCGACTCGCTGCCGACGGTCCAATCGGCTCCGATGGGCTGGGGCTGGTGCTCGCGGCGCAAGGCGGCGTTGCGCTCGAAGCCCCCGGAGGCGACGAGGATCCCGCGTTCCGCGCGGATGCGCAGGCTGCGGCCTTCGCGCTCGACGAGTGCTCCGACCACGCGCCCGTGCTCGACGATGAGCTCGCGGAGCGGTGTCTCCAGCCACAGCGGCACGCCGCGGTCCTTCAGCGAGTAGCGCAGGCGGGCGGTGAGAGCCCTGCCCAGGGTGAGGCGGGTGTTGCCCATGCCCCGCAGCCGCGCGCGCCAGTTCGTTATGTACTGGAAGGCGATTCGCGCGATCACGCCCAACGCGGCGCGCCTCCCGCCCAGCAGCACGCGGCTCTCGTTGATGGTGATGGCCAGGAATTTCATCATCCTCGAGTAGCCAATCAGCATGCGCTGCTCGGCGAAGGTCTCGCCGAGGTCCAGCGCTTCAAATACCTGCGGTTCGATCGAGCGGCCGCCGGCCTTGCCCCCCTCCGCCTCGGGGAAGTAGTCGGGATACTCGGGCACGTTGTCGAAATGCACGTGCGAGTGCTCATCGAGGAAGCGAACCATCTCGGGGGCCGTCTCGACGTAGCGCCGCAGCCGCTCGCTGCTCGAGCTGCCCGCCGTCACGGTCTCGAGGTAGCGCAGGCCTTCTTCGCGAGAGTCGTCGATGCCCTGCTCCCGCATCAGGTGGTTGTCGGGCACCCACAGGGCGCCGCCCGAGAGCGCGGTGTTACCGCCGTAGAAAGCGCTCTTCTCGATCACGAGCGTACGTGCGCCGCGCTCATGCGCGACGAGCGCACCGGTCATGCCGGCCGCACCGGACCCCACCACCAAGAAGTCCACAGACTCGTCCCAACCGCCGCTCATCGATGTCTCCAATAGGCGCTCGAATATGATACCAACACCCCGTCGGAGGTGCCGCTGGCGCGCACCGCATCTTTTCGGGCGTGCTCGCGATTCTTCCACCCGCCACGAGACGGACGAGACACGCAGGAGAGAACAGCCGTGCTCGCACGCACGCTCGAGCGACTCCGCTCCGGCGAGTCGCGACCGATACGCGGGGCCCGCGTGTTGCGAACGGTGCTGCGTGCAGCCCATCTGCTTGCCTTCGGGGCGTTCTACGGCGGAAGCGTCTACGGCGTCGCACCGGAGCGACTGGCCCCGGCGTTCGCCGCAGTCGTGGTTTCCGGAGCGGCCTTCGCGTTATTCGAGATCTGCCGGGCACCCATCTGGCTGGTGGAGGTGCGCGGCGTCGCGACCATCGGGAAGCTGGCGCTGCTCGCGCTCATCCCGCTGTTCGGAGAATGCCGGATCTCGATTCTCACTGGCGTCGCCGTGATTGGCGCGGTCGTCTCACACATGTCCGGCGGCTATCGCCACTACTCGCTCTTGCACCGACGCGTGGTGTCGAAGAACGTTCGGGGCTGAGCCGCGCCGGAACGCCTCGGCTAGCGCCCCTCGAACTTGGCTTTGCGCTTCTCCACGAAGGCCCGCGTGCCCTCTCGCGCATCCAGGGTATGGGCCGTCATGGTGGAGGCCACGGCCTCGTAGTCGAGCATCTCGTCGAGATTCGAGTTGAGCGACTTGTAGATGAAGCGTCGCGCGAGGTCGACGGCCACGCTCGGTCCGGACGCCAGCCGCTTCGCGTACTCCAGCGCCTTCGGCAGCGCCTCGCCCGGCTCGACGAGCTCGTCGATCAACCCCTCTCGGTGGCACTCTTCTGCCTCCAGGATTCGCCCGGTCTCCACCATCATCAGCGCCGTCGAGAGTCTTGTTATGCGCGGCAGGAAATAGGTGATGCCGCTGTCCGGGGCGAAGCCGAGCCGCACCATGGCCGCGCTCATGCGCGTCGTCGTGTCCGCGAAGCGCCGGTCGCAGGCGAGTGCGAAGGAGAGCCCCGCGCCCATCACGGGACCGGAGATCGCCGCAATCACGGGCTTGTCCACGTCGATGATCATCTTGGTCAGCTCCGTGACCGGGCCGGCGGGCGTCTTGCGCTGGTAGCGTTCCAGCGGAACGTCCGATAGCCCGGGCATCCCGCGGTCGGCCGATCCGCTGAGCCACTCGGCGTCGCCTCCCGCGCAGAAGGCCCGGCCGGCGCCCGTCAACACCAGGCAGCGGACCTCGTCGCGTTGGCGCAGATCGCGAAACAGCTGGACCAGATCGTCGGCCAGGGCCCAGTGGATCGCGTTCAAGCGGTCGGGGCGGTTCAGGGTGACGATGCCGACTCCTTCGTCGATATCGAAGAGAACGTGATCTTCCGATGCCATCGCGATGGCCCCCTGTCTGTGAATGCTAGTTCTGATGCAACCTGTCGATGGTCTCGCTGAGCCAGGCTTCGTCGCGGCGTAGCTGCGGCGCCAAGTCGAGGAGGACGGTCGAGAAGAGGCCGGAGCAGCGCTCCTTCAGCTTGGCTGCGAGTTCGTCGCAGGTGCCGATGATGGCCCACTCTTCGAGCATCTCGTCGCTGATCTGTCCGGGCATCTCCTTCCAGCGACCCTCTCGAGACATCTGGTGGAGGGCCTTGCCCGCGTCGAGCCAGCCGTGGAACTCGAGCACGGCGTGGTAGGTGGGCGTCGACGCGTAGAAGGCGATGTGTTGCTTCAGCGCCTGCTTGGCCGCCTCCACACCTTCGGCGTCCTTCGCGATTGCGAGGAACGGTGCGCCGATCAAGTCCAGATCCGCGAGCTTGCGTCCGCTCGCCGCGGCGCCGGCCTCGAGGGAGGGCACGACCACCTCGCGCGTGTAGCGGAAGGTTGCGATCGGGTGGAGGCGCAATCCGTCGCAGAGCTCGCCCGCCAGGCGCGCCATGTAGGGGTTGACCGCGGCCAAATGGATCTCCGGGTGCGGATATTCGATGGGTCCCGGATTGAAGAACGGGTTCATCAGGGTGAACTGGTAGTGCTTGCCCGTGAAGTCCGGCTTGTCGCCCTTCTGAAAAGTCTCGAATATCGCCTTCATGCACAGCAGGTACTCGCGCAGACGCGGCCCCGGCGGTCCCGTCCAGGTCGACCCGTAGCGTCGCACGACGTGGGCCTTCACTTGGGTTCCCAGGCCCAGCTGAAAGCGCCCCTTCGAGAGCTGTTGCAGATCCCACGCCACCTGGGCGGTCGCCAGCGGACTGCGAGGAAACGCGATGGCCACGTTGGTGCCGAGCTTGATGTGCTCTGTGTGCTCCGCTGCGATGACCAGCGGCAGGAAGGGATCGTGGCCTGCCTCCGGCGCAGTCACGCCGTCGTAGCCCAGCTCCTCGCATCGGCGCGCAGCGGCGGCGATGCCGGCGATGTCGCTGGTGGCCTGTCCATCCCCCGCGTACTGGTCCGTGTCGGGGCCCAAGATCACTGTCTGGACTCGAAATGCCATGCTCAACTCCTCCCGTTCGCTCGGTCAGTCATTGCGTCGGATGCGGCGATGTAGCCGAAGGTCGTTGCGGGGCCGATCGTGGCACCTGCTCCAGGATAGCTGTGGCCCATGACGGAAGACGAGCAGTTCCCCAGCGCGTAGAGACCCGGGATCACATCCTCCGAGTCCGTCACCACGCGGGCGAGCGCATCGACCTTCAGGCCGCCCTTCGTCCCCAGCTCGCCCGGAAACGTCTCGATCGCGTAGAAAGGGGGCTTTTCGATCGGAGCGAGGCAGGGGTTCGGCTGGACGTTCTCGTCTCCGTAGTAGCGGTCGTAGATCGTGTCGCCCCGCTGGAAATCCAGGTCCTTCCCGGTGCGGGCGTACTCGTTCAACTTGCCGGCGGTCGCCTCGAGCTTCGCTGCGTCCAAGCCGAGCTGTGCCGCGAGACCCCGAAGCGTATTCGATTTCTTGACGTATCCCAGCTCGAAGAGCTTGCGCACCATCCAGTCGGGCTGCATCGATCCCTGCAGCATGGGGCCACAGATGTACTTCTTTCGGAAGGTGGCATCGAATACCAGATAAGCCGGCACGCAGGGGGATTCTTCGCTGTGGTTCGCGTACATCGCATTCACGATGTCGATGTAGGGTCCCCCTTCGTTGGTGAAGCGTTCGGCGCTCCCACTCACCAGCATGCTTCCGGGGAGCGACTTCTCGATCACGAACATGCGCGCGAAGCCCTCGCCCGGCGCGATGCTGACCGGTCCCCACCAGGCGTCGTCCATCAGGTCGACCCCGGCACCCACGCGCATGCCCATCTCGATCACGTCGCCGGTGTTGTGTTCGTTCGCGCAGGTCCACTCGGCGCGAGTCGGGTGGGGGAGGTACTTCTCGCGCATGGCCTGGCTGCCCTCGAAGCCGCCCGCCGCGAGGATGACCGCTCTGTGCGCACGGATGCGAAGTGCGCGGCCCTCCCTTGTGACGCTGGCGCCCGTCACGCGACCGTCCTCGACGATCAGCTCGCGCGCCGGTGTGTTCAGCCACAGCGGGATGCCGCGATCCGTGAGCGAGAGTCGCAGCATGCCGATCAAGGCGTTTCCCATGGCGCAGTTGCGATCGCGCTTCGATTTGAAGCGAAAGGGGATGTCGAAGGCGTACTTGAGCAGGAGCTTGATGAAGATGGCCGTCGAGCCGGGCTGCCCCGTCAGCACCGCCTGCGCCTCGAGGGCGGTCATCGCGAGGCGCCCCAGCACCTGCATCTGGAGGTTCTGGTCGCGCATGTTCAGGAAGTCGTCGCCGAGCTTGCGGGCGTCGAAGTGTGCCGGCTCGATCGAGCGCCCGCCCGGCTTGCTGCCCGAAACCCGGGGGTAGTAATCCGGATACGCGGGCTGGGCGACGAATTCCGCTCGCGTCTTCTCGCAGAGGTACTGGAGCGCCAGCGGGGCGTTGTCGAGATAGGCCTTCAAACGATCATCGGAAACGACGCCGGCGGTCGTTCCCTTCAGGTAGTCCCAGGCTTCCTCGGGGCTGTCGTCCACCCCGACGTCCGACATCAGGTGATTGTTCGGGATCCAGAGGAGGCAGGAGCCCATCGCCGAGGCCCCGCCATAGCGGTCGGTCTTCTCGATGACGAGCGTGCGTGCTCCCAGATCGTGGGCCCGCAATGCGGCCGCCATGGCGCCCGCTCCCGAGCCGACGACCAGGACATCGACCTCCTGATCCCAGGATTTCGCGTTGGTGTCTGTCATGTTTCCCCCATCAGGTCGGTGTGCAGATTGCGCCGCAGCAGCTTCCCGGTCGAACAGCAGGGCAGCTCGGCGCGGAGCTCGATCCGTGAGCGGCCCTCTCGAGCAGCAGCATCAGCCCTTCGGCCAGATCGACGCCGGGAGCGGCTTGGGTGCTTCGCATGCCCGGCTCCACACTCAGTCGTTAGTCGCCGCCGGGGCGCTCCGCCCATCCCTCGCTGAGAGGCACGAGGTAGATCATGGTCAGCTTGCGCGAGCGGAACTTCCACTCGCCGTCGCTCCGGGCGTAGCAGTCGTCGTAGTAGCCGGATCCGATCATGCTCCGCCCATCCATGCGGGCCCGCAGGTCGAGATAACAGGTTCCGGTCGCGTCGTCCCCGTGCAGGTCGATGACGTGGTTGTGCACGAACGGCTGCAACTGGGTATCGCCGAGCATGCCCTGGTAGGCCTCGAGCAACGCCGCCCGGCCTCTGATGGGCGGGGTCTCCCCGGTGTCCATCTCGCCGTCCTCGGTGAAGAGCCCGATGGCGCCGGCTACGTCCTGCCTCCAGACGTGATGGGCGTAGAGCCTCGCCAGATCGCGGATCGCCTCTCGATCCGCCAGCTCGCGGAGGTCCGCCTCGATGTTCGTGCTCGCCATGCTCGCTCTCGCCCGCCAGCACACTCGAATCCGCACGATTCGAGGCGGTTTCCGTCATTTGGGCTGTGCAAGATATGCCAGCGCGATCGTCGGGGTCAAGCGAGCTCAGCGCCCCGTTCCCGTCGGGACGGCGTCACCTCGCGTGGGAGATCACTCCTCCAGGGCCTCGGCGACCAGCTCCGCGAGATCCGCGGCGCGTATGCTCTTCTGTGGGTCCCGCGCCGCCAGGCCGTCCTCGAACATCTGCATGCAGAAGGGGCATCCGAGTGCCACCGTCTCGGCTCCGGAGGCCTTCACCTGCTCCACGCGCGTGTGGTTGATGCGCTGCTGGGGATCGTCGTCCATCCAGGCGTAGCCACCGCCAGCGCCGCAGCAGAGCGACCGCGACCGGCTGCGTTCGAGCTCCTGGATGTCGCCCGAGGTCGAGAGCTCGGCCAGGATTTCCCGCGGTGCGTCGTACTCGCCGTTGTGGCGCCCGAGGTAGCAGGGGTCGTGGTAGGTCAGGGAATCGAGCCCCCGCGTGAGCTTCAGGCGGCCGCTGCGGATCAGCTCCGCGATGAGCTGGGTGTGGTGCACCACTTCGTAACGCCCACCGAAGTCGGGGTATTCGTTCTTGAGGGTGTTGAAGCAGTGCGGGCAAGTCGAGATGATCTTGCGCACTCCATAGCGTTCGAACGTCTCGATGTTCGTCTTGGTGCAAGTCTGGTAGGTGAGCTCGTCGCCGACCCGGCGGGCGGGATCCCCGGTGCAGGCCTCTTCGGCGCCCAGCACCGCGAAGTCCACGCCGCCGGCCTTCAGGACCTTGGCCACGGCCCGCGTGACCTCGATGTTGCGATCCACCATGGCGCCCGTGCAGCCGACCCAGAACAGATACTCGGCCGTGTCGCCCCGCCCCAGCACCTTCACGTCGAGGTCGAGGAACCAGGCCTCGCGATCGTGGGCGGTCCCTACCCAGGGATGCATCCGGTCGTCCATGTTCTTGAGGAACTGCTGCGTCTCTTCGCCCATCTTCGCTTCCGTCATCACCAGATAGCGCCGCATGTCGATGATCTTCGGGACGTGCTCGATGTAGACCGGGCATTCCTGCTGGCAGGCGCCGCAGGTGCGACAGCCCCAGAGCTCTTCTTCGGTGATGGCGGGCTGGAGCCCCTCTCCCGTGGGCTCCCCGAAGAGCGGAGCGCGAGCGGGCTCCTCCCCGGCTGCGTCGTCAGCGGCGGGCGGTGCCCCGATGAGCGGCGGGCCCACTTCGCTGAGATGGCTCTTCATGTCCCGAATTAGCTTGCGCGGACTTAGCGCGACGCCGCTCATGTGGGCGGGGCAGACGTCCTCGCAGCGGCCGCAGTTCGTGCAGGCGTCGAGATCCAGCAGGCTCTTCCAGGGCAGTTGCTCGATCTTCTCGACACCGAGTGTCTCGAGGGCATCGGGATCGGTCTCCAGGGTCGCTTCGATATCGGGGTGGGTGAGGCGGCCGCTCGGACCCAGATTGCGCGAGAAGATGTTGAGCGACCCGAAGAAGATGTGAGCGAGCTTGCCGAATGCCAGGTAGCCGATGAAGGCGAAGGCGCTGACCGCGTGCACCCACCACAGCCGGCGGTGCAGGGCCTTCAGCGTCTCCGCGTCGACGTTCTGCAGGAGCAGTGCGACGGCGGATCCGCCGGGCGACCAGCGGGCCAGCTCCGGCTGCTGCTGCAGCTCGGTGACCGCGATCCGGATGCCTTCGACGGCGAAGCCCTGCACGAAGATGAGCAGCAGCAACGCCAGCGCAAACCAGTCGTCCAGAGAAGTGTGGAGGTAGGCCGGGCGGGCGACGGCCCGCCGCCACACGGCCATCAGCAGGCCCACGATGCCCAGAAGCCCGGCGCTGTCGCTGAGCAGCGAGTACCAGAGGTAGAAGGTTCCCCGCAGAAAGTGGATCCCGGTCCACTCCTGGATGGAGATCAGGGTTGTCGCAACGAGCGTCCCAGCGAATCCGTAGAAGATCAATAGATGGGCGGTGCCCGCGAACGGATCGCGGCGCAGCCGCTGCTGGCCCAGGATCTCGCTCAGCAGCCCCGTCAGACGCTCGCCGAGGCGATCGAAGCGGGCGGCCTCTCCGCCGAGCTGCCAGAGCCGTACCCGTCGCGCGATGCCGTAGACGAATAGTCCCCCAGCGAGGACGAGGAAGACGTAGATGAGCGCCCCGCCTACGATGTTCCATTCGATCTCACGCGTCGGATCCATTCTGGGCCCTCTCCCTCTCGCACCCGACCGGCTGTGTCCCCGGTCGCTTGCGCTATTTCTACCGGAGGCGGTGTCTTCCCGCACGGGAAACCGCTCGGGAGGACGAACAGATGGCTCTCCGCGGAAGGCGTGTTCTCGAGCTTGCCGACGAGAAGGGAGTCTACTGCGGCAAGCTCCTGGCCGATATGGGCGCCGATGTGATCAAGATCGAGCGTCCCGGCGGTGATGCCACCCGACAGATCCCCCCTTTCGTCGGCAACGAGTCCGATCCGGACGGGAGCCTGTTCTTCCTCTACACGAACACCGGCAAGAGGGGCGTGACCCTGGATCTCGCGCGGCCCGAGGGCCGCGCCCGCTTTCGCGAGTTGGCACGGACCGCCGACCTCGTCGTCGAGACATTGCCCCCCGGCAGCCTGGACGAGTTGGACCTGGGCTATGCCAGCCTGCGGGAGCTGAATCCCGCGCTGGTCCTCACTTCGATAACTGGGTTCGGGCAGACCGGGCCGCAGCGGGACTTCAAGTCCTCGGATCTCGTGGCCAGCGCTCTGGGCAGCTCGATGCGCGTCACCGGGGAGGCGGAGGACCCCCCCGTCCGGCTCGCGGGCTCGCAGGCGTTCGTCGCCGCCTCGGTCACCGCCGCGGCCAGCAGCATGATCGCGCTCTATCACAGCACGGCGAGTGGCAGGGGCCAGCACGTCGACATCTCCGTCGAAGAGGTCGCGGTCTCCGTCAGCCACATCTGCGGCGTGGGCAAGTGGCTGGACGACGGCGTCATTCCCACTCGCTGCGGCACGGGTCTGGTCGCCGCGGTTCCCTCGGGCAGCTACGCCTGTCGCGATGGCAGGGTCTACCTGATGGTCAATCGCCCGCTTCACTGGCGGGCGCTGGCGCGCTGGATCCACGAGGTGACGGGGAACGTAGAAGTGCTCGACCCGATGTTCGAGGGTCCCTCGTCCAACCGATTGCCCCATCGGGAGCTGCTGGATCTGTTCATCGGCGATCTCGTGTCGCAGTTCAGCGCGGCGGACTTCTACCACGAGGCCCAGCGCAGGCACCTGGCGGTGACGCCCGTCAACGGCGCCGCCGAAGTGGCCGGCGACGCGCACCTCGCGGCCAGGGACTATTTCGTCGACGTCGAGCACCCGAAGCTGGGCCCGTTGAGGCAGCCCGGAGCCCTGTATCGGCTCTCCGAGACCCCTTGGCGAACCACGCGGCCGGCGCCCGGCGTCGGCCAGCACAACGCAGAGGTCTTCGGCAGCGAGTTCGACGTTTCGGCGGAGGCCCGGGCGCCTTCCGCGAGGCGGGAGCCGTCTGACGGCGTCGCGGGGGCGCGGGCATTGGAGGGCCTGAAGGTCGTCGAGTTCTCGGCCGCCATGGCCGGTCCGTGGGTCGGCAGGTTCCTCGCCTACTGCGGTGCCGAGACGATTCGGGTCGAGTCGAAGAAGCATCCCGACGTGGTGCGTCTCTACGTCCCGCCGCGGGCCCCGGAGCTGGGAACGCAGCCCCAGCTCTCGCCCTGGTTCACGGATTGGAATGCCGGCAAGCGCTTCGTGGCCCTCGACTTGACGCAGCCCCGCGCGCTGGAGCTCGCCAAGCGGCTGGTGGCGCGCTGCGACGTGGTGATCGAGAACTACAGCTCCGGCGTGATGGACAAGCTCGGCCTCGGCTACTCGGAGCTCGTGCGCGTCAACCCGCGTCTGGTCATGCTGAGCACCTCCGGCTACGGCGATCGCGGGCCGTATCACCGATACGTGACGTGGGGATCCAACATCGAGGCGCTGGCGGGTCTCAGCAAGCTCTCGGGCTTTCCCTGGCGGGAGGGGGCGATCACCCAGTACGCCTACCCCGATGCCCTGAGTGCGCTGCACGGCCTGTTCGCGGTGATGTGCGCGCTCGATCATCGCAGCCGCAGCGGTCGGGGCCAGCACATCAGCTTGGCGCAGTTCGAGACGACGGTCGGCGCTCTCGGCCACGTCCTGATGGAGCACCTCGTCAACGGCCGCGACCCGCAGCGACAGGGCAACCGCTCGACTCACGCGGCACCCCACGGCTGCTATCGCTGCGCGGGGGAGGACCGCTGGTGCGCGATCGCCGTCTCCAGCGACGCGGAGTGGGAGAGCTTTCGGGAGGTGCTGGGCGACCCGGCCTGGGCCCGCGCCGCCAAGTTCAACACCCTGGGAGCCCGGTTGGCGAACGCGGACGCGCTCGACGAGAAGGTGGAGGAGTGGACGCGCGAGCGCAGCGACTACGAGGTGATGGCTGTGCTCCAGCACGCGGGTGTCGCGGCGGGAGTCGTCCAGAACGTGGAGGACCTGCTGCGCAACGATCCTCAGCTGCGCGCACGGGGCTTCTTCGAGGAGATCGAGCACTTGAAGCGGGGACGCGTCGTCGCCACGGGCGTCCCGCTCGGTTTGACGGGAACTCCCGGACGCAGCGGTGTGGCGGGCGCGGCATTGGGACAGGACAACGAGCATGTCTTCGGTACGCTGCTCGGCATGACGCCGCAGGAGATCCGGGAGTGCATGGATAGCGGGGCCATCGAGGGGCCCGACTGCGAGACGAGCGTTGGCCGAGAGGGCTGACGCCGGGCACGAGCCGGGAGACGGAGCAGGGGAGGTCGAAGAGGTCTCTCCCCGCGAAGCCAACTACGTCCTCGGCGTGCTCTTCCTCGTCTACGTGGTCAATTTCATCGACCGGCAGGTGCTCTCCGTCTTCATCGGGCCCATCAAGGAGGAGTTCGCGATCTCCGACACCGAGGTGGGCCTGCTGGTGGGCTTCGCCTTCGCACTCTTCTACACGATCGCCGGCATCCCGATCGCTCGCTGGGCGGATCGCGGCAACCGCCGCTCGATCATCGCCATCGGACTCACCGTCTGGAGCGCGATGACCGTGGCCTGCGGGCTGACCCGCAACTTCGCTCAGCTCGCGCTCGTCCGGATCGGAGTCGGAGTGGGCGAGGCGGCCGGGAGTCCACCGGCGCACTCGCTGATCTCGGACTACTTCGCGCCGCAGAGGCGGGCCACGGCGTTGGGGATCTACGCCTCGGGCGTGTACGTCGGCTCGGCGCTGGCCTACCTGGGGGGTGGCTACCTGCGGGCGAACTTCGACTGGCGAACGGCGTTCTTCGTGCTGGGGGCTCCGGGGCTGTTGCTGGCGCTGGTCGTGCGCTTCACCGTCCGCGAACCTCCCCGTGGCTATTCCGAGCGGGCCACCGGGCAGGCGGTGCAGACGAGCACCTTCGGCGAGACGCTGCGCTACCTGCTCTCCTGCCGCTCCTGGGTCCGTCTCGTGGTGGGCGCGAGCTTCATCTCCCTGATGGGTTACGGCGTTCTCATGTGGGGCTTCGAGTTCTACGGACGCGTGCACGGCCTGTCGCCCATCGAAATTGGAAGCTGGATGGCGGTGATCGTCGGCATCGGCGGCAGCGCCGGTGCCTACCTGGGGGGTGCGCTGGCCGATCGACTCGGCCAGCGCGATCCGGCCTGGTACATGCGCTTGCCAGCCATCGTCACCCTGATCGCGCTGCCCTTCGGGTTCGTCTTCCTGCTCGCCGACTCGAGTCGGGTTTCGATGCTCTTCTTCTTCGCCTTCTATCTGCTCTCGAATGTCTACGTCCCGACCATCCACACGCTCAACCAGAACCTGTCCAAGCTGCGCATGCGCGCCACCGCCTCGGCGATCCTGCTCTTCATCATCAATATCGTGGGAGCGGGAGCGGGCCCCTTCGTGGTCGGCTTCCTTAACGATCAGTACGCGGCCCACTTCGGCGGAGAGGCGATCCGCTACTCGCTGCTCACGCTCGCGACGACAGGTGTACTGGGAGCCTTCTTCTTCCATCGTGCGAGCCGCTCCCTGCCCGGAGATCTGGCACGGCACGAAGTGTGAGAGCGGCGATGGTTTGACTTCGCGTCGGGCGAAGGATATGAACGAGGGCCAGGATGCGTATCGAGGCGACGATCACCGACCCGCCCGATCTCCAGGAGCTGATTCGGCACGGCCGGCGCCTGGACGAGATCGGCTTCGACACGATCCTCTTCACCGAGGCGGGTCACGATCCCTTCCTGCCCGCCATGGCTCTCGCCGAGCACACACAGCGTGCCCAGCTCGGCACGGGGATCGCGATCGCCTTTCCGCGCAGCCCCTTCGTCACGGCCCAGATCGCGTGGGACCTCCAGCGCTACACCGGCGGCCGTTTCTTGCTCGGCCTCGGCACCCAGGTGAAGGGCCATAACGAGCGTCGCTACTCGACGCCGTGGCCCTCGCCGCCGGGGCCGCGCCTGCGCGAGTACATCCTCTGCCTGCGGGCGATCTTCGAGACGTTCCAGACCGGGGCTCGCCCCGAATTCAAAGGCGAGCACTACCAGTTCACCCTGAGCTCGCCGTTCTTCAACCCGGGGCCCAACCCCGACGGGGGCCGGGTTCCCCTCTACGTCTCCGCGGTCAACCGTTACAACTGCGGCCTGGCGGGCGAGCTGTGCGACGGGATTCGCATGCATCCGCTCAACACGGCCCGCTACATCGAAGAAGTGATCCGGCCCGCAGCCGCGGAGGGAGCGAAGCGGGCGGGTCGCGATCTGTCGGAGATCGATTTCGCGGTCAACCCGTTCACCATCACCGGCGAGAACGAGGCCGAGCTCGCGCGCTCCCGGGAGCTGATCCGTCGCCACGTGTCGTTCTACGCCTCCACTCGCGCCTACTTCGGCGTGATGGAGCTGCACGGCTGGAGCGACGTGGCCGAGCGGCTCTACCGGCTCTCCACCGAGGGTCGCTGGGACGACATGCCCGAGCTCGTCAGCGACGAAATGCTGGATGAGCTGGCCGTCGTCGGCACCCTGGAGGAGCTGCCTGCGAGGCTGGCGGAGCGCTTTGGCGGACTCGCCACCAGCATCAACCTGGTCTTCGGTCCCCCCTACGCAGAGCTGCAGGAGCGCCAGCGGAGCATGTTCGAGAGCCTCGGGCCGATCATGCCGGCGCTCAAGCGGATCTAGCTTGCGCGTCGGGATTGCGATGATCGAGGGCTACCGCTTCACGCGGGAGGTCACCAGCCTCGGTTTCGAGGGGCTCGCCGCGACGGCCCGCAAGATCGAGGCGCTGGGCTTCGACGGCATCATCTCCTCCGAGACGGCGGGCCACGACCCCTTCTTTCCGCTGCTGATCGCCGCCGAGCACACCGAGCGTGTCGGCCTGATGACGGGCGTCGCCGTCTCCTTCCCGCGCAGCCCGATGGCCGTCGCGCAGATGGCTTGGGATCTGCAGCGACTCTCGGCCGGCCGTTTCGCGCTGGGGCTGGGCACCCAGGTCAAGGGCCACAACGAGCGGCGCTACGGGACCCCCTGGACGGGGCCCCCCGGACCCCGCATGCGCGAGTACATCCTGTGCCTGCAGGCGATCCTCCGCACCTTCCAGAATCGCGACGAGCCCAGCTTCTTCGAGGGAGAGCACTACCGGTTCACGATGCTGCCGCCGGTCTTCAGCCCCGAGCCCATCGAGCACCCGCGCATCCCCATCCACATCGCCGCGGTCAACACCTACATGGCCCGACTCGCCGGCGAGGTGTGCGACGGAGTCTTCGCGCACCCCGTCTGCACCGCCCGCTACATGCGGGAAGTGATGTTGCCCAGCATCGAGGCCGGGGCACGCAAGGCGGGCCGCGATGTCTCGGAGATCGAGATCATCGGCGCTCCGATCATCGTCACCGGAAGGAATGCAGAGGAGCTGCGGGAAGAGCGCGAGCTGCTGAAGCGGCGCGTGGCCTTCTACGCCTCGACCCGCACCTACGCCCGCGTGTTCGAAGTGCATGGCTGGCAGGAGCTGGGGCTCCGGCTCCATCGGCTGTCGCTCGAGAATCGCTGGGACGAGATGGTGAAGCTCATCCCCGACGAGATGGCGGAGGAGTTCGCCACCGTCGCCCCGCTCGACGAGATCGGGCCGAGGCTGAAGCAGCGCTGGGAGGGCATCCTCAGCACCATCAACTTCCCGACAGACTTCCCTCTGGCGACGCCGGACGATGAGAAGGGCGCCCGGGAGATCCTGAAGGCGCTTCGTTAGGCGAGACCGAGAGCCGCAGACCGGCGCGGCCCGGCCGAGCCCCTCCCCAACCGGCCCTCCGGCCGGCCTCCGCGAGGAGGCAGGACGCACACCGTCCTCACTGACCCCAGCCCTCCTCGAGTTCCGGCGCGCCGAGGACCGCGCTCTGACCGCAGTCCACGTTGAGGATCTGGCCGTTGATGCCCGAGGCCTCGTCCGACGCCAGGAAGAGCACGGCGTTTGCGATCTCGTGTGGCTGCGTCAGCCGGCCGGCCGGCATCAGCTTCTCGAGCGCGCGCCGCTGCGGCGTGCCCTCCGGATAGACTGCGAGGGTCCCCGCTGTGGCCACGGCTCCCGGCGCCACCGCGTTGACGCGAATGCCCGCCGCGGCGGCTTCCACCGCCGCGCTGCGAGTCAGGTTCTCCACTCCAGCCTTGGCAGCCCCGTAGCCGCCGAGCGAGGCCTGGCCGCCCTGCGCGGCGAGCGAGGAGATGTTGACGATCGCTCCGCCGCCACGGGAGCTCATGATGCGCAGCGCCGCGCGCAGGCCGAAGAAGGTGCCGTGAAGCGTGACTTCGAAGCAGCGACGCCAGTCTTCGGTCGACAGGCTCTCGAGCGGGCCGGCCACCATCGCGAAGGCGCAGTTGACCAGGACGTCGAGGCGCCCGTGTCGTCCGGCCAGCTCCTCGAGCAGCGCAGCGAAGGCGCGCTCGTCGCCGACGTCGACCACGGCGGCCTCGGCGCGGCCGCTCGCGTCGCGGATCTCGCGGGACACGGCCTCGGCCGCCTCTGCGTTGAGGTCGGCGATGACCACGCTGGCCCCTTCGCGAGCGAAGCGGCGGGCGGTCTCGGCGCCAATGCCCGAGGCCGCTCCGGTAATCACGGTCACTCTGTCTCGAAAGCGCTCCGGCACGATCGTTCCTCCCTTTCCTCATCATCTAGCACTGCCCACATCTCCATCGCTCCCAGGCTGCGAAGCGGTGAACCCCGGTTGTCGACTTCTCGTCGTCTGCGCCGTCACACCGGGTCTGTGAAGGGAGGCAGAAGACGTTGCATCGACCGCTTGAACTTACCACCACGCACGCCGCCGCGGTTATACTGGCTCCCCATTCATCGGAGGCACCCATGATCTACGACCTGATCATCCGCGGCGGTCGCATCGTCGACGGCACGGGCCTCAAGGCCTACTCGGCCGATCTCGCTGTGCGGGACGGTCGCATCGCGAAAATCGGACGCATTGACGAGAGCGCGGAACGCGTCTACGACGCGACCGGGCTCATCGTCTCCCCCGGCTTCATCGACGTCCACACCCACTACGACGTGCAGCTCGACTGGGACCCGCTCGCGACGCCGTCGTCGTGGCACGGCGTCACCACCGTGATGGCCGGCAACTGCGGCTTCACGCTCGCGCCGGCGAAGCCGGAGGATGTCGAATGGCTCGCCAGGATGCTGAGCCGCGTCGAGGGCATGTCGCCCGCCGCCCTCAGCGAGGGCCTGCGTTTCGAGGGCGGCGGCTTCGGCGACTTCTGGGGTCGCTTCGAGGGCAAAGTCGGTGTGAACGTCGGCGCCTACGTGGGACACTGTGCGGTACGCCGCTTCGTGATGGGCGACGACGCCTCGGAGCGCGAGGCGACCGCGCAAGAAATCGAAGCGATGCAGGAGCTGGTGCGCCAGGCGATGCGCGAGGGCGCCATCGGCTTCTCGACCTCTCAGCTCGACATTCACGTGGCCGAGGACGGCCGCGAGGTGCCCTCGAATCACGCCTCGCAAGAAGAAATCGTCGCGCTGTGCGCCGTGATCGCGGAGTTCGACCACGGAGCGGTCGAGATCATCCCTCACAGCTTCGCCGCCGGTTACGACGAGGCCGACCGCAAGCTGCTGGTCGACATGTACTTTGCATCGGGCAAGCCGGTGGAGCTCAATCCAATGATTCCGAGCACCACGAATCCCATGGGCTGGAAAGCCACGCTCGACTTCGTCAGCGAGATGGCCGAGCAGGGTGTGCGACTACACCCGATGTGCTCGCTCAACAAGCTCGAAGCGCACATACGCCTGTTCGACACGTTCCTGCTCGATGAGAGCCTGCTGTGGCGCGACACGCTGTGCCTGCCCGAACCCGAGCGGATGAACGCGCTGCGCGATCCCGCCATGCGCGAGAAGCTCCGGGAAGCAAACGACGACCCGGAGGGCCGCGCGTTCATCCTCGACTTCGGGCGGCTCGTAGTCGAACAGGCGACCACCCAGGCGAACAAGGCCCTCGAGGGTCGTGAGGTCGGCGACATCGCGAAGGAGCGCGGAATCAGCCCGCTCGACTGCTTCCTCGATCTCGCGCTCTCGGAAGATCTCCACATGAGCTTCTACGCCGAGATGGACGAGACCGCGAAGGAGTTCATCAAGCACATCAATCGGGAGGCCGTCGCGAACCCGATGGTGATGGCGGGCTCGAGCGATGGGGGCGCACACCTGGCGACGTTCGTCGGCGCCGACTACACGACGCGGCTGCTCTCCGAGTACGTGCCGGATCCCCTGAGCCTCGAGCAGGCCATCTACCGCCTCACCGGCATGCCGGCCACGGTGCACGATCTGAAGGATCGGGGGACCCTGCGCGTGGGTGCCAAGGCCGACATCGTGTGCTTCGACGCGGCAAAGCTGCAGGCGGGCCGCGCCTACCTCGTGGAAGACTTCCCGGCGAAATCGAGCCGTTACGTGGTCGACTCCGAGGGCTACAAGCTCACCGTCGTGAATGGACAGATCCTGATCGAGGACGGGAAGCATACGGGAGCACTGCCCGGCGAAGTGCTGCTCGGGGCGTGAAGTGGCCAGTGTGGCCGTCACCGGGGTCGAAGCCGAGGACCTGCGCCAGAGTGATGGCGCTGCTGGGCGACCGCGGTTCGACGCTCGACGAGGGTCGCTGGCAAGATGACCGGGCCCGTCTCGTAGCCTGGTGAATCGATCTCGTGGGTTGGCTATTCGACCGATCGCGCCGGGGCGCACGGGGGGCCCGAACGGAGGCTGACCTGCATGACCATCACCTCGGACGAGTTCCGGCAGCGGTACGGTCCCACCGCCCTCGTTACCGGTGCATCATCGGGTATCGGTGAGCAACTTGCGCGGGCGCTCGCCGAGCGGGGTCTGGGCCTCGTGCTCGTGGCGCGACGTCGGGAGCTCCTCGAGGGCCTCGCCGAGGCGCTGAGCCAGAGATACGGCATCGAGGCGGTCGCCGTCGCCGTCGACCTGGCACGGCCGGACTTCCTCGACGAGCTGCTTCCCGCTTGTGCCGGCATGGACATCGGGCTGGTCGTGAGCAACGCCGGTTTCGGCGTCAAGGGCCGCCTCCACGAAACGCCCCCCGAGCAGCTCGAAGGCATGCTCGATGTCAACTGCCGCGCGCCGCTGTTGCTGGCCCGCGCCTTTGCCCCGCGCTTGCTCGAGCGCGGTCGCGGCGGCTTCCTCGTGACGGCATCCATCGAAGGCTACCTGGGCTTCCCGCACTCGGCGGCCTATGCAGCCACCAAGGCCTTCGTGCGCTCGCTTGGCGAGGGGATCTGGCAGGAGTACCGGGAGCAGGGCCTCGACGTGCTGGTGCTGTCTCCGGGCGCCACCGACACCGAGGTGTTCGCCCGGCTGGGCATGGACCCGAAGGCGCTCCGCGCCATGGCGCCCGAGGTCGTGGCCCGCCAGGCGTTGGGACAGCTGGGGCGGGGCCCGGATTTCATCCCGGGCTTCAGCAATCGGCTCTTCGTCCGCGTGCTGCGCATCCTGCCCCGCAGGTTGGCCCTGCGCATAGCCGGAACCAATATGCGCAAGGCTCTCGACGCCGCCCGCCCCCCGGAGCCAGCCGACCCCGCCCCGGCGCAGGAATCGCAGCCACCCCGCGGCGAGGAGCCCTGACCGCGAGGCAGACGGGAGATTCGAGCTGCCTTTCCCCACCGTCCGACAAGGAGATGGGTCAAGCAGGCGAGAGGCCCCGAGGGGGGCACCCGAGCGCCTCCGGTAGAGCCGGGGCGGTTCGCGTCGATGCGCACGATCCAAGCTGGGTTCAAGTGTGGGCCCCGGAATTCCGTGTAGAGGGGGGGGAAGTTCCAGCGCGGCTCGTGAGCGAGCCGGCCAGAGGCGATCACGTGACGGCGGATTTCGAACTTCGCGAGCGAATCCAGGCCTTTTCGCAGCTGCGTGCGGCCCAGCGAGCCCTAGCCCGCTGCATGCATCCGGCGGTTCTGGCTCCGGTGAGGGAGCAGGGCCGACAGCTTCTCATCCAGCTCAAGGCCCTCGACGACCACGAGACCACTGGCGCCTTGGCTTCCGCGGAGGCCGATCTGGCCGAGGTCGACCGCCTGCTCTCCCACCAGATCGGGCAGACCCTCGAAGTCGTGGCTTCGCTCGACTTCGTGCAGGTGCGCTCGTCCGGCGCACTGCTGTGCAGCACCTACCGGGACGAGACGAGCGCGCTGATCGACCTGGTGCTGGAGGGCGACCTCAGAGCCAACCACTCGCTCCGCCTCATCGAGTTCCTCGTCACGATGCTCGCAACCGAGGAGTCGGACGGGAGGCGCAGGGCGGTGCACGAGCCCAGCGAGCTCACGCCGGGTCTCAGCAGGGTCGCGCAGGAGCGCGTCTCGGATCTCGGCCAGAGGTTTCGGGCGGGCTTGTCCACCCTCGAAAACGCGACAGAGAGTCTCAACCGCGGAGTCGACCAACACGAGCTGCGGGACGAGCTCCGCGCCTGCAAGAAGCAGCTCGGCGTCGACATTCTGCATCCGCGCGTGCTGGCCACCGCGGTCGCCTACAACGTGGCCATGTGGAATCAGGTGGCAGCCCAGATCGACAGCACGCTGGCGATCGACGAGTTCGCGGACGACCTGCTCGCCGAATTCTCGGGCGCGCCTGAGGTGGCTCGTCGGGGCCAGCCCCAGGAGGACCAGACGGCGCGGGGGGCCTTCATCGGATCCACGGGATTTGCCCGCCTCGTCGCCGCGGTTCGCACGCACATCAGAGGGCAAGTGGCTTCGGACCCGGACGAGCTCGCACGACGAATCGTTGACGTGTTCAAGTTCGATGACCTGGTGCCGCGCGAGGTGGAAGCCCTTGAGACGGACGACGTCGACCCCATCAACGAGCTGATCTGCGCGTCGATCGTGCTCGGACGCACCATCCGGCACGGAGCGGAGGTGCAGGAGGATCTCCGCGAGCTGGGCGTCGATCCGGAAGCGCTTGCGACCCAGGGCCTGACCGCGCTCATGGAGGAGATGAGGGGGGCGGCTGGCAAGCTCTTTGCGGACAGCCGCTACGACGAGGCCTTCGAGCTTTCCCAAGTGAAAACCCGGAACCTGGCGACGCTAGCGGTTGCCGATCGCGCCTCGACCAGCGGATCGGGCGAGGCGATCGGAAAACCAGCGTCGTCGGGAAGGCGATGGCGGCTCCCTTTCAACCTCGACCTCTCCCCCGGCCTGGCGGCGAAGATGGTGGCCACCATTCTGGGTGTCGCGCTGGTGGCCGTCATGCTGTCGCGGCCCGGGGGAGATGCTCGCAGCCTGTCGCCGGGCGAGCTCGCCGAGGTCTCGCCCTTCCTCGTTTCGGGCCGCCAAGGAATCCAGGAGGGCGTGCGGGTCTTCATTGGCAAGCTCGACCCCACTTGGGAGTACCTCGGGACCAAGGAGCGGAGGGCTGTTGCCAACGAGATCGGCGAGCGGCTCCAGGAGTTCGAACTCCACACCGTGGTGCTGCGCGGCGTGGGGGCGCGGATGATGGCTCGCTGGGAGAACGGAGCCATCACCTTGCTCGTGCCAAAGCCCGCGGTCGACCCGTAGGCGGCAGAAGGCCGCGCTCGGAAGGACGAGAGCAAAGGCTCGCTCGGCGCCGCCCGGCAGCCGGCGAGCTCTCAGCGCGCGCCGGGCCTACCCCGAACGTGCGCCGCCAGCGTCGCGCCCAATAGCGCCACCACCAGGCCGAGCGCGCCGCCCGGCAGCAGGGGCACCTTGGGCACTGGGTCGTCGCGCAGCAACTTCAGCACCCACGCGTCGCGGTTGCCCGAGAGGCTCGCTTGGAATGGGCTCGAGTTCTGCACCGTGTCGCCCGGAAAGCCGGTCGAGCGTGTCTCGCCGGTGACGTAGGCGTTCCCGGCCGGATCGAGGTCGACTGCGTTTGCGACGTCGAAGAGGAGGCCGCCCCAGAAGGTCTCGAATTCTTGTTGCCCGTTGGCGTCGAGGTGTACGAAGGCGGCGTCCTGGTTGTCCGTGCCGACCGTGCTCGTGCGTTCGAGACCGTCGACCGCGATGTCGTAGCCCTCGGAGAAGCCGATCGCGCGCGACCAGAGCACGCTGGAGAGGGCGCCATCGAGCTTCGTGACGACCCCGTTGCCACCCGGTGGACCGCCGATCGTGATGGGGTAGCTGGCGGACGCCGAGCGCCCCGTCAGGTACACGTCACCCGACGCATCGATCGCGATGCCGTTCGCGAAATCGTCGCCCGTGTCGCCGAAGTAGGTGCCGGCCTGGATTGCCGTGCCGGCCGCATTGGTGCGCATCAGGATGATGTCCTCGCCCATGAGCGGGTTCTTGCTGAACGTACCCGTGGTGGTCTTCAGGTTGATGTCGGCCGTGAAGCCCACCACCAGCGCGCGGTCGGACGCGTCGACTAGCAGCTCCTTCAAGAACACGAACTCGTCGCCGCCGAGGCCGACGCAGGCGGCGAGGCTCGCACCGTCCGCCGCGTAGCGCACGATGTAGGGCCCCGGCGAGGCGACGTTGCAACCGGCCACGGTCTGGAAGTCCGAGCTCGCCGTGACGACGCTCACCACGGCGCGTCCCTGGGAATCGACGTCGATCGAGGGCTTGTCGTTCTCCGTATCGCCCCGGTCGACGTCGTTGCCTCCCAGGTAGGTCGAGTAGACGAGGCTGGCGCCCGACGCATCGAGCTTCGTCACGACCATGTCGGAGACGCCGCCGAACGACGCCTGGGCCGCGCCCACCTGCGGATAGCTCTCGTCGACCCCGGCCGTGCCCAGGTCGTCGGTGGAATCGGTGTCGCCCACCACGTAGACGTCGAGCGACGCGTCGATGGCGATGCCGAAGAGCCGGTCGAGACCGCGCCCACTCAGGTAGGTGGCCCACTCGAGTGTCGTTCCGTCCGGCGAAAGCTTCGCTACGAATGCGTCGCCGGGGTCGGAGAAGCCGCCCACCCGTCCCACTTCGTCGAAGGCGCCCGTGGTCACGGGCAGATTCGTGGAGTTCGTCGTCCCCGTGAAGTAGGCGTAGCCTTGGTGATCGACGGCGATGTCCCAGCCGATTTCCGCGCTCGTGCCACCGTAGAAGGTCGAGTATTCGATGATCGGGTCGATCACGAGCGGGGCGCGCGGGTCGTGTGCGCCGATCGCGAAGCCGACACGCTGCGCGCCGCGCAGCTCGTACGCACCGGCAACCGGGATCCGCGCGCCCGCGCGCTCCTGATACACCACGGGCCGCAACAGCCGCAGATGGCCGCCTCCCGTTTCGAGCGCGAGATTGCCCTCCGCGTCGATCGAGATCGCATCGGCGCCATCGAAGCGCAGCACCAACTCGCCCGGGTCGACCCCGGGCGCTACCACGAGATCGTGCTCGAGCCGCTTGGGCGTGCCGTAGAAGACCCAATCGACCCCGGGGCGAATCTCCGCATAGCGCACGCGCGCGAAGGTCGGAATGCCCGTGTGCCACCCCGATGGATCGCTGCCCCGGAAGTCGTTCACGACGCCCGGCAGCGGCAGCTCGGCGGTTGCGTGCAGATCCGTGCGCGCCCGTTCCAGGCTCATCCGAACCGGTGGGGCGAAGCGCGGCGAGTGTCTCCCGGCCGCGAGCCAGACGCCTCCCGGCCCGAGCCACACGGCGTAGCCGGGTCCGCGCGACACGAAATCGATTGTCTCGGGCACCTGGCCCCGATTGGCCTCGAAGTGGAGCGGCAGGCCGCGAGCGCCGGCTGCGGGTCGGGCAGCCGAGGCGGGGGTGCAGAGCAGGAGCACCGTGCAGCCGGCCAGCAGCGGGGGGAGAAGAGTCTGGGAGCGGAGCATCGTGGAGGCCTCCCCGGCGATGAGCGTCACGGCCCATTCTACTCCGACAGGAGCGCGTCGTGGTGAGTGAGCACCGCGCCGAAGTGGATGCGCAGGTCCACGATGCGTCAGCCCGACGCCCCTGACCCAACCACCCATCGAAGCGGGGGGGAGCCGTAGACCACGATCATCGAGCAGCGGCTCTTGCCCGAAGCTCAGCCCTTCTCACCGAACTGCTTGCGCAGCTCGCGCTTCAGGACCTTGCCGCTCGGGTTGCGAGGCAGTGCCTCCACGAACTCGATGCGCTCGGGGATCTTCTGCAGCATCAGCTCCTTGTCGCGCAGGTACTCGACCAGCTCTGCGAGGGCGAGTGGCTCTGCAGCGTCGCGCGGCACCACCACGGCGCAGACCATCTCGCCCCGCACCTCGTCGGGCACGCCGATCACCGCGGCGTCGGCGAGCTTCGGATGCTCGCTCAGCAGGTCCTCGACCTCCTGGGCACTGATGTTCTCGCCCTTGCGGATGATCACGTCCTTGAGGCGACCGGAGATCGTGATGCAGCCCCGTTCGTCGATGAAGCCGAGATCCTCGGTGTGATAGAAACCCTCTTCATCGAAGGCCGCTGCATCCAGTGACTCGTCCACGTAGCCCAGGAAGAGCTGCGGGGCGCGGATGCGCAGCTCGCCCTCCTCGCCGACGCCGGCGAGCGAACCGTCGCTCTTGACGATCTTGAGCTCGCTCTCCGGGAGGTTGAGCCGCCCCTCGGTATCGGCGAGTTGTTCGTCGGGGTCGTCGATGCGGCCGAGGGCCAGGATCGGGCACTCCGTCATCCCGTAGACGGAGAGGATGCCCGCTCCGCACTCCTGCTTGAGCGCGTGGTGGAGCGGTGGCGGCTTTGGGGCTCCGCCTCCCTGGAAGACCCGGATTTCCGGAAAGATCGGCACCTCGCCCTGCTGGCGCTGGGCCTCCAGGTACACGCGGTGGAAGGCCGTCCCCGCTCCGGCGTGCGTCACCCCGTGCTTGCGGAGGAAGGGGATCGTCGTCGGGGGGTCGAATCTCTCGACGATGAGATGGCTCGCCCCCGTCGAGAGCGCGGCGACCAGCGAGTTCACACCCCCGAGGTGGGTCACCGGGAAGACCAGACCGACTCGGTCCGAGGGCGAGAGATCCATCGCGGCGGCCAGGCCGTAGGAGGCGGCCAGGAAACCCTTGTCGGTATGGCGGGCACCCTTCGGCTCTGACGTGGTGCCCGAGGTGTAGAAGACCCATCGCACCTTTTCGCCCGCGGTCGGCGCGGGCAGTAGCTTCGCAGTCGCCTGCGGCAGCTGACTCTCCCAGGGCTCGTTGGGGGCGACCAGCACATCGAGCTCCTCGATCTTGCCGGCCAGCTCGTTCGCCATGGCGGCGTAGTCGAAGCCCCGGAACTCGTCGATCACGATGAGCAGCTGAGCGCCCGTCTGACGCAGGCAGTGTGAGACCTCGCGGCCGCGATAGATCGGGAGGATGGGATTCTGCACGGCGCCCAGCCGCGAGAGTGCGGCCAGGAGTACGAGGGCGTTGAAGCTGGTGGGGAGGATCCAGCTGACCGCGCTGTCCTCTCTCACGCCCCGCGCGGCGAGCGCCGCCGCGAGGCGCTCCGCGGCATCCCGGTATTGGGCAAAGGTCATCTGGCGATCGGACTCGTCGTGGCCGAAGAGACCCTCCGGGGTCGCCTCGGCGCGCGCTTCCACCAGTTCCCAGAGCGTGTCCATCTTGATCAAATTCGTCACCGAGCAAATGCCTCCGGAGCAGAGTGCGAGCGGGAGTCCCGGCGTCGCAGAATCGCACATTATGGTGAATCCCCAGTCTTCTCGCCGGGCAACGGCTCGCCCCAGCGCGGGCCCGGCGCTGGGGCGCGGGTCGCGGTACACCTAGCTGCACCAATCGTTCCGAGACAGAGACGGCCCGCGGCTCGTGCCGGGAGCGGCCTGCTGCAGGGATGCCCCGAGCGAACGGGAAGGCAGAGGAGGCTGGGACGCGCCTGTGAGTGGATCGAGGGCCAAGGGGGTTGGCCACGACGACGGGAGCGCGCGAGATCGACAAGTCCAGCGAGTGATCCTGATCGAGGGATCGGCGAACGCCGCGATCATGCTGCTGAAGCTCTTCGTCGGCTTCGCGACCGGGTCGATGGTGATTCTCGGCGACGCGGTTCACTCGTTGACGGATCTCGCGAACAACGTCGTCGCATGGCTCGTGGTGCGCTGGTCGACGCGACCGCCGGATGACGAACACCCCTATGGACATCGCAAGTACGAGACCGTGGCGGTCTTCCTCCTGGCGATGCTTCTCACCGTGACGGCCTTCGAGCTGGGGTTGAGGGCGCTGAGCCGCTCTCGGCCCGAGATCGTTCACGCCGATTGGGCCGTCGTCGCGATGCTGTGCGTGTTGCTGACCAACGTGGGGCTGGCGTCGTGGCAGGGCATGTGGGCGCGGAAGCTCGAGTCCGACATCCTGGGGGCGGATGCGCGGCACACGTTCGCGGACGTGCTGACGACGATCGTTGCCATCGCCGGCTGGCAGGCGGCAGTGCGCGGCTACCCGTGGGTCGACACGGTTTCGGCGCTGGGCGTTGCGCTCTTGATCCTATTTCTCGCCTATGGCTTGTTTCGCCGCTCGTTGCCGGTGCTGGTCGATGGGGTGTCCATCGATCCCGAGCGGTTGGAGCAGGCGGCGCTTCGAGTTTCCGGGGTGGTCGGTGTCCGGCGCGCACGCTCCCGCTCGTACGGTTACCGGGCCGTGGTCGATCTCGTCGTCCTCGTCGAACCGGATCTCAGCACCGTCGCCTCGCACGAGATCGCGACGATCGTGGAGCAGGTCATTCGTTCCGAATGGCCGGTCGATGCGGTGACGGTCCACATCGAGCCGGAGAGGCAGGAGACCGCGGCGCGGCGATAGGCTGGGCCGGCGCTCGGCCTCTCTGGGAAGCTTGCAGCAGCACCGGGCGCAGCACGCTCGTCCAGAGCGCGTAACCCGCCCCGCTCAGGTGCAGGCCGTCCCAGGCGAAGAGATCGCGGGAAGGCGTGCTCGCGGCGCCGAGCATCGGCGCCGCGATGTCCACGTACTCGACCCCGTCGTGGGTCTCTGCGATTATCGCGATTCGCTCGTTCGTCCGCTTCTGCTCGGGCCACTGGGAGCGGCGCAGGCGCGAGGGCTTGATCGAGACGAAGTGGATGCGGGTTTCGGGAAGAGCCCCGTGCACGATCTCGGCGAAGCGTTCGAAGTCCCTCACGATGGTGTCCGAGTCCTTGCCGGTCCACGCACCGAGATCGTTGTCGCCGCAGTAGAGCACCACGTCTGCGGGCTCATAGGGGAGCACGATGCGCGGCGCGAAGCGGCACATGTGGGCGAGGTGCGCGCCACCGAAGCCGCGGTTCAGGACGGGCAGCGGCGCCATGTCCACCTCGAGCGTCTTCCAGAACTTGATCGTCGAACTGCCGGTGAAGACGATACCGCCGCGCGGCGGCCGGTCGCGCTGGTCTGCCCGTTCGTAGCGGGCGATCTCATGCTCCCACAGGCGCGGCGAGTTGATGACGTCGCGCAGCTGGGCGGTGACGGTGTCGCGGGCCAATTCGAGGACGGCGAGCCCGGTTGCCAGTTGCTTCAACATGCTACGTCTCGTGGGCTGAAGTGGAGGCAGGCAGTTTCGCAGGCCCGGCGTGTTCTCGCGAGAGCGGTCTCCGACCTACGATCAGAACACTGCGGCACAGCACCCCATGACGCCCTCCAGTGTTGCGCTTCTCCCCAGGTCGTGACATTTCGCGTCCCAGTTCGCCGTGGGAGCGCCCGTTCGCAGGCACGCCCCGTGCATCGATTAGGCGAGAGAGTCCCGCCGGGCCGGGGAGATGTCGCCACGACGATGCATGTCCAAGAGTGGGGGAGCGGTGACCCGGTGATCGCGCTGCACCCGTTGGCGCTCGAATCCACCGCCTTCGCGGGCGTGGCCCGAGGGCTGATCGCTCGAGGCCTGCGCACGCTGGCCGTCGATCTGCCGGGTTTCGGGCGCACGCCCGCGCCGGAGGAACCGCTTACCCCAGCGACGCTGGCCGCGCCGGTGATCGAGCTGGCTCGCTTCATCAACCCCCGGTTTGCCGAGAAGATCCCGCTCGAATACATCTGGCCGCTTCTCAAGCGCGTGGCCGAGAGCATCGAAGCGCATGAGGATCTCGAGCACGACTGGCTTGCGCGCGCGAGCGTGCGGGTCATCTATTATTCGTCATGTGCCGCCACGCGCTCGGCGTTCGTGTCCGCTGCGCGGGAGCTGGCGCTCGACCCCGCCCTGGGCCCGGAGGGCACCTGGACGCGCATGCGCGGACTCGCCGTGCCCGCGGCCTTTCTCTGGTGCGGCCGGGATGCGCTCATCCCGGCCGCGCACGCGGAGCTCGTCGCCCGGAAGCTGCCGCGAGCCCGGAGGCTCGAACTCGCCTGCTCGGGGCACTTCGTCCACGGCCGTCACTATCGCTGCTTCAACCGCGCCATCTCTGATACGGTCGGCACCATCGTCGGTGCGCCCGAAAGTGCGAGGCGGAGCGTGCGACGCGCGCCGATTCAGTGCGTGTGCCTTGCCGATGCGAACGGCAGCGAGGCGGCGGCAGTCGCGCGGACCGAGGAAGCATGAGACGCCTTACCGCTGCGGATGCGATGTTCCTCTACAACGAGCTGCCGAGCCAGCACATGCATACGCTCAAGCTCGCGACCTTCGACTACTCGGAGGTGCCCGGTGGCTACTCGTTCGAGTCGCAGAAGCAGAAGCTCGCGGCGCGGCTCGATTGCCTGCCGCCGCTGCGCTGGCGCATGGTGACGACGCCCCTCGGCCTCAACCACCCGCTCTGGATCGAGGAGCCGGACCTCGACCTCGACTATCACGTGAGGCGCGCGGCGATCCCGGCGCCCGGCGGCCCCCGCGAGCTCTGCTCGCTCGTCGAGGAGATCGCCAGCCGCCAACTCGACCGCAACCGCCCGCTGTGGGAGCTCTGGATGATCGAGGGCCTCGAGGGCGGGCAGGTGGCGGCCCTCATGAAGCTGCACCACTCGTTGGCCGACGGTGTGGCGTCTGCCGAGATGCTGCGGCGAGTGCTGAGTCCGAGCTCCGAAGAGGAGACTGCCGATCCGAGCCCGCGTTGGGAGCCCGAGTTGGTGCCGACCAAGGGTGAGCGGCTGCGCCTGGCGCTGCGAGATCTGGCGGGTTTCCTGGCCAAGGCTGTGCCGCGAAGTTGGCGCAGCTTGCGGCGAAACCACCGCGTGCGCGGCGAGCGCAAGCGTCGGGGGGCGGTCGATCCGCCCAGGCCCTGGAATGCACCGCCGACCTTCTTGAACCGCGAGCTTTCTCCCCAACGCCGCTTTGCGTACACGTCGGTCTCGTTAGATGATGCCAAGGCGATCCGCACGGCGTTCGGCTGCAGCATCAACGAGGTCCTGTTGGCGACGGTTGCGGGGGGGCTGCGCAGCTTCCTGTTCGCGAAGGGCGAGCTGCCGGGCGTTCCGCTCATCGTGTCGGTCCCCGTCTCGACGCGTCAGAAGACGCGAGCGTACGGCAACGGCACCGGTGTCTGGTACGTGCATCTGCCGACCCAGCTCGATGACCCGGTCGCCCGGGTGCGCGCGGTGCAGCGTGCCGTGCGGATCTCGCGCGAGGAGTTCGCCGATACGGCAGGGGCCCGGCTCACCGATTGGATGGAACTCGTCCCGCCGGTGCTGCTCAAGCAGTTCTTCACCCGGCTGCCGCTGTGGTTGCTCAAAGCCGGGCGCGCTCCCATGGCGAACTTCGTGGTGTCGAACGTGCGCGGACCGGCGCGCCCGCTGCTCTATGACGGGGCGCTGATGACCGGTTTCTACTCGGTGGGCCCGCTCCTCCATGGCGTGGCCCTGAACGTGACGTGCTGGAGCTACGCCGACCAGATGAACGTGAGCCTGCTCGGCTGTCGCAACGCGCTACCCGACCTCTGGGAGCTGACGGAGCAGATTGGTGTGGCTTTCGAGGCGCTGCTCAAGGCGAGTGCAACGCTGCCGGTGGAACCAACCTCTTAGCGTTCGGCGGTGAGGGCGTCCGCCGTCTCCGCCAGGGTGTCTGCCGCGCGGAGCTCAGGCCTCTTTGGCGAGTAGCTCCACCAGGTCGCTGCTGCTTACGATGCCGCACAGCCGGTCGCCATCCACGATGAGCACGCGATGGATGCGGTTCTGGGTGAGGGCCTGGGCGATCTTGGGCACCGTTTCCGCGATATCGACGGACACGGGGTTCTCGGTCATGACATCTGCGGCCACCAGATCCCCGAAGTAGCCGTCGTTTCGGCTGGTGACGTCGGGGCTGTCGGCCGGCGAGAACTCGAGCATCTCGGCCAGGTACTCGACGGCCGCCGGCCGGGACTGCTGATCGTCGTTCTGTTCCGCGCCGCTGCGCACCAAATCCATGCTCGTCACGATGCCCAGCACCACGCCGGTTTCGTCCACGACGGGTGCGCCGTGGATCTCTTCCTCGAAGAACATGCGTTGCACGGCCGCCAACGGTGTTGTCGGGGCGAGACTGAGGATCGACGTCTGCATGATGTCGCGTGCTGTGGTGGTCATGGGTACCTCCTTCGGGTGAGCTAGGCGCGTCGCGGCTTGCGTCGCGTCGATGGTGTTGCCCCCTGCTTGCGGACGAAGCGGTGGTCTTCGACGAGGCTCAGCAGGTCGTAGGCGCTCAGCATGCCGACGACCTTCCCCTCGTGGGTGACCGTCAAGTGGTGGATGCGGTGGTTGCGCATGACGCGCGCCGCCACGTGCACATCCTCGTAGCGGGGTACGCTGAACACCTTGCGTGTCATGATCTGGCTGACGGGCTTCTCGTCGGGCAGCTCTTTCAGGAGATCCGAGGCGGAGACGACGCCGACGGCCTCTCCCTCCGGGCCGACGACCGGGAGGCTCGAGATATGGTGGTCGCGCATCAGCTGCTTGGCGTGGGCCACGCTCTTGTGTGGTGTGATTACGACGGGTCTGTCGATCATGATGTCGTCGACTTTTACGTTCATCCGCGGGCTCCCCTGCATCGCATGGCATCTACTTTCGCAAGCAGCATGCCAACAGAGTCAACGCGCGTCCGCTACGGAGCGTAGCAATAGTGGCCTGGCGCCCCAGGTCGTTGCGCAGTGGGGCGCCAGGGGCCACCCGTCAGCGTCGGCACATCCCTAGAAGATCTCCCGCTCCTCTGTGAGGAAGACGCTCGAGTGCGAGAAGTCGAGGAACTCGGCTTCGTCCTCGTAGAGCTGGCGGGCCGCGTCGATGGCCGCCTGGCCGCCGCCGGCCCCCATGTCCGCGATGCTGTCGAACCACACCTCGGTGATTCCGTCGTAGGCCTCCTGGGTGCCGCGGCTCTCGCGAAGCGGGCCGTTCACGGCATCGCCAAGGGTGTGGCTCTGGACGTAGCGCTTCATCGTCGGCAGGTGTTCGCGCAGCTTTCGCACGAGCGGGCCGTGGACGTCTAGCCAGCGAGTCTGGAACTCCTCGCGGGTCATGCCTTCCTTGCGTCGACAGCAGAAGACCAGTTTCACCATGCTGTTTCCTCTCTCCGGTTTTCGACCACTCACTCGGCTCCGACGGCCGGCCCGCCTTGTCGGACCCGCGGGGCTCGCCGGGAGCTGCTGGTTGGCGAGCGCGTCGTCGTCGTGCCCGCTACTCGGGCTTGCCGGTGTAGACCGGCTTGCGCTTCTCGACGAAGGCGCGCACGCCCTCCTTGGAGTCCGCGCTGGAGAATTGGGCGGCGTAGTAGACGTCCCGCATCGCCTGCATCAGGTGGTCCGGATGTTCGCGTCCGAGGATGGCGAGGCGTTTGGACATCTGGGCATGCAGCGGTGGCATGCTCGCAAAGTCGGCGACGATCCGCCGCGCTTCGGCCAGGACTTCGGACTTTGGCACCACCGCGTTGACGAAGCCCAGGCGAAGCGCCTCCTCGGATTCCATGATCCGACCCCGCAGCGCCATGTCCATGGCGATCCGCCAGGGCAGCGAGCGAACCACACCGCTCGCAAAGCTGCCCTGTCCCCAGCGCATCTCGACCAGACCGAAGCGTGTCTCCGGCGCGGCGACCACGTAGTCTGCATTGGCGTCGACCAGCAAGGTCCCAGCTCCGTAACAGGGGCCTGCGACTGCAAAGACCATCGGCTTGTAGATCTTCGAGCCGTCGAGTTCGAGCAGATGGGACCACGAGAAGACATCGTCAGATGGGGCGTCCGGTCGGAACACCCGGTCGAAGCCGCTGGGCAATCGGTAGCCGCGATCGGCTTCTTCCTCGTTCCACACCTTGTCCATCGCCTTCAGGTGTCCGCCATAGGTGAAGGCGGTCCTGTCTTCGGGGGCATGCACCAGGGCGCACCAGGCCTCTGGATCGTCGCGGAATTCCCGGAACGTCTCGGCCAGGGGGATGTACACGTCGTCCGGGCTGAACAGGTTGTGTTCTCCGATCCCCTCGATTTCGATCTCGGCGACATGATCCGCGACCTTGTAGTGAATCGTCATGGCAACCTCTCCTTTGAATGGCTCACCCGATCACGCCCCGCTTCCTCAAGCCGGCGATGTCTTCCCATGTCACGTCACACGACTCGAGAAGAATCTCCTCCGAGTGCTCGCCGAACTCGCACGCGGGGCGTCGAATCGAACACTCGGATTCGCTGAAGGAGAAGGGAAAGCCGAGCGTTCGACTGGGTCCGAGCGTGGGGTGCTCGATATCGGTGACGTAGTCGTTCGCCGCGGCCTGAAGCAGCGACGTGGCCTCTTCCATGGTGTTCACGGGGCCGTAGGCGAACTTGCACGTCAGCTCTTCGAATCGAGTCAGCCAGCGGCTGCGCGGCTCGCAGGCGATGCGCGCCTCGATGAGTTCTCGCGCGGCGCCCTGGGCCAGGGCTTCGTCGGCCTCGTCTCGATCGAGCTCCAGCGCGGCGCAGAATTCCGGCCAGTAACGATCGAGCTGTGGCTCGCAGAAGATGATCCACTGCGAATCCGCACAGCGGTAGTAGGCGAGAAGCGGGCCTCCGAAGGTATCCGTGAAGCGATCGATCGGCTTGCCGGTCCAGAGCGTCGTGTTGACGTTGAGTGCCTGGAGGTGGAGCGCGATGCCGAGTAGCGACGAGGTCACCTCCTGGCCACCCGCACCGCGCTCGCGAGCGAAGAGCGCCGCCAGGACCGCGTAACCCAGGCTCATCCCGGACGCCATGTCGATCGGGCCGCCGGTCACCGTCGCCGGGGTCCCGGAGCGGGCGTCGCCGGTGCTCCACATCAACCCCGAGATGCCCTGCATCAGGACATCGTAGGCGCGGCGATCCGAATCGGGTCCCTTCGGCCCCCAACCCGAGCCGCCATAGCCGTAGATGAGCTGGCCGTTGTGTTGCCGAAGCGTGGCGTAGTCGGCCGCCACGGCTCGAGTGAGCCGCCGGCTGTAGCTCGTCAGGAATACGTCGGCTCCCGAAACGAGACGGTGCAAGAGGCGCTGACCTTCGGGATCTCCGAGGTTGAGCGTCAGTCCCCGCTTGTTGCGATTCACCGTTTCGTAGGCGACGGTGCGACCGCCGGGCAGCCCACCGGATTGCATGCCGCGGACGGGATCTCCTCGGATCGGGTCCTCGATCTTCACCACGTCGGCTCCGAGATCACCGAGCATGGAAGCGGTCGAAGGGACGCTCAGCCAGGACGCCCATTCGATGACGCGAATTCCGTCGAGTACGCCCATCCACTTCTCCGTGAGCCGTGAGTGCCGCGGGTCTCCGTCGGTGCGCGGCTCCGTGCCACGGCATGGCGCTGTCCCGCGCGTGCGCCTATTCGGCGAGAAAGGGCGGCGAATCGTGTTCCCTCAGCCGATCGATGAACCTCACATCGCCGCGCGTGCGTCGTCGCATCGCAGATCGGGGGCATCCTATCACGCCGGTCCCGCTCCGTCTGCGGAGCGGCAGAAGCGGTGGCAAGCGGGCTTCCCGCGCCGCTGCTGTCGGCCAGTGGAGGCGGGGGATCACACTGCACGGCGACGCATGGAGCGCTTCGAAGCCAGCGCGTTGGGTTAGGATGTCGGCGATGCAAGGGAGGCAAGAGCCGTGAAAGGTCTGACATTCGATTTCTCCGGCTGCAGGGTGCTGGTGACCGGCGGCACGTCGGGCATCGGTCTCGGCGTTGCCGGCGGGTTCGCCGCTGCGGGCGCCGAGGTGTGGATCACCGGGCGGCGCGCGAAGGCGTCGGAGTACGACGTGGATCTCGCCCGGTTCACCTACCGACAGGCCGAGATGACCGATCCCGCCTCTCTCGAGCGACTCGTGGGCGAGCTCGATCGTCTCGACGTGTTGATCAACAACGCGGGCGGCAACTTGATGGCCCAGGACGAGTGGAAGCTCGAGGTCTTCACCCAGGCGGTGCAGATGCACCTGTTCAGCGCGTTTCAGCTGGCGGTGTCGTGCAAGCCGCTGCTGGTGAAGAGCGGGCTCGAGGGCGGGGGCAGCATCGTGAGCTGCGCCAGCATGTCGGCGTTTCGCGCTGTGCCCTTCGTGCCCGGCTACGGGGCAGGCAAGGCGGGCATCGTGCAGATGACGCTCAACATGGGCGTCGCGTGGGCGCGGGACAACGTGCGCGTCAACGCCGTCGCACCGGGGCTCATCGAGACGGGCATGACGTCGATCATGAAGACCGACGCCATGAAGGATGTGGAGGCGGCCGAGCTGGCGCGGGTGCCGATGGCACGCTGGGGGACGCCCGACGACGTGATGCCGGCCTTTCTCTTCCTCGCGAGCCCGGCCGCTCGCTTCATCACCGGCCAGATGCTCTGCGTCGACGGTGGCTTCTCGGCGTTCTGAAAGCTGCGCCGGATCGCGTGCCGGGCCTGTTGGCTGTGCGGTCGCATTGATTAGGATGGGCGCCCAACTAGGAGACTGCCGTGGATTTTGCCTACGACGAGAAGACTCAGCTGGCGCTCTCGAAGCTCACCGCATTCATGCACGAGCACATCTATTCCAACGAGGAAGCTTTCTACCGCGGGCACGCCGAGCTGGGTGATCGTTGGCAGGTGCCGCCGATGCTCGAGGGGCTGAAGGCCCGGGCCCGGGAGGCGGGCCTCTGGAACCTCTTCCTGCCCGACAGCCAGCGCGGCGGCGGCTTCACGAATCTCCAATATGCGCCGCTCTGTGAGGTGATGGGACGGGTTGGCTTTGCGCCGGAGGTCTTCAACTGCAGCGCGCCGGATACCGGAAACATGGAGACCATCGAGCGCTACGGCAGCGAGGAGCAGAAGAAAGAGTGGCTGGACCCGCTGCTCGAGGGGCGCATTCGCTCCGCCTTCGCGATGACCGAGCCGGCGGTCGCGTCTTCGGATGCGACGAACATCCAGACCGAGATCCGCCGCGATGGCGACGAGTACGTGATCAATGGTCGCAAGTGGTGGACCTCGGGCAGCCACGACCCGCGCTGCGAGATTCTGATCGTGATGGGCCGCACCGACTCCAATGCTCCGACGCACGCACAGCAGAGCATGATCCTGGTGCCGCTCGCCACGCCGGGGATCCATCTCGAGCGCACTCTGCCCGTCTTCGGTTACGACGATGCGCCGCACGGCCACGGGGAGGTCGTGTTCGAGAATGTGCGGGTTCCGGCGAGCAACATCCTGCTGGGGGAGGGGCGCGGCTTCGAGATCGCCCAAGGTCGTCTCGGGCCGGGCCGCATCCACCACTGCATGCGCATCATCGGCATTGCCGAGCGGAGCCTCGAAAAGATGTGCCAGCGCCTGATGACACGGGAGGCCTTCGGCAAGAAGATCTACGAGCATTCGGTCTGGGAAGAACGCATTGCCGACGCGCGCATCGACATCGAATGTGCGCGGCTGCTCACACTCAAGGCCGCCTACATGATGGACACCGTCGGCAACAAGGTGGCCCGGGCCGAGATCGCGATGATCAAGGTGAAGGCGCCGCTGATGGCGCTCCGGGTCATCGACGACGCCATCCAGGCCCACGGAGGCGGTGGGGTGAGCGACGACTTCGGCCTCGCCCGTGCGTACGCGCAGATCCGCTCCCTGCGGCTCGCCGATGGCCCCGACGAGGTGCACCGGCGCACGGTCGCCAGGCTCGAACTCAAGCGCCAGGCCGAGCGGGCCGGCAGCGCGCGCTAGCGCGGCGGCGCCCCCGGTGGCTGCGCCGTTGGGCGCCGCGCTGCGCCCGCCGACGCCGCTGGCACCCCGGCGTCCGCCACTGCCGAGTTGGCGCGTGGGCCCCTGAATCCCCCTGGGGACACCCCCAATCTGCGGCTCGCCGGCGGGTTGGAGCGCGGGAAATGACCCGCAGTTCTCTGTCTAAGTAGCCGAAAGCAGGGCTTTAGACGGGTTGAATTCCGGGCGGCCGGGCGTATCCTTTTCGTGGGGGGAGGGAGCAGAACAGCGTTCTAGAAAACTAGACACTGGAGGTCGCCATGGCAGCATCGCGCTGGCCCATCGTCCTTCTTGCAGTTCTTGCAGCCGCTCTTCTCGCGCAGCCCGCCAACGCAGAGCCCGATCAGGTCCCCCCCTCGGCACTCGCCCCCGTCCGCCTCGCGGAGATCCTGAAGAGCCTCGACCGCCCGCAGCCGGGTGAGAGCTGGCTCGCACATCACATGGCCCGGGTCGGCATCTCGGGCAAACACGGTCTCACCTACACCCGGCGCCTGGACCGCGGCGAGAAGGGCATGCGGTTGCGCTTCGGGGGGCCCGTGGTGGGGCGCAAGGCTCGGTTGGGGCTCTCCTTCGAGATTCGCTTCTAGTCCGGCTGCGCGCGTCGCGCCGGTCTCTGGTGCCGTTGGAGCGGAGCCGCCAGCTGCTGCGGGGCGTTGGTCCCGAGGCCGACGGCCTCGCGCCCACAACGGCGGCCCGGCGCGAAGCAGAATTGCTAGCGTCTCGGCGTGCAGGCGTACCTCGATCTGATGCGTCGCGTGCTCACGGACGGCACCGACAGAGGCGATCGAACCGGCACGGGAACCCGCAGTCTCTTCGGTCACCAGTTCCGCTTCGATCTCGCCGAGGGCTTCCCGCTAGTCACCACGAAGAAGCTGCACCTGCGCTCGATCATCCACGAGCTCCTGTGGTTCATGCGTGGAGAGACCAATGTGAAGCCGCTGCAGGAAGTGGGCGTGTCGATTTGGGACGCCTGGGCGGACGCAGGAGGCGAGCTCGGGCCGGTGTACGGGCGTCAGTGGCGCTCCTGGCCCGCGCCGGAGGGGGGCGGCATCGACCAGCTGGGCCGGGTGGTCGAAGAGATTCGCAGCAATCCGGATTCGCGCAGGCTGCTGGTGAGTGCCTGGAACGTGGCCGATCTGCCGAAGATGGCGCTGGCTCCGTGCCATGTGATGTTCCAGTTCTACGTGGCGGATCGAAGGCTCTCCTGCCAGCTCTACCAGCGCAGCGCCGATCTCTTTCTCGGTGTGCCGTTCAACATCGCCTCCTATGCGTTGCTCACCATGCTGGTGGCCCAGGTGTGTGAACTCGAGCTCGGCGATTTCGTGCACACCTTCGGTGACGTGCACCTCTACTCGAATCACCTGGATCAGGCGCGCCTCCAGCTCGAGCGCGAGCCGCGGGCGCTACCGCGCATGCAGCTCGATCCCTCGGTGAGGTTGCTGGACGACTTCCGCTACGAGCATTTCCGTCTCGTGGGTTACGACCCGCACCCGCACATCAGCGCGCCCGTCGCGGTATGAGCGACGAGCTGGGCCTGATCGCAGCCGTGGCGCGAAACGGCGTGATCGGGCGCGACGGCGGCCTGCCCTGGCGCCTGCCCGAAGACCTGAAGCACTTCCAGCGCACGACCCTCGGCAATTGTCTCATCATGGGACGCATGACCTGGGAGTCGTTGCCGGCTGCGCTGCCCGGCCGTCGCTGCGTCGTCGTTTCGCGAGATCGGGCATATCGCGCAGAAGGTGCGGAGGTGGTTGCGAACCTGGACGCGGCGCTCACCGCAGCGCACGCCGTGCCCGGTGAACGTGCGATCGTGGCCGGCGGCGCGCAGATCTACGCGCTGGCGCTGCCGCGGGCGCAGCGCATGTGGTTGACCCGCGTCGACGCCGAAGTCGAGGGCGATGTCCTCTTCCCCGCGTGGGGCGCAGCGGAGTGGGAGAGGGTGGCGGCCGTCGAATGCGCTGCCGATGCCAGGCACGCCCACGCGTTCTGCATCGAGGAGTGGGTGCGGATCTCTGCACTCACTCCGTGACGCACGTGCCGCTCACATCCGATCGAAGACGGCCAAGGTCTCGACGTGTTCGGTGAACGGCAGGAGAGCGAATGGCGTGAGCTCCCGCAGTCGCAGGCTCCCGCTGGCGAGCAGGGCGTGTGCGTCGGCCGTCAGGCCGTCGAGGTCGCAGCTCACGTAGACGAGCCTCTGCACCGCTGACCGCGGAAGCGCTTCGCGCAGGGCCGCGTCGAGGCCCTTGCGCGGCGGATCGACGATCGCCACGTCGCGTCCCGCGAGAGCGCCGATGTGTTGGCCGGCTTCTCCGGGCAGCCGTTCGGCGGCGGACCGGGCGGGCTGCGGCAAGGCGTCGAGGCCGAGCTCGAGCCCGCGCAGGCCGTGGGGATTGAGCTCGTTGAAGGCGATGGCCTGACCGCGCGCGAGCAGGCCGAGGCCGATGGCGCCGCTGCCGGCGTAGAACTCGACGATCCGGCTCCTCCGCGGCACGCATTCGTGCACGCGCTGCACCAGTGCATCGGCGAGGTCGAGGTGGCTCTGCCCGAATGCGCCGGGTGGAAAGAAGACGTCTGCGCCGCCGATCGATTCGGAGACCGCTTCCGCTCCCAGGATGTGTTGCCAGTGCGTTCCCAGAATCACGTTGGTGCGTTCGGCGTTGCCATTCCACCAGAGGCTATGCAGCGTGTCGCCCGCCTCCTCGCGCAGCCGGTCGAGCAGCGCCGCCGCCGGTTCCGCGCTCTCGGAGTTCGTCACCACCACGACCTGCGCCTTCCCGCTCGCGCGCTCGACGACGATCTGCACGCTGCGTACGAGCCCGTGATGCCGTGCGTCCGCGTAGGGCTGGCTGTCGGTCGCGCGGATCGCGCGCTTCAGCGCCGCGGCAATCTGGTTCACGACCGGGTGGTGAACGAAGCAGTTCGGGATGTCGACGATGCGGTGGGACCTGGCCTGGAAGAGGCCGATCTTCGGCGAGCGGGCGCGGCCGCGCACCATCAGCCGCGCTCGCCGACGCTGGCCGAGCGGGCTGCCTTCGACCGGCGCCGCCAGCGCGGCACCTGTCTCCGCGGCGAGAGCGCGCAGGCGCAGGCCTGCGGCGGCTGAGATTCCGGGCTCGGCGTAGCGCGGGCAGCCCGGGCAGGTGGGCCTGTGCGTGCACTCGGGAACGGCCGAGTCAGGTTTCGCGCTCACGCCCGCTCGTCAGGCCCAGATGTCGAGGATTTCCTGCGACGTGGTCAGGGTCGTGATGCGGGCCAGGCTGTTCGCGAGCACATCCTGCCCGTACTCCTGCGGATAGCCGGCCACGCAATCCGTCGGGATCACGACGTGGTAGCCGCGGTTGATCGCCTCGATCACCACGCCCAGGATGCCGACGTTGAGCGAAACGCCCGTCGCGATCAGCGTCGAGACGCCCGCGCTGCGCAGCATCGGGTCGAGGGGGGTGCCGAAGAAAGGCGACATCCCGTGGTAGCGCGTCGTGTCGAGGTCCGTCTTCTCCGGGCCGAGCTCCGGCACCAGCTCGGCCTGCGGCGAGCCCTCCAGGACGTGGTCGGGATTCTCGAGCAAGCGATTCACCATCGGAACGTTGCGAAAAGAGCCGGCGCGGTCGTGGCGGAAGACGGCGCGGCAGTGGACCACCGGTGTGCCCTGGCGCCGCGCCACCGCGAGCAGTGCCGCGATCTTCGGGATGATGCCGAGCTCGGCCACCACGTCTGCCAGGGGCCGGATGGCGGCGAGGTCGCCCACCACCCCGCGCTGAACTTCCATGGTCAGAAGGGCCGGGCGGGCCAGCTGGCCGACCAGCTGCTCGAGTATCGTCACGTCGAACTCCTCGTGCGCGGGCAGCCCATTCTAGCTGCGATCAAGTCTGGCGGAAGCGCCGCTGGCTGTGCTCCTGGCGCACGCGAACTTGCTGCCGGCGCCCCTCGGGCGCGACGAGCGCGGTATCGGGCGGCAGGTGATCGCGGATCTCGGACAGCGCCACGACCTGGAACTTCAACTCGGGGAGTTCGTCGGGTACCTCGTGGTAGGCCCAGCGCTGGCTCAGCATGCCCTCGCGGTGACCGGTGGTGTCGAGCCAGTTGTTCACTCCGGGGTCGGCGTGGGCGACCACGTAGCGCACCTTGCCGTCCGCGTCTGCGCGGGCCTGGAGGTTGTTCAAGCTCGTCACGTAGTTCGCGTAGTCGAATGACTCGCCCCAGATGTTGCAGAGGTTGAAGCCGGTGTAGAGCGGCGTCACCGGGATCGTCTGCTCGATGATGAGCGCCTGGTCCTCCTCGAGCTGGTACAGGCCGCCGGCGTAGATGTTGGTCGCCTGTGCGGCGCCGACCGTCGCCGAAGGGGCACTCGGCTCGATGGACACGTTGTTCTCCGCGGGGAAGGCGTAGTCCGTGACGATCGGGCTGTTGCGATAGCCGTTGAGGATCGTGGCAAAGAAGTCGTTCCAGAAGCGCATCTGGTGGTTCACGATCTCGCCGGTGCGCCGCAGCTTCGCGGCGGCGTCCTCCGGGGTGATGGGTGCGAGAGGGGCGCCGATCTTGTCGAGATTCACGATCTCGAGCTCCACCGTTCGCTCGTTCTCCCAGTCGCAGAAGAGCTGCCGACAGATGAGATAGCGGCAGGTCTGCTCCTGGCCGCCGGGCGAGGTCGTCTTCGTCGCCAGGAAATTTCCCGTGTATTCCGCCGGTCTCTCGGGAGCAACCAGGATCTCGAAGCTGCCGTCCGCTTCGAGCTGCAGATCCTGGGAGTCGAGCGAGCCGGCGTTGTTCGTCACCTCCGGCACCAGCTCCGCGATGCTCCCGCTATCGCCGGTGTAGTGGGTGACGCCGGTGAAGATCACGTACCACGGAGCGCACGGCGCGATAGGCGATCCTCCCCGCCAGTGACGCGTGTCCAGCGCCTTGCCCCGGATGCGGTAGCTCTGGTTGCCGTCGATCGGAGCGCTCAGGTAGAGATTGTCCGCGTTGTCCCAAGTCGATTTGGCGTGCGGTGGGATGGCGTGCTTGAAGTAGGGGAAGTCGGTGTCCTCGGCGAACGCCCGCTCTACCGCGCTGCATACGTACCCCATCATGTAGCGGTAGCCCTCGGCCAGGTTGCGGTCTGTGGGCGGCGGGGGCTTGAGGTCGGGGTTGTCGATGGCGTCTCGCGCAGCAGCGATGCTCGCCATCATCTCGTCGAAGGCGGCGCGCAGGTCGCCAACTGCCTTGCCAGGGTCGTCGCGTCGGGTCATCGTGCCAGTGTGTCCCACGGAACCCTGCTTCGTCACCAAGAAACCCACGAGGCCGTGCCGTGTTGAAATTCGCTGCGTTCGGAAAGGTGCAGCGGGCGATCTGGCGCAGCTCCGTCGGCTTCGGCCGCAAGCTGCTGCTTTCGGCGCTCTTCTGCTTCCTGCTCCTGTGGGGCGTGCTGAACGCGATCTGCCTGGGGCTCGATCACGTCCTCTTCCCCGGCTTTCGCAAGGTGAGGGTGAAACGCCCGGTCTTCATCATCGCCCATCCCCGCAGCGGCACCACGCTCACGCACCGCTTGATGCTGAAGGACCCGGGGCGCTACAGCTGCACGCGCGCCTACGAATGCCTCCTGCCGTCGATCCTGCAGAAGAAGCTCGTACGCGCGCTGGGGTGGGTCGATCGCAGGCTGCTCGGCGGGCTGCTGCACGATTTCGTGCGCTCGAAGGAAAGCTCCGCCCTCGGCGATCTCCAGGACATTCACCACTTCTCCTTGCTCGAGCCCGAGGAAGACGAGTTCTTCTACTTCATGACCTTCGGCTCTGGAGTGAGTCTCTCCCTGTTTCCCTACGTCGATGAATTCCGCGAAGTGATGGCGTACGACTGGATGCCGGAAGCGGCGCAGCGCGAGCACCTCGAGTACTACCACGGCTGTCTCCAGCGCCAAGTCTACCTGGACGGCGAGGCCAGGGTCTTCTGCAGCAAGAACACGACCACCTTCATTCCGAAGATCGAGCCGCTGGCCGAGCTGTACCCGGATGCTCGCTTCGTCCACATCGTCCGCAACCCGCTCGAGGTGGCGCCGAGCCTGCTGAGTCTGCTCGCTTCCACCTGGCGGCAGCTGGGATTTCCCGAGGACGACATCCAACGCGGCTGCGCCGTGATCCACCGCACCAATATGCGGGCCTACGAGCTGGCATTCGAAGCCTTCGATCGCATGGATCCGGGCCGCTACTGCATCATCGAGTACAGGGATCTGGTGTCGGCGCCGAAGGCGACGATGCTGAAGGTGTACGAGACACTCGGGATCGAGATGCGTCCCGCCTACGCGGCGGTACTCGACGAGCTGCAGGAGAAGGCCCGCTCGCATCGCTCCGGGCACGAGTACGGGCTCGAAGAATACGACCTCACCGAGGCCGGCATCCGCGCCGAGTTGCCCACCGTCTTCGAACGCTACCAGTTCGACTGAGCAAGCGGGGACGGTGTTGCTTTTTTGCCTTTTTCGAAAAAAAAGGCAAAAAAGCAACACCGTCCCCGCCATCCTGAGCGGCGGTTTCAGTCTTTCCGCAGAAGATAGAAGACGTAGCTGTAGCTACCCCGGCTGCCTTCGAAGATTTCGATCTCGTGGTCCTGGTGTCCGATCGCTGCGAGGGCGCGCGGATCGTCGGCGTAACGCGGGCGCAGCTTCGCCGCGCGGGCCTCGATTGGGTCGTAGTAGGCGCGCCAGTCCGAGTGGGGGAGTGCGAAGTGGTCGAGAACGCGGTAACCCGCTCGCTCGGCGCGTTTGCAGTTCGCCTCGACGTCGGCCATCTCCGGGTAGTGACCTTGCCAGAATGCCAGGGTCTCGGTCGGCGGCTCGCCGATCCAGCTCAGCTCGGTCACCGCCGCCAGGCCGCCCGGACGCAGCAGCTCGCCCCAGCGCGCGAGCCCGGCTTCGAAGCCCACGTTGTAGACGGCCCCTTCGCTCCAGATCAGATCGAACGAGCTCGCGGCGAACGGTGGACGAGCCATGTCGCTCTGCACCAGCGCGATGCGATCGGCGAGCCCCGCGCCTTCGGCGCGCGTGCGCAGTCGCTTCAGGAACGGCGGCAGCAGGTCGAGTGCCGCGATGTGGCCACCGGTCGCGCGCGCAAGCGCCAGCGTCTGGCGCCCGGGCCCGCAGCCCATGTCGGCGATGCGCGGTGTGCTGGGCAGCTCGGCCAGTGTCTCGAGCGCGCGAAGTGTCGAGGCATCGCTACCGGGGCCCTGCTGATCGAGATCCCCATTGACCAGCCACCACGCGGGGTGGGCCATGGGGTGAGGCTCGTCAGGCATCCCGCGAGCCCACGAGGTCCGCCATCAGCTCGTAGGCCTCCTCTTGCCGCGCGCGAACCGTGACGCCGGTGTAGGGCATGCTCTCCCAATCGGAGCGCCAGCGCTCCTTGATGCGTTCCGGTGTGCCGAAGAGCCCGCCCTCGTCGACGTATTCGTCGGGAACCGCCGCGATCGCTTCGTCGCGCTTGCCGGCCTGGAAGAGCTCGAAGATGCGATCGGCGGCTTCGCCCCAGCCCTCGCGGTGCATGCGCTTCCTGTGAAAGTTGAGCTTCGGGTGACCCATGCCGCCGACATAGAGCGCGATCCAGGGCTTGCCGGCGGCCAGGGCCGACTTCACGTCGTCGGTGATCTCCACGCTGACGCCGCCCTGGATCTCGAAGTCGCGGAGGCTCTTCCCGCCACCGGCGCGGCGAAAGCCCTCGTCGAGCCAGCTCATGCATTGTTCGGCGTTTCGCTTGCGAAGCCCGAACGGCAGCCAGCCGTCGGCGATCTCGGCCGTCATGCTGACGAGCGGCCTGGCGCCGGTGCCGAGCCAGATCTTGGGTGCCCGCTCGTAGTGCAGGATCGATTTGAGGGGCTTGCCCATCTGCGACGAGTCGGGTCCCCGGTACGGCAGCTGCAGCTCCTTGCCGTCGTGGGTCACCGGGCCCTCGCGCGCGAAGATCTTCTTCATGATCAACGTGGTGTCGCGCAGGCGTTCCTTGGGGTCGCCCCACGGTACGCCGTACCAGCCCTCGACGATCTGCGGCCCGGATGCGCCGAGGCCGCCGATCACGCGTCCGCCGCCGGCCATCGCGTCGACCGTGCCGAGTTGCATCGCGGTCATGGTGGGTGTGCGGGCCGCCACCTGAATGACGCCCGTGCCGAGCCGAATGCGCTCGGTGTGGGCGGCGATGTAGGCAAGCGGTGTAATGGCGTCCGAGCCGTAGGCTTCCGCCGTCCACACCGAGTCGTAGCCGAGCGCTTCGCAGCGCTGGATGCGTTCGATGGGGAGGTCGAAATGCCGCCCGGAGTACTCGACGGCCAATCCCAACTTCATCGTGGCACTTCTCCGCGGTGCGACATCAGGCGGTGACTTCCCCGCTCGAGATGGCTTCGCTGTCCTCGAGGCAGGCGAAGCCTTCGGTGCGCAGGCGCCCGAGCGGCACTCGATGGATCGTCACCGTCGGGCCTTCGGTCGGCTTGATCAGGCGCAGGCTGAAGACGCCCGTGGTATGTGCGAACGAGTCGATCCAATTGCCGCCGATGCCCGGATCGGCGTCTGCGATCACGGCTCGGACCGAGCCGTCCGATTCGTAGCGAGCGTTGAACTTCGTGATGTAGCCCTGGCCATCCTCGTACACGTCGAGATTCTCGTGCCAGAGGTTGCAGATCTGAAGGATCCAGTATTCGCACTCCGGGGGATTGAATTGCACCACCAGCGCATCCTCGGCGGGCTTCTTCCAGCGTCCGAAACCGTGCAAACGGTCGAGAACGCCGCCGTTGCTCAGATAGGTGCCTTCCGAGAAGACGATGCGGTTGGGCTCGTCGGGCAGCTTGTTTGCCCACCAGTCCCGTACCTGCTCCGCGTAGCCGAGCACGACCTGTCCCGCCTTGGCCAATCCCTGGCTCACGTCTTTCGGCCCCACCGGACGCGGCGCCGGTGCATCGAGCCGCTCGATGCGCATCGTGGGCGGAATCTCGGCGGCCCGGTCGTGATGCACGGTGCGCACCAGTACGCCCACCGAGTCGTCGCGCAGCGCCAACCAGTTGCCGTCTCGCGGCTGCCTGCTCACGATTACGTCGAAATCGCCGTTTGCATCGAAGTCGATGTCGTCGCTCATCAGAAAAGCGGTGGTGGTGAGATTCGTGGGGTCGAACTCGGCGAGGCCGGCGACGCCACGCTCCGCCCAGTTTCGCGCACCCAGGTCGTCGGGCTGTGGCGCACTCCAGGCGGCCATCACGAAGTAGGGCAGGGTGCCGCGGTTGCCGCGAATCCGGTATTCGTGCTCTCCGTTGATGAACTCGCAGAGCAGATGGTCTTGATCCGGGCACTGCACGTTGATGCTCTGACGCCATGGGGCGTCGCGCAGCCGCGGTCGCTCGGGCTCACAGTTCTCCACGAAGCGTTCGAAGCCGTTGCGTGCGAGGCGGGTGAGGTAGCGGTACCACTCGGCGCGGTCGAGATCCGATGTATCCGCGGGGAATTCTTCGACCATGCGTCCCGCGACCTTCAGCGTGTCGCAGAAGTCGTCCCAGGCTTTGCCGCTCAACAGGCGACTGGAGGCAGGTTCGGACATGGAGGCTCCTGGCGTGTTGCTCGCCGGCGCGGGTGCACGCCGAGCGGGAAGGGACCAGTCTCGCACGAAGCGAGCCGGGGATGGCGTCCAGATTCTCCGCACCGTATCGAGACATGGAGCGGGGCTCGAGTGCGACCTCGCAGCATCTACCGCGCGGGCGAGGGGGTGGGGCCGCCCGTCGCGGTCCGCGAGCCTCAGCGGCCGGTTCAGCCAATTTCGAGACGCCCGCCACTTACCTTCGCCTCGCGCCCGCAGACGTCCTCGTCGGCGAGGAGGGCGTCCATCAGCTGCGGCTCGTCGGAGCTGGCCCAGACCCGGGAGCCGTCTTCGGTGAGCGTGCTGAAGGTGATGCGATGCGGCCCGGCAGGCAGCACATCGACGCTGTAGCTCTCGATGCGGACTCCGCCGGTGTACCCGGTCCGGTACGGACGCGTGGGCATGGCCGCGCACGTCTTGCTCACGTCCTCCATCGCCGGGGCGGCCTGCGTGCCGGGATCGCTCGAATAGACGCCGAAGGCGAATTTGGTGAAGTTGCCGCCCAGCGATCCCACGAGGCCGAGGCTGCCCGGGTCAGCGCGCAATAGCTCGACCATGCGGGCCTTGGCCTGGATGACGTAGTTGCCGAACGGTCCGCCGGAGAAGGTGAGCCCCCCGGTGACCGACAGCGGTCGCGTCTCGTCGAGTCCCAGCGAGGCGGCTCCAGCTTCCACGGCGAATGGGAAGCAGGAGTAGAGGTCGACGTGCGCCAGGTCGCTTGCGTCGGCGCCGGCGAGTTCGAGGACTCGCTGCCCGGCGACGTGCATGCCCGGGTGCTCGTAAAGGTGACGGCGCTCGGACAGCAGGGTGGCGTGGTTCATCTGAGTGGCGGCGCGCAGGTAGACGAGCCGCTCCGGCGCGATGCCGAATCGCGTGGCGGTCTCTTCGGAGCACACGATCAGCGCCGCGCTCTGATCGACCGAGATGTTGGCCGTCATCAACTTCGTGTAGGGATAGGAGACCATGCGATTTGCGCGCGTTGGCGTCGCGATCTCTTCGGCCGAGACGTGGCGCTGGATCCAGGCGTGGGGGTTCTTCGCGGCCACGGCGCTGAGCCGCGAGCTGAGTTCCGAGATGTGGCGCCGATGCTCGGCCGGCGTCGCTCCGCGCTCGGCTCGCAGTGCCGTCTCGCAGAGCGCGAAGCAGACGCTCGGTTTGTTGATGCCGATGTCGACCTCGGCCTGCGAGAAGGCACCCTCGTAGCTGCCGAAGCGTCGGTCGGGCTCGCCGGGAATCTCCTCGTTCCAGGTGGGCCAATCGCCGGTCTTCTGCAGCTGGCGCTTGCTGTTCTCGCTCTCGCCCCCGACGATGGCGACCACATCGCGTTGGCCGGCGGCGATCTCGGCGCAGGCCCAGTCGACGAGCACCTGCACGATGTGTCCGCTGACGATCCCGATCCCGGTCTCGACGCTGCCGGCGCCGACTCGCTCGGCGAGCAGCGCTGCCGGGTCGCCGTAGTGCCAGGTGCCCTGGGGCACGAGGATCGTGTCGATCGCCTCGAGCAACCTGGGCGTTCCGGCGTCCGAGGCGGCGTCTCGCAGCGCCTGCTCCATCATTGCGATGGGCTCCCGGGCCTCGCGCGGGTCATCGACCCGCTGTAGAAATTGGGCGGCGCCCGCGATGGCAGGGCGGCGAGGGATGGGGGACATGGCTTCTCCGGTGAAATTGCTGGGGCCGGCAGTTCATAGCATCCGCCGCGTCGGTCGGCGCCGCCCGCTGCGGGCTGGGGAACCTCTGCACAAGCGTCCCCGGCGCCCGGTGGATCCGCGCAAAGCGGAGGAACGACGGATTGCGCTCCCAGACCCATGCCCTCTCGGTGTTGGAAGTGGGTGGTTCTTTCTTCCATGCCACCGACGGGGCCACCTTCAATTCGGGCCTTTCACCCCGGAGAAAGATTTCGCTTCAGGGCACGGAGGCGTCACGCCTTTGTGCGCAAGCCGGGTACTACGCGAAGGGTGGCCAGGAACGCCCAGGTCGCGACCAGGGCGAACGCAACCAGGTGGAACGCACTCGGATTCAGATAGCCACGGTCCGCGATCATCAGAAAGGCCGGAAGGCTCGTCGGCGTATAGAAGAGCAGGAGCTTGACCTCCTCCCAGCGTCGCAACGCGAGCAAGGAGCCGAGCAATGGCAGAGCGATCCACGCGGTGAACGGAATCTTCAAATAGCTCGAGCCGAATGCAAGGCGAACAGGAGTGGTGTGGTTGAAGATCCGCTGGCTGCGCTTCATCAGGATGCTCAAGTACCAGCCCGGCGATTCGCGAATGTCGCCGAGGATCTTGTCCCGCAGTACCAGCTGATACTCGGGCAGGGTCTCGGGCTTGGTGACATGACCGGTCTTGCCTTCGTTCTTGAAGAACCAGCCGTCGAGTTTGTACTTCGTTCCGTACCTCGCGTTGAGGATTGGGATCGCGAATCTATAGGCGGCCTGGTCGGTGTGCTGGTAGCCCTTGTCCTGGCCGAAATCTCCGAGCCCGAACCAGATCGAGTGCCAGAGCGAGTGATGCAGGTTCCAGCTGCCTTTGTGCGCGCGTCCGCCGGCTGCTTCGACGACTTCTACGGCAGTGTCGATCTTGGCATTCCAGTAGGCGGACCAGATCTGTCCGGTCGCGAAGGCGACAGACAGGAGCAGCACGACGAGGCCGGCGCGCCGGCGCCACGTGCCCGGCGCCCAAAGACATGCGAGCACGACCGACGCGATCAGCAGCGCCGGTTCAGTGCGAACCTCGCGAAAGCTGGCGAGGAAGACTCCCGCGACGCAGGGGATGGCGAAATGCCAGATGCGTGGTCCTCGGCCCAACAGCAGCGGGGCGCACAGTGCCAGCATCAAGCCGGCGACTTGGATCGGGTACGACCAGACATTGGTCTCGATGTGGATGTGGTAGAGCTGGAAGGGGTTGGAACCCAGCACCGCGATGAGCGGCAGGGCCAGCACCTTGCGGTGGTTCACGCTCAGCGACACAAAGAGTGCGAGCGACGTGGCGATAGCGAGCCAGCGATTGAAAGTGAGGGCAGTGGCCCGGGCAGCGCGGCCATCTTCCCAATAGTCGGGATAGAGCAGGAAGAGCTGCCGAAATCGCCTTTGCGCAGCATCGTGTTGACCCCGCCCACGAGCAGCGGGCGCGGTATCTCCCGCGGCTCGATCAACGCCCGGGCGATGCGGGGGTCATCGACCAACGCATCCTTCGCGCCCAGAAAGGAAATCGGGAAGTGTCCGGTGTAGTGGTAGAAATAGAACAAGGGCTTGATGGCGTCGATCAACACGCCCACGCCGCCGGGCCTCGCCTTGAAAGAATGGTCGAGCCGCGCCGCGTCGCGCTCGAAGGCCGTGTGCCAGCCCACGATCAGCGCGCAGCCGGCGACGAGGTAGAGCAGCGTCGCCACGCGACCGAGATCGAGACAGGCGGGATCGCGGGTCGAGAGCCAGTTCGCGAGTTGTTTGCGATGCCCGGCACTCATCACGGCGATTGCGATGAACACGTCTTGGGAGAAATGCAAGCCGCGGTCACGACCACCAGACCTACGCGAACCGCCACGCGGCGGTCGTGGAAGCCACGGTTGCGGTGTGCGCCGTCGTCGCCCGGTGCATCGTGGCTGCTCCTGAGCTGCATGGACTTCCCCCGGAATCGTGGCCGCCCGGGAGGCTGGAAAGGACTTCCCCCGCACGGAGCTTCTCGTTCGTGCACACGATAGGAAGATCGCTCTTGACGCGGGCTCGATCGAGCCTTGCACCCCGGAGAGACACTCTGTTTCAGGGCTAGGTCACGGGCTCCCTTCGAGCCAGATGGCGATGCCGCACCGCCAGGGCCTCGCGGCGCTGCGCGGAGCTGTACTCCGGCGTGTCGGCCGGCAGCGCGTCGCGGATCTCCGAGAATGGCACGACCCGCACGCGCGGGTGGGGCCGGCTCTGCGTCCAGATCCAGCGGTACTGGAGCATGCCCTCGGGATGGCCCGAAGTGTCGAGCCAGTTCTGCACGCCCGGGTCGCGGTGCGCTACGACGCAGCGCAACATGCCGTCGCTGTCGATGCGCGCCTGGGCCGCGTTGAGGCCGCTCTGCCGCGTGGCGTAGTCCATCGTGCGAAACCACACGTCGCAGAGCTGCACCTGCCAGTAACGAGCGTCGGGTAGCTCGGACTCGACGATCATGGCCTCGTCGGGGTCGAGCGACCACCAGTCGTTTCCGTAGACGATGTCCTTGGCGCCGCCGACGAAGGGGCGCGGTTCGCGCAGGCTGCCCTTCACGTGATCGCGGCGCAGCTGATCGATCCACTCCATCCAGAACTTTGCCGTCTGCAGTGTCCACAGGCCCGCCTCGTCGAGCAGGCCCGCCATGCGCGCCGGGGTGATCGGCGGTGGCGCCTCGCCCTCGCCGCCGACGCGATAGATCTCGAAGCGGGCCGGGCGCTCTGCCGCCCAGTCGACGAAGTACTGGCGGACCGTGAAGTAGCGCGCGTCGGGACACAGCGGCATCCAGTTGCCGCTGTGTCCGGCCGGGCGCTCGGCCGAGAGAAGGATCTCGAAGTCCCCACCGCTCTCGGTCTCCAGCTCGCTCAGGAGCAGCGTTTCGAAGACCTGGTCGTCCCCGAGCTGCATGTATCCGTCCTTGATCTCGAGCAGTGCCTCGAACGCGTTGCTGCGGTTGCCTTCGATCCGATAGGCGGCATCCGGGCGGATGCGCGCCCACAGATACTGGTTGTCGACGTTCTCGGCGCCCCACTTGGCCTCGGAGTCCGGGTTGCGCACGAGGCGGGGGCGCTCCGGATCCGACAGCTGGAGCGCCTGCAAGATCCCCGAGTTCACCAGGCCCAACAGATACTGAAAGCCTTCGCTGCGCAGCTGGCCGGGGACGTCGGTCTCCGCGGTCGGGAATGCGAGGACGTGCTCTCCGGCGGCTTCCAAGGCGCGGCAGAACTCGCGCCAGGCCGTGCCGTCGAGCAGGCGCCGCGCGTTCTCTGCTTCGTCGCGCTTCTCTGGGTGCAGCTCGGCCTTGAGGGCGGCGCCGCTCTTGCCGCTGCCGCCGATGGCAGGCTCTTCGTCGCTCATCAGAGGCGCCCATCGGCCAGCAGGTCTGCCGGGGCCACCAGATCGACGGTGCCCAGGTAGCCCCCACCCAGCATCAGCGCGTCGTGCGCCGCGTAGCCCAACAGCTCCTGGGAGCGACGGGGCAGAGTGCGTGCGATGTCTGGCGGCGCGACCAGACACTGGTTCTCCTCGGTGCGCAGCCAGCCGACGGTGTAGCTGATGTGCATGCCGCGCCTCCAGGTGTCTTCCGTCGAGTTCGGACCGCCGGCGTGGATCGTGGAGCCGAGGTACAGCACCGCCGAGCCCGCCGGCATTTCGGCGACCGCGATCTCGTCGGGCTGCGCCTCGCGTTCCGTCGGCCACTCGTGGCTGCCGGGTACCAGGAGTGTGGCGCCGATTTCGGCCTCGAAGTCGACGAGTGCGACGATCGAGGCGACCTGGATCTCCGGATGCGGGCGCGGCAGGTGCACCCAGACCAGCTCGTCGCGGTGCAAGATCTGCTGCTCGGCGCCCGGGCCGCGATCGAGGACGTGCGCGATGTTGAGCTGATAGCTCGCGCAGAAGGGGCCTAGCACCGCGTCGCAGACGCCCATGCTGATCGGGTGCGGCAGGATCTCTTCGGCGAAGACCCGCGACTGCGCGGCCATCCCCGTCAGATGCCGGGTCTTGTCGCCAAAGAAGAACTCCACAGCCGGGTTCACGAAGGAGCGCCTGGGGCTCGTGGCCTCCAGCAGCGGGTCGAGCTCCGCGTTGAAGCGCGCCAGGGTGTCGTCGTCGAGGAAGCCCTCGACGATGACGGCACCGTGATCCTGCAGCTCGCGGGTGATCTTGTCGTGCGGCGTACCGGAGTCGACGTGGGGAACGAAGGGCATGGTTTCCTTCCTGCTGGTGGGTGGCGGCATTGTCACCCCCCGCATGGCAGCTGCGCCAGAAGAATGTTGCGCGCCGCGTTGAGGGGTGCCTGGAGCCCCCCTCCAAGGCGAGGCGGCCGCCTCAGGAGCTGCGCAGATCGGAGAAGAAGAATTTCGCGACTTCGTTCAACACGTCTGCGCGTTCCCATTGGATGAAATGGCCGCACTCGGGGACGCTGAGCGGTCCCACCCGGTTGCTGAAGGCGATTTCGCAGCGCTTGGGGAAATCCGCCGGAACCACCTGGTCGTCGGGTCCGTACAGGATCAGCGTGGGGGTCTCGACTTTCTGCGCCACCAGCGGAGGCTCGCTCATCGGTCGTCCGTACTGGAGCTGGTAGGGCGCCCAGGCTGCAGACAGCCGTCGGATGTCCGCGAAGGGCTCCGTCATGAAGTCGAAATCGCGCTCTTCGAACGAGCCCCGCGAGGCGAGCAGTCGATGCTCGTAGAAATCGCGCACCCACTGGCGGCAGCGTGCCGGCGTGTCGAGCTCCGCGGCGAGCTGCTCGAAGTCGCGTCCCTGCCGGATCTGGTAGTCGCCGGCGGGGCCGTGCTCGAGGGGGACCATCGGCAGATTGTGGGCCGCGTACCACTCGGCGGCCTCGGGAACGATGGGAGCGATGGTGTTGAAGTAGATCATGCGATCGACGAAGCCGGGAAAGCGATTCGCCATGTCGACGATCACCGGGCCGCCCACGTCGCCGGCGATGAGGCCGCAGCGCGCGTGGCCCAATACGTCGTGCACCAGCGCGTGCAGGTCGCGGGAGTAGTAGACGAGATCGTACTCATTCTTCTCGGATAGATCCGAGTCACCGTAGCCGCGCAGGTCCGGGACGATCACCTCGTAGCCGGCCGCGACCAGCGGCTCGATGTTGCGCCAGTAGATCCGCTTGGTTTCGGGGTAGCCGTGGACGAGCAGGAGCGGGTAGCCGCCGATGCCTTCTCGCACGTAGGCGAGAGTCATTGCATCGGTCACCTGCGAGCGGTGGATGCGAAATGCGTCGGCCGTGGGGGTCTCGGGCTGGGGCGGTCGGGGGAGCGGCACGGGGTCTCCTTGTGAACTGTGGCGGCGGAGCCGATGCGTTCGCGCTCGAGCATCCGGAAGTGGCGTCGCACCCACGAGGCAGCAGCGCATTGCTGGCTTCTTGCCGGCTCATCGATGGCGCTCTCACCGTGTGGCTCAGTACTTCGGGATGAATTGGAAGGAGGGGTCGGACTCGTCGCGGCTGCCCTGGGGCGGGGTCTGCTGCTCCTTGCCCAGCACGCTGAATGTCTGGGCGTCCGAGACGTGCGTCCGGTGGTCGATGGCCCAGCGCCCATTGCGGCGCGACCAGCGATCCAGGTAGCGGCCTCGCCCCACGATCTCGGTGCGTTCGCCGGATTCGTCCGCGTACATCCACAGCAGCACGGTCACGTAGGACTCGCTCGTGGCGCGCTCGCCGTCGACTTCGATCAACGTGTTCGTGATCTGGTGCGAGTGGCACTCCATGGGCTCGTGGGCCTGCCACACCCAGTCGACGAAGCCGCGCCCGGTGCCTTCGAAGATGTCGATGTAGTGAGCCGTGCCGTCTTCGTGCCAGGTGGCGTAGGCCATATCCTTGTCCATGCGGTCGAGTCCGCGGCAGTAGCGGGAGAGCACGTCCCGGATGGCGCTCTTGGCGATGACGTCGTCGAGGCTGGGGTCCGGCACGCCGCTCCCTCCCATCAATTCGAAGCGGGTTCGCAGACGAAGAGCGGGATGTCTCGATCCGTGCGGGCCTGGTAGTCCGCGTACGCGGGGTAGTGCTCCACGGCCGTCGGCCACAGCCGTTCCTTCTCTTCGGGGCCGGCCAGCCGCGCTCGCAGCTTGCGCTTCTCGCCCTTGTGCTGGATCTCGACGTCCGGGTTTGCGAGCAGGTTCTTGACCCAGAGCGGGCTCTTCGGTGCGCCGCCCAGCGACCCGATGACCAGCACGTCCTGGCCCGAAGGCACGTACATCACCGGCCGCGTGATGCGTTTGCCCGACTTCGCGCCGGTCATGGTGACGAGGCACACGTCTTTCCCGAAGAGGGTGCCGCAGAGTCTTCCCCGGGTGAGCTTGTAGATGGGTGTCTGCAGCCGGGTGAGCACGCGCACTCCGCGCTTGAGCATCGAGTATTCCCTGGCAGTCATCGGATTCTCGGCCATCTCGTCTCCTGGTGGGTGCCGCTGGTGTCCTGCACCGCCGCCTCGTCTCGCCCATGCCGGGTGCGTGGGATGAGGCGCCGCTGTTGCTCGCGTGTCCGATTGGAGCAGCATTCTACCTCGAAGTGGCGCATCGCGATCTCAGCGTCCCCGGGGTACCTTACCGCCATGGTCCCGCAAGCCCGGAGGCCGCGCGGGTCCTTGCGCTGGGCGATTCCGGCCGCGCTGATGCTGGCCGGCGTCGTCCTTCGTTACACCGTCTTCGCGCCGGATGCCCTCGAAGTACGGGTAACCCCGGTCGAGCGGGGAGTGGTCGAGTCCACGGTCACCAACTCGAAGGCGGGAACCGTCAAGGCCCGTCGGCGTTCGCGCATCGCGGCGGAGATCGGGGGCCGCGTCGTCGCCATCGTGCACCGCGAGGGGGCGCGGGTCGAGGACGGCGAGGTGATCGTGCGTTTGAACGACACGACCCAGGTCGCTCAGCTCGAGCTGGCGCGGGAGGGGATGGCCGTCGCCCGAGCGCGGCGGCAGGAGGCGTGTCTGCGCCGCGATCGCGCGCAGCGCGAGCTCGAGCGAAATCGCAAGCTTGCCGAGAGCAACGTGCTCTCCGAGGATCGCCTCGATGCGCTCGAGTACAGCTACGACTCGGCGCGCGTCACGTGCGACGGAGCGAGGGCCGAGCTGGCGCAGGCGGCAGCACAAGTGAGATCGGCAGAGGCCGAGCTGGCCAAGACCCTCATCCATGCGCCCTTCGCTGGGGTGGTGGCCGAACTCAACGTCGAGGTGGGCGAGTGGGTGACGCCGTCTCCGCCCCTGCTGACCTCACCGGCGGTGGTCGATCTCATCGATCCCGAGTCGATCTACGTGGCGGCACCCATGGACGAGGTCGATTCGGGTGCGATCCGCGTGGGGCTTCCGGTCAAGCTCACGGTGGATTCGCGGCCGGACGAGGTCTTCGCCGGCCGCGTGTCGCGGGTGGCGCCGTATGTGCTCGACATCGAGGCGCAGAACCGCACCCTCGAAATCGAGGTGGAGATCGCCGGCCGCGTGTCGGGCGAGGCGCTGCTGCCCGGCACGTCGGCGGACGTCGAGGTGGTGCTGGAGACTCGGGAGGAGGTGCTGCGGGTTCCCACCTCGGCACTGCTGCAGAACCAGCGCGTGCTGGTGCTGGCCAACGGCAAGCTCGAGGAGCGATCCATCGATTTGGGCCTGCGCAACTGGCGCTATGCCGAGGTGCGCGCCGGCGTCGCAGAGGGGGAAGCCGTCGTGGTCTCGCTCGACGACGTCGGCATCGAGGCCGGCGCGCGCGCAGTGGTCGCGCCCGATGACTCGGATGCGATTCCGTGATCCAGCTGGAAGACCTGTGGCGCACCTACGTGATGGGCGAGCAGGAGCTTCACGCCCTGTGCAGCGTCAACGAGACGATCGAGGCCGGCGAGCACGTGGCCATCATGGGGCCCTCGGGCTCGGGCAAGAGCACGCTGCTCAACATCGTCGGCTGTCTCGACTCTCCGACTCGTGGCAAGTACCTGCTCGACGGCAGCGACGTCGCGGGTCTCGAAGAGGATGCTCTGGCCGATGTGCGTCTGCGGCGCATCGGATTCATATTCCAGTCGTTCCATCTGGTGCCGCGCCTGACGGCGGTGGAGAACGTCGAAATGCCGATGATCTTCGCCGGCGTCGAGCCGGGTGAACGGCGCGAGCGCGCGCAGGGGGCGCTCGCGGCCGTGGGGCTCTCGGAGCGCCGCGGCCACAAGCCCAGTGAGCTCTCCGGCGGAGAGAAGCAGCGCATCGCCATCGCGCGGGCGACCATCATGGGGCCGGATCTGCTGCTGGCGGACGAGCCCACAGGCAACCTCGACTCGCGCTCCGGTGGGCAGGTACTCGATCTGCTGGGGCAGCTCCACCGGGAAGGGCGCACGTTGCTGGTCGTCACGCACGATCCCGGCGTGGCGCGCCGGGCCGACCGCGTGCTCGTCATGCAGGACGGCCAGATCGTGAAGCGCGTGGCCGGCTCGAAGGTCACGAACCTGGCGAGCCTGTTCGAGGAAGGGGAGGCCGCCGAATGACATCGGCCGATTTCGTGCGTTTCGCCTCCCGCGCGCTGTATCAGAATCGCCGGCGCAGCGCCTTGTCTCTGGTCGGCGTGGTGATCGGTGTGATCGCGGTCGTCTCGCTGACGGCGATCGGTGAGGGCGCGCTGCGCTACGTGAACGACCAGTTCGCGAGCCTCGGCAATGGCATCGTGATGGTCGTGCCGGGCAAGAACGATACGACCGGCGACATGCCCCTGGGCATGGGCGGCGTCCCCAACGATCTGACCGTCGATGATGCCATCGCCATCCAACGCCGCGTTCTCGACATCCGCACGGCCGTGCCGATGACCGTGACCACGGCCGCCGTCTCGCACCGGCAGCGCAGCCGCCAGGTCACCATCGTCGGCGCCACGTCCGAGTTCGCGCGCCTGCAGCGGCTCGAGCTCGCGCTGGGAAGCTTCCTGCCCGAGGGCGACCTGGATCGTGGCGCTTCGGTTGCAGTGCTGGGCCACACCGTGGCGCGCGAGCTCTTCGGGCACGAGAATCCGCTGGGGTCGACGGTCCGCGTGGGTGAGTGGCGCGTGCGGGTGATCGGCGTGACGGCGCGGCGCGGCACGCAGCTCGGGCTGGAGGTCGACGAGACCGTCTTCATTCCGACTGCCACCGGCATGCGCATGGCGAACAAGAGCTCGCTCACCCGCATCATGTTGCAGCTTCAGCCGCTGGCCGATCCCGATGTCGCCATTCGTCGCGTGGTCGCGCTGTTGACCGAACGCCACGACGAGGAGGACGTCACCTGCATCAGCCAGGATGCCGTAGTCGACTCGCTGGGCTCGATCCTTCGGGTCTTGAGCCTGGCCGTGGCGGGCATCGCGGCGGTGAGCCTGGCCGTGGCCGGCATCGGCATCATGAACGTGATGCTGGTGACGGTGTCGGAGCGCCGGGAGGAGGTGGGGCTGCTCAAGGCCCTGGGGGCGACCCGACGTCAGATCCTGCTGATCTTCCTGCTCGAGGCGGCCCTGCTCTCGCTCGCCGGCGGCCTGCTGGGCCTCGGTCTCGGCACGGGCGCCGTCGCCATCGGCGATGCCTTGGTTCCCGCCGTCAGCATCGAGGCGCCGGCCTGGGCGGCCGGCGCGGTCGTGACGCTCGCCCTCGTGACGGGTGTCGTCTTCGGGGTGCTCCCGGCCTGGCGTGCCTCCGAGCTCGATCCGGTGGCGGCGCTGCAAGGCCACTGAGCGGAGGGCCGTATGGCGAGAATGGATCCGGCCGATGTGCTGCGCATGAGCACCGGAGCCATGCGCGGGCATCCGCTGCGCTCGGGGCTCTCGATGCTGGGAATCGCGATCGGTGTGGCGGCCGTCATCCTGCTCACGTCGCTGGGTGAGGGTGCGCGGCGCTTCATGGTGGCCGAGTTCTCCCAGTTCGGGACCAATGTGCTGGCCATCAATCCGGGCAAGTCGGAGACGGTGGGCATTCCCGGCGCCTTCGGCGGCACGACCCAGAAGCTCACGATCGACGATGCGGAGGCGCTCACGCGGCTGCCGCTCGTCGAGCAGGTGGTGCCGCTGGCCATGGGCCAGGCTCGCGTGGAGGGCAATGGGCGGGGTCGCAGCGTATTGATCTACGGCTCGACCTCGGGGCTCACGGAAGTGCTGAAGTTCGGCATCGGCCAGGGCAGCTTCCTGCCTCCGGGTGACCCGCGGCGCGGCGGCTTCGTCGCAGTTCTCGGTCCGACGCTCAAGCGCGAGCTCTTCGGTGCCAAGAACGCGCTGGGTGAGTTCGTGCGCATCGCCGGCACCCGCCACCGGGTGATCGGTGTGATGACGCCGAAGGGCAAGATTCTCGGCATGGACATCGACGATGCCGCCTACGTGCCGGTGGCCACGGCCATGCAGCTCTTCAACCTCGACGAGCTGCAGGAGATCGACGTGCTCTTCGCCCACGAACGGGTGACGGAGGAGGTGGTCGAAACGGTGCGCGCCACGTTGATCGAACGGCATCGCGGCGAGGAGGACTTCACCGTCATCAGCCAGTCGGAGATGCTGAAGGTCTTCGGTCAGGTGATGGACGTCGTCACGCTCGGCGTGGCGCTCATCGCCGGCATCTCGTTGCTGGTCGGTGCGGTGGGCATCCTCACCATGATGTGGATCTCGGTGGGCGAGCGGGTGCCGGAGATCGGGCTGATGCGGGCGTTGGGCGCGACGGCGGCGCAGGTGCACGCGCTCTTCCTATGCGAAGCGGTCTTGCTCACGCTGTGCGGCGGCCTGGCCGGGCTGGCGTTTGGCTTCAGCGTCACCACGGCAATTCGCCTGGTGGTGCCGGGCTTCCCGGTGGGAGCGCCCATCGAGTACGTGGTCGCCGCCCTGCTGGTGAGCGCTGCCGCCGGGCTGCTCTCGGGAGTGGGGCCGGCGCGGCGCGCTGCCGAGCTCGAGCCCGTGGCGGCGCTGCGAACCGAGTAGTCTCGTCGCTGCCATCGAAGAGAAGGAGTGCGTGATGCCGAGAGTCGAACCGTTGACGCGTGGGGAGCTGGCCGAGTTCGAGCCCTTCTTTGCCGGGATCGAGCAGGCGCTGGGATTCGTGCCCAATAGCCTCTTGACCCTGGGGCGCTCTCCGGCGCTCTTGCGCGCGTTTGCCGGCCTGTCGGGCGCGGTGCTGATGCAGGGTCAGATCGATCGGGAGCTGAAGCAGCTGGTCGCATTCGTTTCCAGCAATGCCGCCGGCTGTCGTTACTGTCAAGCGCATACCAGCCACTCGGCGGAACGCCTCGGCGTCCCCCTCGAGAAGCTCCAGGCCGCATTCGAGTTCGAGACCAGCCCGCTCTTCAGTGCCGCCGAGCGCGCGGCGCTGCAGCTGGCCCAGGCCGCCGGGCTCGTGCCCAACGCCAGCCGTGACGATCACTTCGTCGAGCTGCGGCGTCACTTCGACGAGACTCAGATCGTCGAGATCGTGTCGGTCATCGCGCTCTTCGGCTGGCTCAACCGCTGGAACGACACCATGGCGACGGAGCTGGAGAGCGGCCCGCTCGCCTTCGCCGAAGCGAATCTCGCACGCCACGGCTGGAAGTCGGGGCGGCACGCGGCCGGGTAAAGGGGGACGGTGTTGCCTTCTTGCCTTTTTCCGGACCTGCTCGCTGACACCACCGCTCAGCCGAAAAAGGCAAGAAGGCAACACCGTCCCCGCTTGCTGCCAACCGCTAGTCGAACACCTTCTCGAAGCTCTCTTCGTTGAAGCCGACGAGGAGGGTCTTGCCCCGTCGAATCGTCGGGGCTCGCAGGTTTCCGGTGGGGCCGAGCATGGCCTCGACCAGATCCTTGCCCGCCTTGCCGCCGGGGAATTCCTTCACCTTCTTGCCCTTGGCGACGATCACCTTCGACGCCGCCTTGGCGAGCGCAGCTGCGTCTGCCCTGGCGAGCTTACGGCTCGCCGGGACGACCTCCTTGGCCTCGATGCCTCTGGCGTCCAGGAACCTGGACGCTCGGGTGCAAGACGTTCAGCCCTTGCGCTCGTAGTACCAGTCGATCGTCTTCGCCATCGGCAATCCCCTTTGCTTCCGAAGCCCAATCTACCCCACTGCGAAGAAGGCAACACCGTCCCCGCGGCTGCCACGTTGGCGCCTGCCACGCCCGAAAGGGTTTGGCCGCGGTGCGCAAGCGTGCGAAGCTCGGCCGCCGTGAGCACACGACCCTTTCTCGGCTGGCGCGTCGTTGCGGCAGCCTTTACGGCACAGCTGCTCTCGAACGGCTGCACGTTCGCCGTCTTTGGCGTCTTCGTGGTGCCGCTCAGCCAGGCATTCGATGTGAGTGAGGGGCGCTTCGGCCTAGGCCTCTCGTTCACCTTCCTGGTCATGGGGGCGATGGGGCCCCTGGTGGGTCGTTGGATCGACCGCGGCCTCGCGCGCCCGCTCATGCTCGCCGGAGTGGTCGCCACCGGCTGCGGCATGCTCGCACTCTCCCGCGCCGCCGAGCTCTGGCAGCTCGCCTTTGCCTTCTGTGGGATCGTCGGGGTCGGTACGGCGTGCTTCGGCCCGACGCCTTCGATGGGACTGGTGGCCAACTGGTTCGTGCGCCGCCGTGGCCTGGCGCTCGGCCTTACGGTGGCCGGGGCGACCGTCGCCACCTGGATCGCACCGCCGGTGGCGGCATATCTCATCGACAGCGTCGGCTGGCGCGCTGCGCTGGCGTGGTTTGGTGCTGGCGCCCTGACGATCGGCATTCCCGTGTTCTGGTTCTGCGTGGTGGGTCGGCCGGAATCCGTCGGGCAACGGCCCGATGGCGATGCGCCGCTGGCCGAGGCCGTCGCTTCGCCACCCGCGGAAGAGGTTGCGACCGGCAGCCTGCTGCGCGATGCGAGACTCTGGCTGCTCTCCGTCGGCTTCGGGCTGGTGTTCACGTCGCCGATCGTCATCGTCCTGGTGCTGGTCCCCTTCGGCGAGCAGCTGGGCTTCTCGCGCCAGAACGCCGCCTTCTTCTTCTCGGCGATGGCGCCCTTCTCCCTGCTGGGGAAAGTCGTCTTCGGAGCCCTGGCCGATCGCGTGCCCGCGCACCTCGGCATCTGGATCGTGGTCCTCGGCAGTGCACTCGTCTGGGGGCTGCTCTACGCCAACCCGAGCTACGGCCTCTTCCTTGGTATCGGTGCGCTCTACGGTGTGGCAATCGGGGCGGCGGGGCCGTTGCAGGGTGTGATCATCGGACGTTGCTTCGGGCGTGCAGCGTTCGGGCGGGTTTACGGCATCGGCGGCCTGGCAACCGTGCCTATCATTGCCGCGGCGCCGGCGATTGCCGGCGTGTTGCGGGATGCCACGGGCAGCTACAACGCCGTGTTCCTGTTTCAGATCGTCGTCTTGTTGCTGGGCGGGGCGCTGCTGGCGATGGTGCGCATTCCGAAACATGCCGAGAGCTGATCTGGTGGCAGCGTCGAGCTCGCCGCTTTTCCTCTCCGATCCCACCGGCTAGACTGCCGCGCTGCATGCGAGTTCTGGTCACCGGCGCGACCGGGTTCATCGGCTTTCATGCGGCCGCCCGCCTGCGCGCCGACGGGCACGACGTGCGTGCGTTGGTGCGCAGCCGCGAGAAGGGCGAAGGCCTGCTGGCGCCCCTCGGTGTGGCCTCCCACGACCTCGTCGTCGGCGACATGACCGATCGCCCTGCGATCGAGCAGGCGCTGGAGGGCTGCGATGCGGTGATCCATGCGGCGGCGGGGGTGTCGGTCACCACTCGAAAGCCTGATTTCAGCGCGAATCTGCGTGGCACGCAGGCGGTTGTCGGGGCCGCCTGCGAGCGCGGCTGCGAGACACTGTACGTCTCGAGCCTCGCGGCGCTGTTCGATCCGAAGCGCAGGATTGGGGACGACTCGCCGCTCGTGCAGAGCAGAACGGAGTACGGCCGTTCGAAGGCTGCTTCCGACGCCTGGGTGCGCACGCTGCAGGACGCAGGCGCGCGGCTTGGCATCGTGTATCCCCCCGGCGTCGTCGGGCCAGACGATCCGGGTTTCAGCGAATCCGTGAAGGCCTACCGCTCGTTCCTGCGCAGCACGCTCAAGAGCAGCGGCGGTATCCAACTCGTCGACGTGCGCGACCTTGCGCTGTTGCTCGAGCGCATGCTCGAGCGCAGGGCGCGGGGACGTGTCGTCGCTGCGGGTCATTTCTTCGATTGGGATGGCTTCACGGCGCTGCTGGAGCGGGTTACCGGCACTCGCATCTCGCGCGTCGCCGCGCCCGGGTGGCTGCTGCGTGTTGCGGCGCGTGGCTTCGATGTCGTCGGAAAGCTGACCGGACGGCCCATGCCGATGTCCGGTGAGGGCGTCGAGATCGCGACGCGCTGGCCGGACATCGCCGACTCGCCGCGTGTGGCTGAGCTCGGCGTGAGCTGGCGCCCTGCCGATGAGACCCTCGCCGATCTGTTCCGCTGGTTCGTCGCGGTCGGCAGGTTGCCCGCGTCGGCGGTGCCGGCGCTCGGCGGCGGCAGTGCGGGGCAGGACGCTCGAGGTTGATGCGACGCGGTCATCCGGGCGCCCCGCACCGCGCCCGAGCGGCGGGCGCAGAATCAGGGCGCGGGCGCTTCGTCGGTCGCCAAGCGACCCCCGCGCGCCGACCAACCGAAGCGCGCCAGTGCAGCGCACAGCAGCAGCGCCGCCATCACGAACGGGGCACCGGGAAAGTACACCGGCGCGGCGTCGGACGTGAAGAAGCCGAAGAGCTCGGTCATCGTCCACGGCGCGACGATCGCCGTCACACTCGCGAGACTCGCGATTGCGCCCTGCAGCTCGCCCTGAGCGTTGCTGGGCACGCGGTTCGCGAGGATGCTGCGCAGGGCGGGAATCGAGAGCCCCGACAGGCTGAAGGGCAACAGGAAGACGTAGATCATCCAGCCTTCACTGGAGAAGCCGAAGCCGAGAAAGCCCACCGTCATGGCGCAAATGCCAATGACGACCGCGCGCACTTCACCGACGCGCGGAATGACGGCGCGGATCAGCAACCCCTGGACGAGCGCGGAGAGCACGCCCACCGCCGCGAGCGACATGCCGACCTCTCCCGGTGACCACTCGAACTTCAGCATCGTGTAGTAGCTCCACACGCTGGGGTTGGCGTCGTGAGCGAATTGGTAGAAGAAGAGCACGACGAAGAGTCCGATCGCGAGGGGATAGGTGCGGACCCGCGCGAGCATTCCGATCGGATTCGCGCGGCTCAGGCTGAACGGCCGCCGCTCTTCCGCCGGCAGGGATTCGGGTAGCGTGAAGTAGCCGAATAGGCTGTTCGCGAACGCGAGCCCGGCGGCGGCGAAGAACGGCAGCCGAGAGTCGTATTCGCCGAGCAGGCCGCCGGTGGCCGGGCCCAGGATGAAGCCCAGGCCGAATGCCGCACCGATCAGCCCGAAATTCTTGGTGCGATCGCCGGGTGCGCTGATGTCCGCGATGTAGGCGTTGGCGGTGGTGTGACTGGCGCCGGAAATGCCGGCGAGCACGCGGCCCACGAACAGCCATCCCAGGCTGGGGGCAAAGCCCATGATCGTGTAGTTGATGCCGTAGGTGACGAGGGAGGCCAGCAGCACCGGCCGCCGGCCGAAGCGGTCGCCCAGGCTGCCGATGACCGGTGCGAAGAAGAATTGCATCACTGCATACACCACGAGCAGGCGCCCGCCCCAGATGGCGGCCGGGCCGAAGCTGGAGTCGGTCACCTCCATGATCAGCGTCGGCATCACCGGGATGAGGATTCCGAAGCCGATCATGTCGATCAGCACGGTGACGAAGATGAAGCTGAGTGCGCTGCGAGAGGCCACGTTACGCTTTCTCGCGGAGGCCTCTTCCGCCTCGCGTCCGGGCGCCGAGCATGGCACGGGCGACCGCTGGCTGCACGGTGCGGTGCGGCGCCGATCGCCGCCCGCGACGGAGGCTCAGCGTGTAGAATTGTGCGCCCCAGCCGAGGACACCATGCCCAACGAAGCCCCTACGCCGTTCGCGATTGCCATTCCCGATGCAGAGCTGGACGACCTGCGCCGGCGCCTGCGCGCAACGCGCTGGCCGGACGCCGAGCCGGTGGACGATTGGTCCCAGGGCATTCCGCTGGCCTATCTGCAGGAAGTCTGCACCTACTGGGCGGATGGCTACGACTGGCGCAAGCGCGAGGCGCTGCTGAACCGCCACGCCCAGTTCACGATGCCCGTCGACGGCATCGACATCCACTTCGTCCACGTGCGCTCGAGGCATGCCGGCGCGCGGCCGCTGGTGCTCACCCACGGTTGGCCGGGCTCGATCGTCGAGTTCCAGAAGGTGATCGAGGCGCTCACGGATCCCACTGCGCACAGTGGCGGCGAGGAGGATGCCTTCCACGTCGTGTGTCCGTCGCTGCCTGGCTACGGCTTTTCCGGCAAGCCCCGCGAGCCCGGCTGGGGTGTCGAGCGCATCGCCGATGCCTGGAGCCAGCTGATGCAGCGCCTCGGTTATTCGCGCTACCTGGCCCAGGGGGGCGATTGGGGCGCCATGGTCACCACGAATATCGGCATCCGCGATCCGCAACACTGCGCGGCGATCCACCTCAATATGCCGCTCGTGACTCCCGATCCCGAGACGATGAACGACCTGACCGAGCGCGAGCAGTCGGCGCTGGCGGGCATCCAGCACTACATGGACAAGGATTCGGGGTATTCCAAGCAGCAGAGCACGCGCCCCCAGAGTCTGGGCTATGGCCTGACGGATTCGCCGGCGGGGCAGGCGGCCTGGATTCTCGAGAAGTTCTGGAGCTGGACCGATTGCGACGGCCATCCGGAGAACGTGCTCAGCCGCGACGAGCTGCTCGACAATGTCATGCTCTACTGGCTGCCGGGCAACGCCGCCTCGTCGGCACGCTTGTACTGGGAGAGCTTCGGCAGCCCGACGCTCGAAGCTCCGAAGGTGCCGGTGGGCTGCAGCATCTTCCCCAAGGAGATCTTCCGCTGCTCGCGCCGCTGGGCAGAGAAGCACTTTGGCGAGCTCCTGCATTTCAATGAGCTCGACAAGGGCGGCCACTTCGCCGCCTTCGAGTGTCCGGAGGTATTCGTCGACGAAGTGCGCAGCTGCTTCCGGTCGCTCCAGTCGCTCTAGCCGAACACCGCAGCACGGACCGAGGTGCGAGCCCCGCGTTGCGGGTAGACTCGCGCCCGTGCGAGTCACCGCCCGAAATGTGCTCGCGATCGCCACCCTGCTGATCGCCTGTGCCCCCGATGCCGACATGCGCCGGGTGGCGCGCTGTGCCGATTGCAATCTCGTGCTGGTTTCGCTCGATACGCTGCGCGCCGATCACCTGGGCTCCTACGGTTACCCCCGCGATACGTCGCCGGAGCTCGATGCCTTCGCCGCCAAGGCGCTGCGGTTCTCACAGGCGTTCAGCACCGCTCGCAAGACGGCTCCCTCCCATGCGTCGATGTTCACCTCGCTGTATCCGACCGTGCACGGCGTCTTCATGAACGATGTGACGCAGGGCGGCGAGGGCTCCCACTACCGCCTCGCCCCGGAGGTTCCGAATCTCCCGGAGTTGCTCGCCGAAGCGGGGTTCTTGACGGTCGCCTGGCACGGTGGCGGCAACATGTCTGCCAGCTATGGCTTTTCTCGCGGATTCTCTCGTTATGTGAAATTCCAGAGCTATCGCGAGCGCGGAAATGTCGCGCCCGTGTCGTACCGCGAGCGCGAATGGCGGCCGGCATTTCGTTGGCTCGAGGCCAACGCCGATGAGCGTTTCTTCTTATTCCTCCACACCTACGCGGTCCACGACCCGTATCAACCGCCAGAGCCGTACTACTCGATGTTCACCGGAGACTATCGGGGGCGGATTCGCGCGGTGCCGAACGACAAGCGGCGTGCCGAACGCTACTGGGCCGCCGTCGACCGCGACGACCCCGGCGACATGGCGCACCTGATCGACCTGTACGACGGCGGCATCCGCCATGCCGACGCGCACCTCGTGGGTCCGCTGCTGCGGCAGCTGGAGCGCCTCGAATTGCTGGATTCCACGATCGTGGTGTTCGTGTCGGACCACGGCGAAGAGTTCATGGAGCACGGATTCATCAGGCACAACCAGCTCTACGACGAGATCGTGCGGGTGCCGCTTCTCGTGTATCTGCCACCGCGGGCGACGGGCGGCGTGCCGGTCACTGGAGTGCGGGACGCGCGCGTCAGCCTGCTCGATCTGACCCCGACGCTCCTCGAGCTGCTCGGTGTCGATCACGATGCGAGCGTTTTTCAGGGGCGCTCGCTGGCGCCCGTGATCGTTGGGACGGAAGGGGAGGATCGCTTGGTCTACGCCGAGGGCTTGATGGCCAAGTGGGGCGCTCAGGCGTTGACGGACGACGATCGGGTGCAGAGTGTGCTGCGCGTCGGCGACTACAAGATCTACCGCCGTGAGCTGAAGGAGCGCGATCTCTTCGAACTGTTCGACGTCGTGGAGGATCCCGGTGAGCGCACGAACCTGTCGCGGGCGGAACCGGAGGCCCAGGCCGAAATGCAGGCCCGGATCGAGGCCCTGCAGCGCGAGATCGGGGAGTTCCGCGCGGCCCGTGGCTACCAGGCCGGGGCGCACGCTCACGACGACGCGTTGGTCGACGAGCTGCGAGCGCTCGGGTACGTCGAATGAAGAGGCGGGTCCGCCACACCTCGATGCCCTTGCCGCGCGCGGTGTGCTCTTCGGCTATCTGGGTGCCGGCGACGAGTAGCGCCGTCGCCTCGGGCGCAGGGTAGCCGCGGGCCGCGCGCCGAGTTCGCGAGTCCTCGCCGACAGGCGACTCAGCTCCGGCGCAGCAGCGTCCCGGTGCCGAGGCCGCCGCCGCAGCACATGGTGACGAGTGCGTGCTCCTGGTCGCTGCGCCGCAGCTCGTGGACGGCCTTGGTGAGCAGGATGACGCCGGTGCCGCCCAGCGGATGGCCGACGGCGATGGCGCCGCCGTTCGGGTTCACCGTCGCCATGTCGGGCTTGAGCTCGCGTTCCCAGGCCAGCACCACCGAAGCGAAGGCCTCGTTGATCTCCACCACGTCGATGTCGCTCATCTGCAGGCTGTTGTCCGCGAGCAGCTTCTGGGTGGCGCCGATCGGGCCCGTCAGCATCAGCGCCGGGTCCGAGCCCACCAGGCAGGTGTCGACGATCGTGGCGAGCGGGGTGAGCCCCAGTGTCTGCGCCTTCTCCCGGGTCATCAGCAGCACGGCGCCCGCGCCGTCGCTGATCTGGGAGGAGCTGCCCGCCGTGTGCACCCCATCCGGCAGGTTGGTCTTGAGGGCGGCCAGGCCCTCGAGAGTGGTCTCGCGCAGCCCCTCGTCGCGCTCGATGCGGCGGATCTCGTCGCTGGGCTTGCCGTCTTCGTCGGGCACCGGCGCGTCGATGGGGAGCAGCTGACTCGCGAAGCGGGCGTCCGCCCACGCCGCCGCCGCGCGGTCCTGGGAGAGCTTTCCGAATGCGTCCGTCGCCTCACGCGTGATGCCCCACTGCCTGGCGATGCGTTCGGCAGCCTCGAACTGCGAGGTCCACTCGTGATGCTTCCAGTAGCTCTTCGTCACCGGCTTGCCGACGAATCGGTCCTTGGGGATCGTGGCGCCCATCGGCACCTGGCTCATGGATTCGACGCCGCAGCCCACGGCCGCGTCGACGACGCCGGAGGCGACCAGCGCGTAGGCCAGGTTCGCGGCCTGTTGCGAGGAGCCGCACTGGGCGTCGACGGTGGTGGCCGCCACGCCGATGGGCAGCCCCGCCGAGAGCCAAGCGTTGCGCGTCACGTTCATTGCCTGCATGCCCGCCTGGCCGACGCAGCCGCCGACCACCTGCCCGATCTCGAGCGGATCGATGCCACTGCGCTCGATCAGCGCGGCTTGCACGCTGGCCAGCAGGTTCATCGAGTGCATGGCGGAGAGGCCGCCCCTGCGCTTGCCGAGGGGGCTGCGGACGGCTTCGACGATCACGACATCGGGCATGGCGGACTCCTCCCCGCTCGGGGGTGGGTGGTGGTGTCGGGCTCTCCAAAAGCGTGCGGCATCCTATCCCATGACTGGAGGCACGGGCAGCCATCGGAGGCGGGGTCAGGCCAGCGCTTCGGGGTGGCGCGCCTCCAGCATGCGGCGCAGGCCCTCGCGCCACGGCACCTTGCAGGGGCCCGCCAGCTCGATGCGCCGGGTCGGATCGAGTCGGTACTGATGGATGCCGTCGTCCGACTCGACGAAGCTGACCTTTCTGCCCACCAGCTCGCCGATGCAGCGGCATAGCTCGGCCATGTCGACCGGCTCGTCGCCGCCCCAGTTCGTGATCGTGGCGGGAACCGCAGCGGCGGCCAGCAGGCCCGGGGTGTGGTCGAAGATGTCGTCCTCGTGAATCGGGCAGGCGATCGAGTGGCCCGGCAGCAGCGGGATCGGGTGTTCGGCCAGAATCGCCGGAACCAGCATGGCGGGCAGCCCGCCGTTGTCGCCGTAGGCCGCATTCATGCGCGCGATCGTGGTGGGCAGGCCGAACTCGGTGGCTGCGAAGCGCGCCACGGCCTCCTGTCCGATCTTCGAGATGCAGTAGGTCGGCGCGTACGGCTGGTGACTGCCACCGAGCGGGTCGTTCTCGAGCACCGCGCGGCTGCCGTCCGCCGGCGATGCGTAGACTCCGCAGGTCGACATCATCAGGCACGCCTTGGCGTCGCGAAAGCGGCTCATCACGCGGCCGGTGCCTTCCGCATTGATGCGCAGGCTCGTGTCGTAGTCGTGGCCCGGGACGATCACCGCTGCGAGATGCAGCAGGTAGTCGAAGTCGTCCGGCAGGTCGCCCCAGCTCGGCTCCGCCAGGTCGACGACGCGTGTCTGGATTCCGGCCTTTTCACAGCGCTCGCGCCCCTCGGCGTCGCTGAAGCGCGCGATGCCCCAGACCTCGTTGTGCTTCGCCAGTCGAGCGGCGAGCGGGAACGCGATCTGCCCGGCGGGCCCGGTGACGAGAATCTTCTGGTCCTGGAGCTGCATCGCTTGCCTCGCTTCTTCCCCTTCGTGAGGAATTCACCATGGTGGGGGGCAGGCATCGTATCATCTCGGCATGGATGGACTGTCTCTCGATCCTCGAGCCCTGCTGCAGGAGGCCACGAAGCAGACCGGCCTCGACGATTTCGGCGACGAGGGTTTTCGCGAGCCCTTCGAACGCACCTGTGCGGCGCTCGACGGCGAGGCGGGTCTCAACGCGGCGGGGCGCGGCGCGCAGCGCCAGCGCGTGATCGAACTGCTCACTACTCGCGCCCGGGCGGAGCATTGGTTCGCGAAGCATCCCGAGATTCTCGAGGAGAGCATCGTCGCGCCGCTGGTGATCGTGGGTCTTCCCCGCACGGGCACGACGATGCTCCACCGCGTCATCGCCTCGGATCCTAGTTTTGACTGTGCACTCTGGTACGAGACCCGCTTTCCCGTGCCTCCGCTCGACTGGGACTGGGCGTCGCCGGACCCGCGCATCGAGCAGGGCAAGCAGGAGGTTGCCCAGACCCTGGAGTTCGTGCCTGAACTGGCGTCCGTGCACCCCTGGGATGCCTGCCAGCCAGATGAAGAGCTCATGCTGATGGAGCAGTCGTTCCTCACGCAGATGGCCGAGTCCTATGTCGACATCCCGAAGTTTGGCGCATGGCGGCTCCAGCAGAGTCAACGTCCCTCCTACGCCGTGCTCAAGCGCATGCTGCAGCTCCTCCAATGGCAGCACCGCAGGCTCGGCCGCGCCCGGGAGCGTTGGGTGTTGAAAGCGCCGGCGCACATGAAGGACATGGAGCTTCTCTTCGAGACGTTCCCGGATGTGAGCGTCGTGCAGACCCACCGCGACCCGGTGCAGTCGATCCCCTCGATCTGCAGCATGGTTCACTATGTGTGGCAGCTGGGTGCGGACGCTCCGGATGCGCGGTCCGCTGGCGAGCAGTGGTCCCGCATCTTCTGCGACAGTGTGAACGCCTGCATGGCGTTCCGCGAGGCGGGCCACGACGATCGTTTTCTCGACATCCAATTCCTCGATTCTCTGAAGGACCCGATCGGCGCGGTGAATCGCATCTACGCCTTCCTCGGAAAGTCGTTGACGCCGTTTGCGGAAGACCAGATGCGCCAGTGGACCGAGGAAAATGCCCGCGAAAAACGACCGCCTCATGACTACACGCTCGCGAAGTTCGGGCTGAGTGAAGAGGGCATCGAGCGAGATTTTGGTTCCTATCGGGAGCGCTACGTCACGCCGCGCTGAGCGCGGTGACGATGGGAGCAGACGAGGAGACTCGGTGCAGCAGCTCGGCGGACTCGATGCGACGTTCCTGAACCTGGAGACCGGGAGCGCGCCGCTGCACATTGGCAATCTCGCGATCTACGATCAGTCGTCTGCGCCGAATGCGCACGTCACGTTCAAGGGCATCCTGCAGAACCTGGAATCGCGCCTCCACCTCGCGCGCTGCTTTCGACAACGCCTGGTGGAGGTGCCGTTCGGCCTCGACCATCCGTACTGGATCGAGGACTCCGACTTCGACCTCGAGTTCCACGTGCGCCACATCGCCCTGCCGAAGCCCGGCGACTGGCGTCAGCTCTGCATCCAGGCCGCGCGGATCCACGCGCGCCCGCTGGATCTCGCCAAGCCGCTGTGGGAGATGTACGTGATCGAGGGGCTCGACGGGGTCGAGGGGTTGCCAGAGGGCAGCTTCTCGATCCTGACGAAGATCCACCACGCCGCCATCGACGGAGTTTCCGGGATCGAGATCGCGGCGGCCATCCACGACCTCGACCCCGCTGCGGTTCCGGCGCCCGCACAAGAAGAGTGGGTGCCGGAGAGCGCACCGTCGTGGCTCGAGCTGGCTGCGCGAACCACCCTGAACAGCGTGCGTCAGCCCCTGCGCTTTGCACAGGCTCTCGGCGACGTGGCGCCGCCGGCCCTGCGCAAGCTCTTCGTTTCTCCTCCCGCGTCCGAAGAGCCGGCCGAAGGCGGCGTGCCGCGCACGCGCTTCAACGACAAGGTCACCCCCCATCGCGTCGTGGAGGGCCGCGCCTTCTCGCTCGCTCAGGTCAAGGCCATTCGCAAGCAGGTGCCGGGCGCCACGGTCAACGACGTGGTGCTCGCGGTGGTGAGTGGTGCGCTGCGGCACTACCTCGACGCCCACGGCGAGCTGCCGCGCGAGTCGTTGAAAGCCTTCGCGCCGATCTCGGTGCGCACGGAGGCGGAGAAGGGGACGGGCGGCAACCAGGTGTCGGGCATGTTCGTCGCTCTCCACACCGAGATCGAAGACCCCCTCGAGCGGCTCGCCGCCATCCACAAAGCCACGCGGAGCTCGAAGGAAACCAGCAACGCAATCGGCGCTCGTTCGCTCACGGATGTCACGCAGTTCCTGCCCGGCGCGCTCGCCGGTGCGGCCGGTCGCCTGGTGGCGAGCACCAGCCTGATGCACGTGCTGAACCCCGTCGCCAACTGCGTCGTCACCAACATTCCGGGGCCGCAGGTGCCGCTCTACATGACCCAGGCGCGCCTGGTCGCGAACTACGGGCTGGGCCTTCCCCTGGACGGCCTCGGGCTCTTTCACGTGGTGTTGAGCTATGCCGGGACGCTGACCGTCACGCTGACCGCCTGCCGCAAGCAGCTTCCCGACCCGGCGTTCTACGCGGAGTGTCTGGAGCGCTCCTTCGCCGTCTTGCGGCAGGCGGCAGGAGTTGCGTGAAGCATGAGAGGCTGGCTCGCAATTCTCGCCGTGCCGAAATTTCTGGCGCCCCCGGGAGGACTCGAACCTCCGACGCACGGTTCAGGAAGGCGCACCCTTGCCAGTTAGGCCGCTGGCTTGCGCTTGTTGCACTGCCACAGCCGGTCAGGAGCGGCCAGGATGGGACACGTTGCCGGCGCACCGGCGCAAAACCGGCGCAACAAGCCCAAGCCGAAGAAGCGAAGTCCGCGGTGCGGGATTTCACTGCGAACGCGCGTCGGAACTCTGGCCGCTTCTTCGATGGCTCGCGAACTTGCGGTCCCCTAGGGCTGCACCCATAGCTGCTGTTCGATGCGGTCTAGCAGCTCCGTCATCTCGGATTCGGGCTCGAGGAACGGATACAGTGCGATCTGCTTCTCTGCGCCGATGAGGGCCTCGAGAAAATCGTAATTGGAATCGGCGACCGCCTGGTTCGCGGACAATAGCTGGGCCTGAGCGTCGAGAAGGCCGAGGATCGACGCCATGCCCAACACGTAGGATTCGTTCACGAGTTCGAAGTTGCGGAGCGCCGCGGCCTCCTGACGACGCGTGAAGGCGAGGTTCTCGTAGGTGCCGCTCGCGGCCGCGAGGGCGGCGCGGATGCCCTGATCGATGCTTTGCGCGGTCGACCGCCGCTGGATTCGCAGGCTCGAGAGGATCTCTCGCGTCTGGTGCAGCTGGATGAACTTCGCGCCTCCCGCGATGAGCGGAAACGTGAGATCTGCGGCGACGGTCCACTCGGTATCGTCGAAGTCGACGTCCGAACTGCCGGAGTCCACGTACGCGAGATGGTCGACGGCCGCGCCCACGCTCAACGACGGAACCCAGAAGGCGCGCTGGTTCGCGGCGAGCTGCCGCTCCGCTGCGCCGATGGCCGCGTCGGTCGCCGCCAGCTCGGGCGAGCGGCCGAGCCCCACGCGGACCAGGAGGTCCCGCAACCTGCGATCGCCCTCGGGCTGCGCGATGGCGTCGGCGATCCGCTTGCGCGCGTACACGAACCCGTACTCCTCGACGCCCGCCGGGATCGCCGCGATCGGTTCCTCCGCCGACCGGTTTCGCACGCGGTTGAGCTCGAAGGTGCTCACGATCACCTGCGTGCGGGCCGCCACCACATCGGTGTCGTTCGACGCGAGCTGGCTCTGCCAGCGCAGCACCTCGCGCTCGCTGGACCAGCCCGCCGCGATGCGCGCGCGCGACGTCTCGAGGTTTCGAGCCGTGAGGTCGCGGTTCCGCTGCTGGATGTCGAGGTGGGCCCGGGCCCGGTTCAGCGCGAGGAACGTGTTGGCGGTGTCCTCGACCACTCCGAGCCGGAACGACTCGAACTGCGCCGTCTGCTCGTCGTGGGTGTGCTTCTGGATCTGGAAGTCGGCCCAGTTGGTCTCGTCATAGATCACCTGGGTGACGCCAGCTGCCACGAGAATCGACTCCTTGGTGGTGCCGTCGGCGCGATGGTCCTCGAGGATCTGCGCCCGGCTGCCGAGGTTGACCTGTGGCAGCAGGGTCGACCGCGCGATCCCGATCTGCTCGCGATCGGCCGCCAGGGCCCGGCGCCGGGCCGCGAGGTCGAGATTGGCCTCGAGGGCCTGGCGGGCCGCCTGGGCGAGGCCGAGCTTTGGATCGGCGCCGCCGGCAACGGCCGGGATCGATGCCGCCAGGAGCCAGAGGGCAGCGCTGGATCGCAGGGTTCGTAGGGTTCGCATGGACACCTCCTGGCGCAGATTAGGCTCCTGCTGCGGGCTCCGGCGCGGTACTCAGACTGATACGATGGCAACCACCGTACGCGAACGATCGCGTGCCTGGAAGGAGGGAGAGTGCTGTCGGAGCGAGCGGCACATCCGGCATATCGAGCAGTCGGGACGACCTCCGGCTCATTGGGCCTGGCGACCGCGCTCGGGTGCGCCCCCACCGTGAACGTGCTCGGAGTCTACTTTCCGGGCTGGCTGATTTCGGCCATCGTCGGCCTCGTGGCCGCCTATTCTTTCGTCTGGTGGCTGGGGCGTCGACCCGGACAGCGCGAGTTAGCACAGTCGGGACTCCTCTTCTGCAGCCTCACCGTGGTGGTGGGCCTGCTGATCTGGTGGATCTCGTTCAGCGGCTTCTAGGGAGGTCCTGTGAACCGAGCCCGGCGCATTGGAATCATCGCCGTCACAATGGCAGTGGCGGCGATCCTGGTGGCCCTCTACCACCGCCACTCCGAGCGCTATCCGAGCACCGACGATGCCTACGTGGACGCCGACGTCGTGGGAATCGTCGCCCAGGTGGCCGGCCCCATCGTGAACCTCCCCATCGAGGACAACCAGGCCGTCGGGGCCGGTGATCTGCTCTTCGAGATCGACCCGCGACCCTTCGTCATCGCGGTCGAGAAGGCCCGAGCGGAGCTCGACAAGACCGGCCAGAACGTGAGCGCGCTGGCCGACCAGGTGGCCAGCGCTGAGGCCCAGGTCCAGGAAGCCACGGCGAGACTGCGGCTCGCCCAGACGCAATGGAGACGCGTCGAGCCGCTTGCGAAGGTCGGTGCCATTCCGTTCCAGGACCGGGACAAGGCCCGGGCCGGGCTGGACGACGCGCGCGCGGGTCTGGCGGACGCCCGCGCGCAGCTCACCAAGGCCCAGCACCAGCTCGGCGAGTCGGGCGAGGACAACGCGGACGTGCGAGCCGCCCTGGCGCAGCTCCAGGGCGCCGAGCTCCAGCTCAGCTACACGCGCGTCGTCGCCCCGGTGAACGGGTACGTCACCGATCTCGCCCTGAGCCCCGGAAGCTACGCCAACGTCGGTAGCCCCATCCTCTCCCTCGTGAACACGGACTCCTGGCGCATCGTGGCGTATTTGAAGGAGACCCAGCTTCGCGAGATCCGAACCGGTCAGTCGACACGCGTCTATCTTCCGGCCTACTCGAGAGTCCGCTTCGACGGACTCGTCCAGGGAATCGGCTGGGGCGTGGAGCAGCCGGATAGTGAAGGGGAGGTGGGCCCGGACGGCGTTCCCAGCGTGAGTCCGACGGTGGACTGGGTGCGCATGGCGCAGCGCTTCCCCGTGCGCATCACCTTCGTGAACCGCGATCCCAACCATCTGCTCCGCAAAGGGATGCGCGCCGCGGTGCGTATCGACGCGACCGGGGACGTGGACTCGAAGGACGAGGGCCGCGGAAGTTGACCGCGACCTTCGCGTAGACAGATGGCCCAGGCTGTCCAGCACTCTCCGCTGTTCGGCAGCACCTTCGCGCGAGTCGCGCGCGTCTCGCCCGCCACCGCGTTCGCCCTTCGCTATGCCACCGCCGTTTCCGCGGCCATCTGGATCGGGCACGCCCCGGGCCTCGTCACCAACCAGTCGCAGTGGATCCTGATCACCGTGTTGATGGTGATGCAGCCCATGGCGGGCGGGTCACTCTTCAAGGGGTTCCTGCGGGCGGTCGGTACGTCGGCGGCGTTCTTCACCGCGATTCTCCTCTTCGGCCTCTACGCCCAGGACCCGCCGCTGCTGCTGGCCAGCCTCTTCCTCGTCCAGGCCGTGGCCGCCTACGGCTGGACGGGCTCCCGCTACCAGTACGCCTGGTTCGTCTGGGCCTTCACCACCGCGATCGTCCTCGGAGACGCCATGGCCGGAGCGGACGATGTGGAAACCCTCGCGTTCGAGCGGGCGTCGATGGTGGGGATCGGCATTCTCATCGTATGCACGGTGGACTCGCTGCTCTGGTCCCCGCGTTCGGAGCCGAGCTTGCGACACAGCCTGGCCGAGAGCGCCCGGCAGCTGGCGGGAGCACTGCGGCGGGCCGTCGAGGCGCCATCGGGCGTGCACACCAAAGGTGAGAAGTCAGCATCGAGTCCGCTCGTCGCGCAGCTGGGAATGATCGACTCCGTGCGCACGGAGGTCGGCGTCTCGCAAGCGCGCGTGACGACCCTCACGCAGATCGCCCTGTTGCTGGAGGCCGCGGCGTCTCGCATGCGGATCCTGCGGCTACCACTGGATGTCGAGGCCGGCTCGATCCCCACTCCCATCGCGGCAGCGCTCTCGGAGCTCGGCCGTTGTGTGGAGTCTGCCCTCGACGAGGTCGCCGACGCCCTTGCCACCAACCGCTCGCCGTCACCCTTCGCGGCCGGCGTCGAGCACGCGGTCTTGGCGGTCGAGGCCGAGAGCGAACGCCTCCGCGAGCGAGCGGGGGCTCGCTCATCGTTCGAGGGTCGGGCGGCTGGGCTGCGCGACCTCGTAGCGCCGCTGCGCACACTCGAGGAGGACCTCGTGCGGCTGCAATTGGAGACTTCGCGGGACCTTGCGTTGGTCCGTCCGCCGGCACCGGCCGCGCACGGCTTCCGAATGGATCCGTTTCGGGTCCAGATCGCCCTGCGCACCGCCATCGCGGTCTGTGGCGCTTTCGTCGTGCCAATGGTCCTTGGCTGGGAGATCAATACGATGGTCGCTCCCATGGCTTTCATGGTGGCCGCGATGCCCACGCGGGGCGGCGTGACGCAGAGCGTGGGCCTCCTCGCCGGGATCGTGCTTTTCGGCTGGCTCCTGTCCGATCTTGCCCTCGTGTTCGTCATTCCCCACGCGGGTCGCCTACCGCTGGGTCTCGTGTATCCCGCCGCGATTGCGGGCGTCTTCGCCTACGTCGCCGCGGTCCATCCACAGCTCGCCATGCTGCCGAGCATCGGGGGGCTGGTGGCGATCCTTCCGATCTTCAGCGGGCTCGCCGCGCCAACCGACGTCTACGGTACCTACAACACGATCTCTTACATCGCGGTTGGGCTCGGGGTGGGGTGGCTCGCGACGCGGCTGCTCTGGCCCGCGACCGCGACGAGGCTCTTTCGCGAGCGCGTCGCCGTGCAGCTCGAAGGCTGCCGAGGGGCCCTTCGGGAGCGGGATACCGCCGCGGTCCCGGTGGAGCGGCGGCAGCTGGCTGCAGCCTTCCTTGCTGACTACGCAAGGCAGCTCGCGCAGCTCGGCTCCCTTCACAACCAGGCCCGCCACGAACCGGTCGAGCACGCGCTCGATGACGAGCGCCGCGGTGAGCTGCTCGCCCTCGCCCAGGATCTCTTCGACGTCGTCCTTGCTGCTCACGTCCGGGCTCCGAACCAGACGCCGGCGCTCCTGGCACGAGGCGGAGAGGAGTTCGCGGACCTGCGCGAGGCGCTGGCACGCCTCGACGACGCGCTTCTCGCGAGCCTGGAGACCGCTGCCGAGAGCCTGCGGGTTGATGCCGCTCCGCCGGGCCCTGATCTCGCGGAGGCGCGCGATGCGGTCGAAGAGCGTCTCGATGAGATTCGAGCAGGACCCGAGCTACGGCTCTCGCTCGACGCCCAGGAGCGCGAGGCGTTTCTCGTCCATCTCGATTCGCGTCGCCAACTGGCGACGCGACAGCTCGCCATCGAGCGGTGGCTGGCTGGCTGATGTGCGGCCGTCGCTGCCGAACCCAGGTCTGTGCTCCTGCGCGCGCAGGCCGAAGCAAGACCTCAGAAGTTGGGAGGTGAATTCGTGCTCGTGCAAGTCGCGTTTGGATCCGTTCTCATTCTCATCACGACGGCGATCCACGCCTGGTTCACGGCTGTGGTATTCCGGGTGCTCCGGATGACACACGCGAGCACGTGGGGGGGGCGATCACCGGTTACGAGGGTGTCTCTGATCTCGGCGGTGGTGCTGATGATGTTCATTGCCGCGCTGCTGGAGACCGGTACGTGGGCTGCCGTCTACCTGGCGGTCGGAGCGATTCCGGACCTGGAGACGGCCCTCTATTTCTCCACCGTCACCTTCACGACGCTGGGGTATGGCGACATCACGCTGGATCGCGGGTGGCGCCTGCTCGCCTCCTTTCAAGCCGCGAATGGCACGATCATGTTCGGCTGGACCACGGCAATCGTGATGACCGTCATCCACCGCATGGCGGCCGAGCGCGAGGCGCCAGCCGCATAGGAGGCCGCGGGTCCCCTCTCGATGCGAACTGTGCAATCGTCCCGGTAGCAGGGGAGCCAGATGTACTTGACCCTCGCAGTCCTCTCGGCGTTCGCCTTCGTCTACGGCGTGGTCGCGACTCGCGTCGAGAGAACTCCGGTCAACGGGCCCGTGATCTTCCTGGCCTTCGGCATCCTGGCGGGCCCGCATGTCCTGGGTCTGCTCGACCTGAGCGTCCAGGGCGAAGAGATGCGGATCGTGGCAGAGCTGACTCTCGCCCTGGTGCTGTTTACCGACTCCGCCAACGCCGACCTGGCCACGCTACGGCGCAGTATTCGCATTCCGCAGCGCATGCTCCTGATCGGCCTGCCGCTGACGCTCGCATTCGGGTTCGGGGTCGGGATGCTGCTCTTTCCGGATTTGCCGCTGTTCACGGTGGCGATCCTGGCCACGATTCTGGCGCCCACGGACGCCGCGCTCGGCAAGGCCGTCGTGACGAACGAGGCGGTGCCGGCGCCGGTCCGCGAGGCGTTGAACGTCGAAAGCGGCCTCAACGACGGAATCTGCGTCCCAATCCTCTTTACCTTTCTCGCCCTCGCCGCTGGCACCGACGGGAGTGCCGCGGAGATCGCGCTGGGACTGGTGGCAGAAGAGATCGGCATCGGTCTCGGCGTGGGCGTCGGGCTGAGCGTGGCCGGCCGCTACGCCCTCCGGGCGTCCGCCGACCGGGGCTGGATCGAGGAGCCCTGGACGCAGATCCCCGTGGTTGTCCTGGCCCTGACCTGCTTTGGTGTGGCCCAGGCCGCTGGCGGCAGCGGCTTCATCGCCTGCTTCACGGGGGGGCTCGCCTTCGGCGGGCTCGTGAAACAGCACAAGGAACTCCTGATGAGCCGCGCCGAGGGGAGCGGAAACCTGCTCTCGTTGCTTACCTGGGTGATGTTCGGCACGGCAGTCGTCGGGAAATACATCGGCGATCTGGACTGGCGCATCGTCACCTACTCGTTGCTCAGCCTGACCGTCATCCGGATGTTGCCGGTCAGTCTCTCTTTGCTGGGGATCGGCATGCGTTGGGATGCGCAGCTCTTCCTGGGATGGTTCGGTCCACGGGGCCTTGCGAGCATCGTCTTCGTCGTCATCGCCATGGGTCAGAACGTCACGGGCTCGGACACCCTCGCCGCCACCGTCGTCTGCACCGTCACCCTGAGCGTCCTGGGCCACGGCCTGTCCGCCAATCCACTCTCCGCCGCCTTCTCGGCGCGCGCCCTGAGCGACCCGACCCTGCGGCCGCGAGCACAAGGTGGAGACGAGGGCGGACATTCACACTCGGATCGGTGATAACCTCCCCGGTGGAAGCTATGGCCGCGTCCGACACCCTCGCCAGCCCGGCCTCTTTTCGGGTGGACCGCGACGACGCGGGCGGGCTCGTCGTGCGTCTCGCGGGAAGCTGGACCCTGCGCGGCGCCGCACCCGATTCGGGCGAGATCACGGCAGCGCTCGCGTCCGGCGGTGTGAGCCGTGTTGCATTCGAAGTGGCCGACGTCGCGAAGTGGGACACCGCACTCCTGACATTCCTTCTGAAGGTGTTCGAGGCGGCGACCTCATCCGGGGCAACCGTCGACAGTGATTCGCTTCCGGAAGGAATGCGTCGCCTACTCGACCTGGCGACGGCGGTCCCCGAGCGCGCGGGAGCGCGCCGTACCGCGGTGCGCGAGTCGTTCCTGGAACGGATCGGCAACGCCACCAACCAGGCGCGAGCGGACGGCGGCGAGATGGTCCGCTTCCTCGGCGAGATCAGCATCGCACTCGGACGCTTCGTGCGCGGGAAGGCGCGCTATCGCCGCTCTGATCTCATGGTCACGATCCAGGAATGCGGCGCCGGCGCACTCCCGATCGTGACGCTCATCAGCTTTCTGGTCGGCCTCATCCTCGCGTTCGTCGGAGCCGTCCAGCTCGCGCAGTTCGGCGCCCAGATCTTCGTCGCGGACCTCGTCGGGATCGGGATGGCGCGCTCGATGGGCGCGATGATGACCGGGATCATCATGGCCGGGCGAACCGGTGCCGCGTTCGCGGCCCAGCTCGGCACCATGACGGTCAACGAGGAGATCGATGCCCTCTCCACCATGGGCGTCCCTCCCATAGAGTTCCTGGTGCTGCCGCGGATGCTGGCGCTGATGCTGATGATGCCGCTGCTCTGCCTCTACTCCGACCTGATGGGCATGCTGGGGGGCGCGGT